>CAWVWU010000131.1:0-10470 GCA_963933925.1 uncultured Puniceicoccaceae bacterium
GTCGGTTATCTATCCAACTAAGCCACCTGTCCAGTTTTCGGGGTCCACTTCAGAACGAGAGGTCTAGTAACGCTTATCTTTTCGTATGTGAACGATCATAAACTGGCAATCCTCGATTGCTTCATATGAATGTTCTTGAATGGCATCGAATTGAATACTCTGACCATCGCCTAATACTTGCACTTCAGTAGGAAGAGTTACTCTTAAAGTGCCTTTGAGTACCCAACAAATTTCATGATCGTCATGGTGGATCTCAGGCTTAGAGACACGTGCCCCCTTGCCAGCCTGAGCCATTATGCAATTTCCATTGCTGTAACGAACCGCTCGAAAGTTAAATCCATCGGAATCGTACTCCACACTATCTTTACGATTCGACAGCGGCGACTCTGCCAAAGTTAAAATGTCCGTAGCACGCAAACCAAACACGCGTCCTATTTTAAAAAGAGTCTCTACCTCAGCCTGCGTCTGGTTACGTTCGAGCTTCGAAATCACTGCAATTGAGACCCCACTTGCCTTCGACAAGTCACTCAATGTCATCTCAGACCGCTTACGAATATCTCGCAAGATACTGAAATCAAACATCGGGACAGCTAATTCTGAAGGGGTATCGCCTCTAAACATGATCATATAAAACGACACAAAATTTTCTTTTTCAATAAAAAAATAGCATTTTATCGCCTTCTAAGAAATATAAAACCCTTTTAATGGCCAATTAGCACCAAATTGAAACAACTCTTATTAGCTCCGAAACCTTCTGATTCACCACATTCATCCGTTGATATGTGGACGCAAATAAACATCTGCCTACTAAAAGGTAGCTTTACAACTTAAGAGGGCGATCCAGCGGCACCACTCCGTTCATGGGAGGAAAAAGATACCCACGTATACTTTTAGTTCAGAAACAAGGGCCTACAGTGCTATTTCCGCTTCGTTCGCTACGATCTGTTCCAAGCTCTGCTTCTTTCGCATCACGGCGACACTCCCATCACAGCGTAACAAGACCTCTGGAGACTCGGGGAAAGAATTATAGTTCTTACTCGCCATTGAAGAGCAGTAAGCACCAGCTCCGCCAACAGCAAATAAGTCGCCAATCTTCGCTTCAACTAAAGTTCGAGGCAAGAGCGCCTCTGCATCGCCAGGAGCTGGAGTCAAAATATCACCGGACTCACAACAATGGCCGACGATAATATAGTCCTTCTTCACACGAATCTCTTCGTCTTGAGTGAGTACTGCCATCGGGTGCTGTGCTCCGTACATAGAAGGACGCACGTTGTCGGTCATCCCAGAATCGAGCTTAAGAAAATCAAATCCACCCTCTCCCGTCGACGTCATGTCCTGCACCGTCGAAAGCTGAACACAAGTATTCGCAACTAAATAAGTCCCTGGCTCGACTTCCAAATGAATCTCACGCCCTGTCTCAGCCGCGAAATTTTGAAAAGCCTTTTTCATTGGCTCACCAATAACTTGAAGATCCGTTGTCTTCTCATCCGGCATACGCCCGACCTTATACCCACCACCGAGATTGATCGTAGTTGCTGATGGAAATTGACGCAAAATGTCGAAATTGAGTCCGATAACATTCAACCAAACATCCGGATCGCTACCACTGCCAATGTGAGAATGAATGCGAAATACATCGAGATCGTACTTCGCAACTATCTCCTTCACCGCACCGACTTGCTCGTGCCAGATTCCAAAACTAGATGCTGGTCCACCAACATTGGTGCGTTGTGTACCACCGGAACCAAGCCCCGGATTGAACCGAAGCCCAACCTTACCTCCAGAAATCAACTGTCCAAACCGCTCCAATTGAGACAACGAGCACACGTTAACAGTAATGCCCTGTTCCACATAATCCTTAATATTCGACGGCAACTCCTGAGTGCTCAGCGAAATCGATTCTGGCCGAATACCCATCTGCATCGCCCGCTCAACCTCATAGCCAGAACTCGCGTCAATCTGAAGTCCTAGCGATGCGAAAAGGCGAAGAATATTCCCATTTGGCGAAGCCTTCATCGCATAGCGAGCCGTCAAACCATAGGCGTGGGGAAACGCCAGCACCTTCGCCGCACTTTCACGCAAAGCCTCCTCACTGTACACGAAACAAGGAGTTGTATAGTTTTCGCGAATCTCAGACGCGGTAGAATAATCTAGAAAAGAAAAGGACATCGTTTTTTAAAGGCTAGAACTTGGCCAATCCAATGATCAGAAATAGCCGAAGAAAAGAATCCACGGCATAATATTCACAAGCATATTGGAATAGCATTTATCGCTGGTATGTTGAAAGAGCACTCACGCCCTGCAAGCTTGAGTTTGCTCGAAAACAGTAAAATAGCTCATTTTATGAAGAGAAACCTAGTCTAACGGCTTAGGGATAAGCCTAATTGGCCGATTTACTTCCAAGACCATGCCAATTCGACGACTAAGCTTTGCAGCAAAAACTTCGCTGCTCTCCTCTTCCCTTGTGCTTCTTTGTGCCCTGAGTTTGATGATAGTCCGATACCTTTCGGCCGGAAATGATATCAGCATCTCTACCGAAAATAACTCCTTATGGCAGGTCGAAAACTTAATAACACTGGTCGCTGTAACGCTAATTGGCATCCTTTCCTATATCGCTTGCCGCCGATTTACCTTACCTTTTAACAAACTTTCGGAAGCAGCCACCAAATTAGGTAACGGAAATCTAAACCATCGCCTCGTTCATTCGAGTAATGACGAATTAGGACAGCTTTGCCAGGCCTTCAACAAAATGGCCGATCAGCTCCAAGCGTCCCAAATGGAGCAGGAAATGCAGACCGCCGCTCTTTTAAAAGCCAACGAAGAAGCCAAGGAAGCCACGCGTACCAAATCGGAATTCGTCGCTAATATGAGTCACGAAATCCGCACCCCTATCAATGGAATCATTGGCCTGTCTGACATTCTTCTAGAACACAATAAGGACCCTGAACAACACAAGCTCCTCAAAACGATCACTACCAGTGGCACCGCTTTGATGGAGCTGGTAAACGACGTACTCGATCTCTCCAAGATCGACGCAGGAAAACTCGAGATAGAACCAGTCAGATTTGATCTCAAAGAATTTATTGGCGACCTAACGCGTTTCTACCAACCACTTGCCAACGAAAAATCGATTCGCATGGAATCCATTTATGACGATAGGATTCCCGGACTCGTCATGTGCGACGGGATGCGCATTCGCCAGGTCATCACCAACCTTATCAGCAACGCCATCAAATTTACTAAATCAGGATCCGTCACGCTCGAAGCCAAGGCACTAACGATTACCGACAACCTCGCCACTGTTCGATTCAACGTACGAGACACGGGGATCGGAATCGACGAAAAAGGCCGTAGGCGCCTTTTCTCAGCATTCTCACAAGGAGATACGTCTACGACACGGAAATATGGCGGAACCGGACTCGGGCTGACTATTAGCCAGTCAATAATAGAGCACATGGGATCCAAAATCGGACTCGCCAGCAAACCTGGCCACGGCTCTTGTTTTTCATTTGTCCTAAAACTCCCCATCCCACAGATATTCGAGAACGAGGATACTGATATTTCAAACAACTCCACAGTCGAAGAAGTCGAAGGTTGCCTTGAAAATTATAGAATTTTAGTCGCCGACGATTCCAAGGTAAACCAAATCGCAATCGCTCACCAGATGAAGAAGTTGGGGTGTGATATCGACATCGTAAACAACGGACAAGAAGCCCTAAATGCGGCAACAACATCCACCTACGACGCGATTCTCATGGACGTAAGCATGCCCGTTATGGATGGGCTTCAAGCGACTGTGGAAATCCGTAAATTCGAACAGGAGTTCGGAGCACCGCCCATTCCAATCATCGCCCTAACGGCAAACGCATTCGAAGAACAAAAAGAAAAATGTATGGCTGCAGGAATGGACAATTTTGTCGCAAAACCGGCTACCATTCAACAACTCGGAAAGGCTCTTACTATCCAGATAGAAAAACGCAACGAACAGCCTGGAATGGTAAACGTATCTTCAATTGCCAAAAAAACACAAAAGACCACGACCCAAGACTCAAACTCAGACACGACAATAGAAGCCCCAGCCCCTCACCCAACTCCATCGGCCCAATCAAGCGAAACGGCCAAATACAATTTCGATGGTCTCGATGTCGTAAAAGACGTTTTTGGCGAAGACATCTGGGTTGGCATCCTAACCGAGTTTCTCTCCGAAGGAAAAGAAACCTACACAAATCTCCAAAGTGCATACCAAACCGAAAATCCCGAAGCCGTCGCCAGCACAGCTCATAAGCTCAAGGGCGAGGTCAACATCGTAGGCTTCTCCCAACTCGCTGATGTCCTAGACAAGGTCGCCCACCAAGAGCGACAAAAGCTTGAGCCCCACGAACTCGAAGCTGCCATGAAATTCACAACCGAAGCCTTCACTGCTCTTCACGCCGAACTAAGTAAACGCCTAGAAAGCCTAGACGAATCGCCAGTCTTCTAAGGTCAACGTGCCCAAAAGACTCCAAGAGAAAAACTATCCCTCCTCAGGCAAAAACGCCTTAAAATCCTTCGGCATATCTGCAATAAGCTCCATTTTCTCTCCACTCAAAGGATGAGCCAGAGATAAATAGATGCTATGCAACATCACACGAGGTGGTTTGACCGGAAGTAGTGGCAAAGGACGATAACCATACGTGACGTCTCCCAATAGAGAGTGACCAAGATAGTTCATGTGCACGCGAATCTGATGGGTTCTTCCCGTATGAATACGGCAACGCACCAACGAATAACCTCTTTCATCGAGATGTTCGATCTTCCAGTCCGTATGTGACATACGCCCCTTCCCCTCCAAAGCGATATGCATCTTGTGCCGCTGCACTGGGTGACGATCGATCGGCTTCATAATCGTGCCGCTCATCAACTCAGGAATCCCCATCACCAAGGCGACGTACTCCTTCGTCAACGCACGCTCAGAAAACTGCGTGCTCAAGGCTCGGTGTGCCACATCTGTCTTCGCAGCGATGATCAAGCCCGTTGTATCCTTATCCAAACGGTGAACGATACCTGGGCGCTCAACACCACCGATTCCACTCAACTGCCCTTGGCAATGATGCAATAATCCATGTGCCAAAGTCGGCTCATGAACACCTGCTCCAGGGTGAACGATAATGCCCGGTGCCTTGTTGATGACCACCATACATTCGTCCTCGTAGACGATGTCCAACGGCATCTCAACCGGCCCCATTGGGCAGCCTTTCAGCTCTGGCATAGAAAATGTAATCAAGTCGCCAGAACACGTCTTTCGATTCTTTACGACTGACTTACCGTCGATCAATACGAGGTTCTCATCGAAGGCTCGATGAAAATCAGAGCGACTATGCTCGTCAAACGCCTCGGTTAACAGCTTATCTAGCCGTTCCTTATAGACGCCCTCGGGTACTAAAAATTCCTTACGTTCCTGCTCCACGCCCTACTGACACGCCAAAGAATCAATTTGATCAATGTAATTCGTCTTCAAGGTCTCGTCCAATCGTGCATGACGAAATCCGTTCTTAGCAAATTCTGCTAATTCCAACTTCGAAAAACCAAGCCGCCCACCCAAGGCACGATACTCGTCCTCGATCGAATTGGCGAAACACAAAGGATCGTCCGTACTCACCGTACAAGTCACGCCCGCAGCATGCAGATCCCTGATGGAGTGATCCTCCAAACGATCAAAAACACGTAGCTTCTCATTACTGATCGGGCACACATCGAGAATGATGCCCTCATCCGCCAATCGCTTGACCAAATCCGGATTCTCAACTGCCCGAACACCATGCTGCAGGCGATCAACGCCGAGTTTGTCCAAAACTTCCACGATGCTCTCCGGGCCACAAAGCTCACCCGCGTGGGCCTTGATAATCTTACCCTCATCCCTAAAGCGCTTCCAGACCGGCAACGCCCAATCCTCTAGATCAAGCCACTCCTGCCCATGTAAATCCACTCCATCGAGTTCATCCCATCCATGACACGATTCAATAATCGGCCGCATTTTTTCCGTCAGACCATTTCTCACAAAAGCCCCGATAACACGAACTTCCATCCCCTCAGGAGCAGCCGACTTGATCGCACTCGCCAACTCTTGCCCATCGGCTCCGATAAATTCGGTCATCGCCAAATGCAAACTCGTCTCCACGTACTTTACATTCTGCTTCGCAAGCCCTTCGAAAATTCGCTTACACGCTATATGGTATCTCTCAGCCGAAGTATACCAAACAACAGCATGCTCGATCAGCAGATTTTCAAAATCGACGAAATTCGAATATCGGTAATCAGCCTTTCGAAAATCTGGATTTTTAGGAAAACGCCCCGGGTCCAACTCAACGAGAAGCTCATACGGTAAAGCTCCCTCAACGTGCAGATGCGTTTCAGTCTTTGGGATCGATTTGATAAACGATTCCAGACCACTCAATTCTTTGTTTTCCACAATCATAGCCTAATCGAGCAATTGATCAGGGTTGAGAGAAAGTAAATTCTCCCTGACAAACAGGCCATCCTTGCGAATCAACTCACCATCAAACCAAATTTCACCGCCACCATACTCAGGACGTTGAATGCATACCATATCCCAATGCACTTGCGATTTGTTCCCATTGTCCGCCTGCTCATAGGCTTGACCCGGAGTAAAGTGAAACGAACCAGCAATCTTCTCGTCAAACAAGATATCACGCATCGGCTCCTTGATATACGGATTGAACCCCAGAGCGAACTCGCCAATAAAACGCGACCCATCATCAGTATCCAATATTTCATTCAAACGCTTCGTATTACTCGAAGTCGCTTCAACGATCTTCCCGTTTTCGAATACTAAACGAATGTTATCAAATGAGACGCCTTGATAAACCGTAGGAGCATTGTACTGAAGCACACCATTCACGCTATCGCGGACTGGGCAGGAGAAAACTTCGCCATCCGGGATATTATACTCACCAATGCAAGCGACCCCATCAATTCCCTTAATCGAAAACTTTAAGTCAGTCCCGACTCCCTTGATTTCAACCTTGTCTGTTTTCGCCATCAACTCAGCCAATGCTCGACTCCCAGGCTTCATCTTCGAGTAGTCCAAGTTACACACTTGAAAATAGAAATCCTCAAAAGCCTCTGTGCTCATCATCGCTTGTTGAGCCATCGAAGGCGACGGCCAACGCAACACACACCATTTAGTATGATTTACCCTCCAGTCGAGCACGGGCTTCATCGCCGCCGAAATCACCTTCACCTCAGAAGTATCAACATCCGATGACTCGAAAATATTATTGGAACCACGCAACGCGATATAAGCATCCATCCCCTTCATGCGCTGCAACTCCACCGCACAGTGGATGCGGTACTGATCCTCAGTCGCCTTCATCGCCAACTCGCGAGCCACCTTCGCTCGATTTAGATTCACATAAGGAATCGCTCCCAATTCACGTGTCGAACGTATCAATTCCACAATCATCTCGTCCGGAATATCGAATGCATCGATCAATACCTTTTCACCAGGCTTTAGACTAGTGGAATAGCTCGTGAGGTTCTTGGCCAACTGGACAATGCGGGGATCCTTCATATCCCTACTCAAAAACAAAAAAACGAGAGCATTGGCAATAAATTAAACCGAATGCACATCGACTTCATCAAGAATTTCATATTCATCCGGAAAACATATTTTGGATACGGCGGCATCAAAGTCGTCTGCACCGCGCAACAAATCAATCTCCAATCTTAAGAAATAGAGAGGGATCGGAAACTCCATATCCTCCGAAATTCGAACCGCGTCTTTTTCCGTCGTCACCACAAATTCCAAGCCAGCACGTGCCGACTCCTCAAAGATCTTATGCAATTCATCGCCTTCAAAACGATGATGATCCAAAAATCGCTTCGTATACAAAAGGTTCGCCCCAAAATCTCTGAGGAAATTTTCAAACCCTTCTGGCATCGCAATCGCACTAAATCCTCCGATACGTTTCCCGTTGAGATACTCCAATGGGAATCGACGAGTCCCGTTCACCTCTTGTAGATATTGAGGCTTATGAGCACATTCGATAACATCCACGCCCGGATTGTGTTTTTGAATCAAGGCCTCCAACTCCAGATCTGGCTTACCATCGGATTTCGTTAAAAAGACATAGGATGCCCGGCTCACATGCCTCACTGGTTCACGCAGGATTCCTCGTGGTATCATCCGGTGGTTTCCAAACGGATTCGTTTTGTCGACCAAAAGCAAATTCAGACGCCCTTTCAATGGCATATACTGGAAGCCATCATCCAAAACTAAAGTATCGCAGCCAAACTTCGTAATCGCGTACAAACCACTTTTCACTCGATCTTTATCCACCAGCACAATCACTCCGGGCAAATTTCTCGCCAACATATAGGGCTCGTCACCGGCCATCTCGGAATTAAGTAAAACCGACTCCCCATCGCTCACTATTTTTGGCGGATGCGGAGCAGCTCCCTTGACATAGACTCGCCAAAGCTTTTGCCAGAAATTCTCTTTATGAGTCACCTTGCTCTTATAACCTCGACTCAAGATCGCGACTTTCCGCCCTCGATTATGCAAAGATCGAGCAAATTTCTCCACAACGGGAGTCTTGCCGGTTCCTCCCATTGTCAAATTCCCCACCACCACCACGAGGCAACCCAAAGGCTTATTTTTCAGAATCCTATTATTATAGAGGAAAAAGCGAAGGAACACCAAACTGCTGAAAATCAGTGACAATCCCCGCAGGAATAATCCAAAAAAGAGCGCACGCTTACCATGTCTACGATCGTAGACCACATCGACCGCAAACTCGCCGAACTGATTAAGGGCCTTTTTAAAGCGGGATAACGCCATACTTTGATATCAACAATTTTAAAGCCGCGGAATCATTATAGCGGATAGAGGATCTCCATTGCTCAGCGGAAACTCCATACATGACAATCCAAATCTCTTACCACAACATATTTACGCGGTTTACAACTAGTCGAACTCCATGGAATCCACCAACCCCAAAATGACACGCAGAATGCCTCATCGATTCCTCCAATCATGAAGGAATTCTCAAGCGACTTGTAAAAATGTACTTGCAACGAATTAATCTAGCCGTCATCGACGCCAAAAACGGGAAATTCGAGTAGAATCCCCTATAAGTACGCCAGATCCGATCAAAATGCCCATTTCTTTGCCCTATTTTTCTGATTCCACGATGCCGCGAAAACGCCATCTCAATCAGGTTAATTTGGATGCTATTAATCCGAAAATTGGTAAAATTTTAGTCCCCTAGAAGTTATGAAAACTCTTGTCATTGCCGAAAAACCTAGTGTCGCTCGCGACTTGTGCAAAGTCCTCGGAAAATTCGAAAAACACGACGAGTATTTCGAAAACGATGAATACATCGTAACTTCCGCCGTCGGTCACATCGTCGAGCTCTGTATGCCGGAAGACTACGACAAACGAGACGCTTACTGGAGACTGGCCAACCTCCCCATTCTTCCGGAGAAGTTCAAACTCAAACCCATCGAACGTACGGCAGCGAAATACAAGGCGATCAAAAAATTGATGGCTCTCAAGGAAGTAACCACAGTTATCAATGCCTGTGATGCGGGTCGAGAAGGTGAACTGATATTTTCTTACGTCTATCAACTCGCGAAATGCAAAAAGCCCACCAAGCGCCTATGGATGCTCTCCATGACGCCGGCCAGTATTCGCGAAGCCTTCAAAAACCTAAGAGATGGCAAGGATATGCAAAACCTCGCCGATGCTGCCCAATGTCGCTCTCAAGCAGATTGGCTTATCGGCATCAACTGTACCCGTGGTGTCACCAAGCGTCTCTACGGCTCACGAGCAGGTAATGTAGCGGGCGTTGGACGTGTACAGACCCCCACCCTCGCAATCGTCGTCGAACGTGAACGTGCCATCGAAAAATTCGTTCCTCAAGACTACTACCGCGTCGTCGCCAACTTCAAAGTAGCCGAAGGTGAATACGAAGGCTTCTACCAAAAACCCACCTTCAAAAAGAACGACAACGAACACGATAGAGTCGATCGCCTCTGGGACCAAGCAGTAGCCCTCGAGGTCGCTGAAGCAGCAGAACGAACACCAATCGCTCTCGTCAGCGAAGAGAAGAAGAAGTCACGTCAGTCGTCCGGACGCCTCTACGACCTTACCACCCTACAACGTGAAGCGAATAACCGTTTCGGTTACTCTGCCCGTCGTACCCTGCAGCTCGCTCAGGCCCTCTACGAAAAGCACAAGATGATCACCTATCCGAGAACCGATTCCAAGGCTCTCCCAGAGGATTATCCTGACACAGTCAAAGAAACGCTTCTAAATATTGAAGGTCGCCTCGACGATTACGCAAAAAAGGCGGTATCAAACAACTGGGTTAAATCTGACGACAAACGTGTCTTCAATAACGCCCAAATTTCTGATCACTTTGCAATCATCCCCACTCCGGAAAAGAAGAAAAAACTAAGCGAAGAAGA
>CAWVWU010000132.1:0-10464 GCA_963933925.1 uncultured Puniceicoccaceae bacterium
GTTGGGGTTGGGGATTTCGGTTCTTTGGATTTGGTTTCCGTTTTTTTGGATTTGGTGTGAGAGGGTTTGGGGTCGGTGGTGGACTCGCCTTTTTCGGATGGTTTTTTGTCGGTGTCTTTATTGGGTTTGCCTTTTGGGTAGGCGATGCGGGTGTGGAGGGAGTTGAGGAGAGTGAAGATGAAGCTTTCTTTGATCTTAGCGATTTCGGCTAGGGTGATGGGGCATTCGTCGAATTGGCCGTCTTTGATGTTAACCTCCATGATGTTGTCGACGAGTTCTTCGACGTTATTAGGGGTGACTTTTGCGAGAGAGCGACTGGCGGCTTCGAGGGAGTCGGCTATGAGTATTACGGCGCTTTCTTTGAACTGAGGTTTTGGGCCGTCGTAGCGGTAGGTGGATTGTTGGACATCTGTGGCGGTGGCTCCGCTGGCTTCGGCTTGTTGTTGTGCTTTGAAGTAGAAGTAGCGAATGAGGTTGGTACCGTGGTGCTGGCGGATGATGTCGATAATGGGGCGGGGGAGCTTGTAGGTGAAGCCGAGGTCGACGCCTTCTTTGACGTGGCTTTTGATGACGAGGGCACTGAAAGAGGGGGTTTTTTCGTCGTGGGGGTTGATGCCGTCTCGTTGGTTTTCGGTAAAGTATCCGGGTTTTACGAGTTTTCCAATGTCGTGGAACATGCAGGATACGCGGGCGAAGAGGCCGTTGGCACCGATGGCATTGCAGGCGTTTTCGGCGAGGTTGGCTACCATGAGGCTGTGGTGCCAGGTGCCTGGGGCTTCGAGCTGCATGCGACTGAGTAGGGGGTGGTTGTAGTCGCTGAGTTCGAGAAGTGTAATGCCGGTGGTTCGTTTGAAGAGTCCTTCGAGGATGGGAAGGAGTCCGACGATGGCGACCCCCTGAGTGACTCCTGCGAAGAGTCCGCCGGCAATTTGGCTGGCGATGGTTTGTGTGCTGAGGTGGTCGAGTCCGCTAAAGAGGAGTGTGAAGAGGGCGATGGAGGCTCCGGCCCAGAATCCACTGGAGACGACTCGTCCGCGTTTGCGGATTTTGCGACAGAGGTAGATGCCGACGGAGGATGCCATGAAGAACATGACGAGCAGGTCGAGCCGGTTGCCAAACATGACTGCAGTGAAGAGGCTGATCATAAGGGCGGTGAGGAAGCCTGGCCCTGTGCCGATGAGGATGGCGACGATGATGGGGGCGAGAATGGTCGGTGTGATGTATGGGATGATGGAGCCGGCGGTGGGGTGGTAGAGGAAGTACTCGAGGTTGGAGAGTTCGTAGCCGATACGGATTAGGAAGAGGTTGCAGACGAGGACGAGGGACAGGAGTCCGAGTCGGGTGTTGCTTTGGAGGGTTTCTCGGTCTTCGAGTCGTATGTAGAAGGTGGCTGCGATGAGCATGGCCAGTACGAGGAGGACGCGTCCGGCGAGTTGGCTGTCGATTTCCTTAACGTCTCTGCCATCTAGGTAGCGGCGGTATTCGACGTATTGCTCGTGTTGTTCGGGGGATACTTGGGTGCCGGGCTCGATGATGGTGGCTCCGTTTTGCACGTGAACGATGATCGGCTTGAGGGTCTCGATCATCTTTTGTCGAAGGACCTCCATTTGTTGTTGGTCGCGGACGAGGTTGGGTTTGAGGCCGTCTCTGAACAGGCGGATAATGGAGGCGGAAATGTTTGGCGGGATGTTTTCGGCGTTGAAGACGATTTGTAGTGAGGTGAGGGCATCTTCGACGGACTCGACGCGGCGTTGGCCGATGCCACTGTCTTCACGGGCGATGTGGAAGAGGGCGACGGTGTCTGGGCCAAAGGTGAAATTGCTGTCACTCTTTTCATAGATGCCGAGCTTGTAGCTTTCCCGCATGCTGATGAGACCGGTGTTTATGAGGTCTGAGCGTGTTTTGTGATCGGCGTAGCCGAGAATGGTATCGAGGTCGGCCTCAGAGAGGCGGTAGTTGCCTTTTTTGTTAAAATCTTCGGCGATTCTGATGATGAGGCGTTTGGCACCGTCTGCGGAGATGTCTGCTTGGATTTCGCTGTAGCGTTTGATTTCCGAAAGGAGGGTTTCGGTGTGCTCTTTGAATTCTTCGTAGGACGTCATGTCTATGCGGTAGACATGGGGGACTTCGTTGATGAGCTGGGCTCTTTTCTGAGCGGTGAGGATTTTGGCTTGGTAGGAGAAACTATCCGAGGCGGTGATGCGTACCGAGGAGTACTGGTTGGGTAGAATTTGGAAGCCCGAGGGGCGGATGCCGACAAAGCTTGTGAGTACGATGAGGGCAACGGATAGGACGAAGACGACCAATGAGATTGCCCTGCTCTTCTCTAAGAAGAGTGGGATGGACGAAGACGTCTCGGTCCTTCGCATGCGTTTTTTCGGAAAGGACTTCTGAAATAACGCCTTAAGCTTCTCTGAAACCAGCATAGTGTAGGGTGTATTGTAGTGGAAAACCTTTGCTGGGAGCGCAAGCTATTCCGGAGGGGGCTACTTTTGGTCTCTATTATCTCGGTAGTTGTCGTATGCCTCGATAATTCGCTGAACGAGGTGGTGACGTACGACGTCAGTTGCTTTGAAGGTGTGAAATGCGACGCCTTTTACTTTGGTGAGGATTTTTTGTACTTCGAGTAGTCCTGAGGCTTTGTGGCGGGGGATATCGATTTGAGTGATATCGCCGGTGATGACCATTTTGCTTTCGTTGCCGAGGCGGGTGAGGAACATCATCATTTGCTCTGGCGTGGTGTTTTGAGCTTCGTCGAGGATTATGAAGGCGTCGTTGAGGGTGCGGCCGCGCATGTAAGCGAGGGGGGCGATTTCTATGACGCCTTTTTCGATGAGTTTCTCGACGTCTGCACGGTCGAGCATGTCGTAAAGGGCATCGTAGAGGGGGCGGAGGTAGGGGAGAATCTTTTCCTGAAGGTCCCCTGGGAGGAAACCGAGGCTTTCGCCGGCTTCAACTGCGGGGCGACTGAGGATAATGCGTTTGACCGATCCGTCGAGGAGCTTGGAGACGGCGGCGGCCATTGCGAGGTAGGTTTTACCTGTGCCGGCGGGGCCGATTCCGAAGACGATGTCGTTTTCTAGGATATGTTTGAGATACTGTTTTTGTCCCGTGGTTTTCGGGATAATAGTCTTGCGGCGGGTTTTGATGATGGTGGCCGAGTCGAAGAGGGATTTGAGTTCTTTTTCCCGTCCTTCGGCGATGCTGGTGACGACGTTGTTGAAGTCTTGGTCGCGAATATTGAGCCCTTGTTCGCGGCCTTCGTTGAGGAATCTGAAGGTGGTTTCGACCTTAGCGATGGCTTCGGTGACTCCGGTGATTTCGATCCATTCGTCACGGGTGACGAGGTCGACGCCGAAGGCTTTTTCGATTTTCCGGAGGTTGGTTTCCTTACCGCAGTAGAGGAGGGAGAGGTGCCGTGCGTTTGGGAAGTGGAGTTTTTTGATTTCCGCTTGAGAGAGTTGAAATTCTGGCATGACTCAGGCTAATTTATCGTAAGTTGCTTTGAGGTGGTCCCACATGGCTGCGAGAGACTGGGGGAGGACGCGGGTGGAGCCGAGCACGGGCATGAAATTGGTGTCGCCGCTCCATCTGGGGACGATGTGTTGGTGGAGGTGTTTGGGAACTCCTGCTCCGGCGGCTTCTCCGAGGTTGATGCCGATGTTAAAGCCGTCCGGTTTGAGGGCAGCTGTGAGGAGTTGTTTTCCTTTGACGGTGGTATTTATCAGGCAGAGGCGTTCCTCTTGGTCCAGGTCTTCTATGTCTGGAACTTCTCTATAAGGGAGAATGAGGAGGTGTCCTGCGTTGTAGGGATAGCGGTTCATGAGGATGAAGCTATGCTTTTCTCGACCTACGATGAGGTTGTTTTTGTCGTCGTCTTGTTTGGGGAGGTCGACGAAGGGGCGGCGTTCTCCGGGAGTTTTCTCCTGGGTGACGTATTCCATTCTCCAGTATGCGTGCAGATGATCCATAGGCTATTTGGTGAATGAGAATAGTATTGAGTTGGCGTCTGTCAAAGCAACATGTGTGGCCTGTTTCCGCCTTGCCTTACGCTCGAAAAACCGCTTCTGAAGCAGTTCGTGTTTATTTGGATCTATAGATTCCTGACTCTGCCGCTGATTGTGTTGGCTACGCCTGTGTTCGTTTGGAGGATGCGTAAGCGTGGCGGGTATGCGGAGGGCTTTGTGACGCGTTTTGGCTTTGGGCATTCAATGCCTAGGAAGAGGGAAGGTATACAGAGGATTTGGCTGCAGGCGGTGAGTTTGGGGGAAATGTTGGCCATGGAGCCCTTATTGCTTGAATTGGCAAAAGACCCTCGTAAGGAAATCGTGCTAACTGCTACGACCAGTACGGGGTATGCAATGGCGAAGGAGAAGTACTCTGATCTTGCTATTTGTATCGCCTATTTTCCTCTCGATTTTTGGGCGTTTAGCCACCTCGCTTGGGGGAGCATTAAGCCGGATTTGGCAGTGGTGGCGGAGACGGAGATTTGGCCGGAGTATCTTGAGCAGGCACGGAAGCGAAGAGTGAAGGTGGTGGTGGTGAATGGGCGATTGTCGGATAGCGGGCATCGTTCGATGAAGCGATTGGCGGGGTTGTTTCGTAGGCAGATCGGTAGTTTGAGCCGTGTTCTCGCTGGTTCAGAGCTTGATGGGGAGCGTTTTCGGAGTATCGGAATTCTCGCTGAGCGGATCGACGTTGTGGGTAATTTGAAGATTGATGCTGATTTTGAGCCTGTTGTTGGGCTGGAGGAACGGCGAGTGCTACGTGATGCTCATGGTTTGGGAGATAATTTCATCCTCCTAGGAGCTTCGACTTGGTCGGGGGAGGAGGAGGTTTTGTTAACCGCTTTGAAGGAGCTTCGTAAGGAGGATCCTAATTGTAAGTTACTTATAGTGCCTCGTCATGGGGAGCGACGTGGGGAAATTCGGCAAATGTTGAAGGAGTGTGCTGGGTCTTTACGGTATCATTTTAAGTCGGATGGTCTGCCGGAGGCAGAGGTGGATATCATGGTCTGTGATACGCATGGAGAGCTTAGGGTTTTGACGCAGTTGGCTGACTTGGCGTTGATTGGGCGTAGTTTGCCGCCACATCGGGAAGGGCAAACGCCGGTGGAATGTGGTGCGTTGGGGGTGCCGATTGTAATGGGGGCGGGGATGTCGAATTTTCGGAGTATTCGCACTCAACTCCTTGAAGTCGGGGCTGCGGTCCAGGTGGTCGATAGAGTTGATGCGGTGGCGGTTATTGTTGAGCTTTTTGGCGACCGAGAGCGTCGAGAGCGTATGGCTGTGGCGGGAAAAGTGTGGCATCAAGCGAATCGAGGGGCGGTGCAGCGTACAGTCGAGGCGATCGATAAGGAGTTGGCTTCTTAGGATCGTGTTATAGGGGGAAGGACCGTTGTTCTCATCTTGACACTCGTGGGGTGAGTTTGAATGTTACTCCCATTATGGCAGACAAAGAAGAGAAGTGGGCTGACAATAAGGCTGGAAAATTTTACGTAGATGAACAGTGCATCGATTGCGATCTATGTCGTGAGACCGCACCTGATTTCTTTACTCGCAATGATGACGAGGCTTATTCCTTCGTTTTTAAACAACCTGAGTCTCAGGATGATATCGATCTTTGTATGGAAGCTCTTGAAGGCTGCCCCGTTGAAGCTATCGGTGACGACGGCTAATCGATGGTCGTTTAGTCTGATCTTTTTAAGAAACGTGGTCTGTTAAGGATCACGTTTTTTTGTGTTTTGAGCGACAGTGTTCAGGCGTGTTGTCTTTCGGGTTTAGTCGAAGCGTTTCCAAACAGAGGGGATGAAGAGGACGAGGATGGCGTAGAGCTCGAGGCGACCCATAATCATGAGGAGCGATAGGAACAGTTTGGTGTAGGGGTGGAAAAAGGCGAAGTTTTGGGTGGGGCCAACCTCAGCGAGGCCGGGGCCAATGTTGAACAGGCAGGCGAGTACTGCACTTAAATTGGTGTCGAGTTTTAGTGTGGGCTCGAAAACCGAGGCCATTGGAATGGATACGAGACAGAGTAGTGTAATGAGGACGAGGTAGACCATTATGTCGTTGCCCGCTGCATCGCTCATGATGCGTTGGTTCATTTTAACATGGCGAACAATGCGTGATCTGAATGAGCGTTCTATGCTTAGGATGCATATCCGGACAGCGACTACGAGTCGGGCAACTTTTATACCGCCAGCGGTTGATCCAGAGCATCCTCCGATAATCATTAGTGCGAGAAGGGTTACTTGGGGAAGTGTTGGCCAGACTGCGAAATCTTCGGTTGCGAACCCTGTCGTCGTCATTATGGATACAACCTGAAATGCACTGGCTCTTATGGCATGGGATACAGAGTCGGTTTGATCCTCTACGAAGATGTTAATCGCAATGGCGATTATGGCCGTAATCATTATGCCCCAGTAGGCCAAGAATTCTGTGTTGCGGGGGATGTAGTGAAACTTTTTTTGGGAGGTTTTTATGATGAGTAGGAAACTGACTCCGCCAAGAGCCATATAAATGATGGCTAACCATTCTATGAGCGGGCTATTGAAATCCGCTAGACTGCCACTGCGGGTGCTGAATCCACCTGTTGAGAGGGTCGCGAACATGTGGCAGAAAGAGTCGTACCAGTCCATTCCGGCGAGCCAGTAGCTGATAACGCATGCAGAGGATAGGGCTGCGTAGACGTAGATGAGGTGGAGGACGCTGGATTGTACGCGACTTTCTTCGAAGTCTGCAGTGAATCCTGAGGCTTCGTTTGAGTAGAGTATTTTCCCGTTTGCACCGAGAAAACCAAGGATAGCGACGAAGAAGACGACGACTCCCATGCCTCCGATCCATTGGCTTAGGCAGCGCCAAAACATGAGGCTTCGAGGAAGTTCCTCGAGGTTAGAGAGTACAGATGCTCCGGTGGTGGTTAGACCTGAGGAACTTTCGAAAATGGCACCGGATATTCCGATATGCGGCGTAAGTATCATGTAGGGAATGGCTCCCACTAGGCTGGTGAGTAGCCAAGATAGACCGATGGTGCAGAGTGCTTCCTTTTTGAAAAATTTTTGGCTCGAGTTTCGCCCTATTAGGAAAAGAACAAGTGCGAGCGCTAGGGAGATTCCGATGGAGGTTATGAAGGCAAATCGGGAGGCGGCTCCTACTATGGCGTCTTCCATTATGAAGGACACTCCAATGCAGAGTGCAAATGCAATCCCGAGGATGAGCAATACGACACTCAATAGTTTGGATACGAGGGCGAAATTCATAGCGTGCTGATTGGCCTCTCCTTACTTAGTGAGTGAAAGGAGTTCTTTGAGCTTTGTTTTGCTGATTATAACGATGATGGAATCGTCTTCCCGTAGGATGTCTTCTCCGGTGGGCGTTTTGGGGTTGTAGTCGTGCTCATGTCCAACGATGACACATTCGCTAGGCCATTTGATATCTCGTATTTGTTTGCCTACGACGCTGCTACTTTTCCCTATGCCGACTTCGATGATGCAATTGGCGTCTTCGCCTGAATCTTCGATCTCGATGAAAGGTTTTTTTCCAATGTAGCGGAGGATTTCGTTGGCTGTCGCGATACGCGGGGAGACTGCGAGTTTGATGCCGAGTGATTCGTTGAGCTTTCCCATGATCTCGATGTAGTCGGATCGGTTCATGGCGAGCATGCAGTGTTTGGCTCCCAGTTTGTGGGCTTGGAGGCAGGTCATGACGTTATGTTCGTCATCTTTGGTGCAGGAGACAAAGAAATCGGAACTGCCAACCTCTTCTTCTTCGAGTACGCGGCGGTTGATCCCGTCGCCATGGATTACACTGATGTTTGGAAGTCGTTCGGCGATTGATTTACAGAGCGAGAGGTTTTTCTCGATGATGCGGATCTTAAAGCGAGGATTGCTAAGAAGGCGAGTAACCGAGATGGAGATTTCCGTTCCTCCGAGTAGGGTGACGGAGATTGATTTGGATCCTTTGGATTTTGGATCGAAATGGGTGGTGGCTTCGAAGAGGGAGTCGGGATGCCCGAAGAGGGAGACCTTGTCACCTTCGCAGAGAACGGTCTGTGCGTCGCCGACGAAGGTTTTTTCTCCGCGATTTATGAGGCCGATGCGTAAGTTTCCGGGGAGTTTTAGTTCACTGAGAGGGACTCCGGTTACTTTGGTTCCCGCTTGAATTTCGATCGATTTGACTTCGATTTGGCCTCGGCCAAAGTCTTCAACCGCAACGCGTCCTGGGTTGCGGATGTGTTTCGCAAGTTCTACGGCAGCAAGGGCTTCCGGGTTTACTAGGTGGTCAATTCCGAAGTGATGTTGATAATTTATGATGGAGTTGTCCCTAAAGGTGGTGTCGTGAACGCGGGCGAATGTGATGCGTGCTCCTAGGGCTTTGGCGAGGGAGGCGGAGACGAGGTTGTTTTCGTCGCTACTGGTCATGGCGAGGAAGAAGTCGCACTCGTTGACTCCTGCTTTAAGGAGTGCACGGCTTGAGCTTCCATTGGCTCGAATGATGCGTGCGTCGAGGTGCTCCTGGAGGGTGTTGACGACGTTCTCGTCTCGTTCGATTATCGTGACATCGTGATCCGCAATACTCAGTGTTTCACTGAGATGCGTTCCTACTTCACCTGCCCCGACTATGACGATTCTCATGGTCGGCGAATTGTGAGGAGGAAGGTGCTAGTGTCGAGATGATCTTTTAGAGGGTATCAATCAGGGGAATATTATGTCGTGAGAGTAATTCTCAGGGAGGTTTTGTTTCATCGTGGTGTTTGTACGTATCCAGCTAATTCCAACGTTTGAAGTTTTATGAAGTTCTGGAGTTTGGGGAAGAGTGAGCCCTTGGGAGCTCCCGTCGATCACGGATACTAGGCCGTTAGCTTGTTTTTCGAGAGAAAGTTGGGTTCGTATGAAACCGCTGTCCTCCTCTTGCCCTAATTCGCCGCCGTTATACAGGTTATCGTTTGCTTTCATATCAGGCAGGTTACCAGTGGCGGTAAGGTCGCCAAATGCGGCATTGTTTACGATGATGTTGCCACTTAGGGTGGTTCCTGTGGCTTTTATTGTGCGATTTCGGCTACCGAAACCTCCATTGAAATAGAGTGCGTTTCCATTACAATGAATTATAAGATTGTTTGAGACTTGGGCGTTATGTGCTGCTGCGTACCCGTTAATTGGCCCATTGGGTATTCCATTGTAAAGGACGATGACTCCGCCTGTGAAAGCATTTATACCATGGAAGTAGTTTCCGGTAACTTTGTGATTTTCACCGATTATTCGAATGCCTCCTGATTTTGGGTTTCCGTCGCCGATAAATATGTTGTTTTGTGCGGTGGTACGGTTGCCGTGTCGAATCGTTAGGGTCCCGGAAGAGCGGAGGAAGAGGTTGTTGTTGATGAGGTTATCGCAGGTTTTACTCGAAATGATTTCGGTTTCACCGTTGCAGGCTTCGAAGATGTTTTTCTCGATGCGAATCGCACCACGCCTCATGGAGGCCCAGCTTTGTCCGGCTTGGATGCATTCGTATCCGTTGCCGCTACCTGGCTGGCGATCGACGAAATAGTTGTGGTCGATTTGGTGGGCGGCGTCGGGGAGGTGTAAGCGTACTTGAACGGTGACTCCTTCGTGATTTTGGCCTTCGAAGCGACAATGGTCGACTCGATTGCGAAGTCCCCAGAGGCGAACCCAGTGAAATTTGCGTTCTTCGGGAGGATTGCAGGCTTCAAAGTAGCAGTCCGTGAGTTGTGAGTCGGTGGCATAGTTTTCGCTGTCAGAGGCGAAGTCGATGATTGCGTTGACTTCTTCTTTTGGTGAGTGGTTGGGGCCGATCATGAAGTCGATTGGCGGGTATGCGTTTTGGAAATGGAGTCCTTTAACGATTATGTGGGAGCCGCCGATTTTAATGTGAGTCGTGCCACTGAGGGTGGTGCTTCCTGCAGTTTGGGTTGTCAGCGTGATTGGGGCTTCTTCGGTACCGCTATTTTTTATGCTAAGTTGCACGTCTTGCCAGTAACCAGGTCCAAGAGCCAGAGAGTCTCCTGCTTGGAGTAGATCGGCCGTGGCTTGGAGTTTTGAAATGTCGTCGACTACATAGGTTTTTGCCGAAGCAGAGTAGGTTAATAGTAGTAATAGATAGATGACTGATCGTATACTCATGGTGGGTGGCACTTTAAGAAGTTTAGCGAGGGTGGGAAGGTGCTAAAAGAGGCTGGTGAGAGCGTTTTCGATAGGGATGCTTTGCACTGATCTTTGGGGTATGTTTGAGCGGGGGTGCTCGGGCGTAAAGAAATTAGTGTTCTTGGTTCGCCTTTTACTATCAGTTTCTACGTAGTTCTGCAGGTCGATATTTCGAAATCTCTTCAGTGTTAAGAGTCTGCCTCGGATAGGGCTTTTTGGAGTTAATTTTGAGTCAAAATTGGAAATACGGTGAGTAATCTCACCAGTTTCATAAAAACGTATCCATTCCGTGAGTAAACAGTTGTAAGTGA
>CAWVWU010000133.1:0-10394 GCA_963933925.1 uncultured Puniceicoccaceae bacterium
CAGTAAAATGCCTTTGTTTATTGGAGGAGGAATTGCAGCTGCGATAGCAATTGGTTTCGTAGTCATGAGCGGAGGAAGTGATTCTGTAGATGTCGCAAGTACATCAAAGAGTGTGCCCGCAAAGGAGGCCCCTGCGAAGAAGGAGGAGGCAAAGTCCTTGACCATCGCATCTAAGGAGAAGCTTGGTTCGAAATCAACGGTAGCAAATAAAGTTGAATCGCCAGAAAATGATGTTGTTGCGAAAGAAGCTGTCCTTGTCGTAGCAGAGGCAGAACCGATTGTTACTAAAGTTGCTCCGAAGCCAGTGGTCGTCGAAACGAAGACGACGTTTGTAGAAGCTGATCACTTGGTTGATCAAATGGCTACGGTCGTACGACTCGGTTACTCGAAAGAAGGCGTTACTGAAATAGCTCGAATCGAATCTGACATCCAAAAGCTGTTGTCTAAGGGAGGAGAACTCGATATCGAAACAGTTGATAAAATCGGAAAACTTAAAATTGAATTTAGCGCTTTGAGTGGTGATCGCATCCAAGAATTGGCGACCATTGCAAATTATTGGGTAAGTAAGTGTGAAGACTCAATAGAGACTCTAAAGCCGTTGGTGTCAGAGGAAGACGTTGAAAAGGGATTGAGTAAAACGAAAGGTGCAGTGGCTTCTGCAAGAGGGGCGATCCAAAAAGTTAAGGCATTGGGCGGCGAATTTGATACGACATCCTTCGATGAGTGCGTGGTGATATGGGAGGAGAAGGACGCAGGCTTGAAAGCATACCAGTCCGCTCGTTCGGCGTTGGCTCAAGTGAGCGACCTAGATGGCTACTACAAGAATTTGGAGCATTTTCAGAGTTTTGAGATGTTGCCTGATTCTAGCAGATTGGCGATTGTTGAAACGCTTCATTCTCGCGTGTCGGATATCGAACTGCTTCAGCCTTTACTTTTGCCACGCGGAAAGAGTGCTTGGATTGATATTAATGATGAGAAGCCGTATTCAGAGCGTGTTGTTAAGTTGAGTTCTGATGAACGATCTCAATTAAGCGAACTCGTCAATGATTCGTACAGTGGTAATGTTTACGTATCCAAGGTTTCTAACTACCAAGGCGAGAGCAAACCTGCGGGAGAGTACTCTGTATATTTGAGCAAGCCGATACCTGACCTTTCGAAAAAAAGGAAGCAGGCGGGCAATTTAGCTTTCGAGGAATATGGCTTTGATAAAAATGGCATACCGGAGACGGTACCCAATGATTTGACTCTATTGGTCATGGACGCCTCCAAGGCTTATGGTTATTTTTATGAAAAATCCGTTCTCACTCCAGAGTCCAAGTATTATTCTCAGGTGATTCAACCGTCTCTCAAAAAGCTCGTTAAAGGGGCTCAGCGAAAGGTCGCGATTGAGTTGATCGAGGATTTGAATGTTCAAAACGAGCTTTCACCGGCGTTTCGAGTTTATTGGAAAAAGACCGTTGCTTCGATCATGAAGCTCGATTCTTGGAAATGGGGCGTCGACTTTTCGCCATCGTTACAGGCTCAAATAAAGCAACTTGGACGTTCTGGAGCATCTACGCTTACGAAGTATACTTGGATGACGGAATCAGAACTTGCTAGTCCTAATAAGAAATGGGCTACCTGTTTAAAGGATGATGCGTCTGATTTGGCCTCTAAGGAAATTGATGCCTTTGTATCACTCCTAAAACTAGCGAGTTCTGGTACATTTGTACCCGTTGGCCATGGAGAAAGGGAAGGTACTCTTGAAATTCACTCCAAGGAAGCGACTCAAGGTACACTTTATTTGATTGATCGTAAGTCAGGACGTGCAACACCCTTCTCGGAAGGCATGAAACTCGCTGAGTTTGCACCCGTTTTTGCCTATGTGGTTAATGGGGCAGAGGTTGGAGATACGATCCAAAAGACGAGCCAGGCAGTGAGCCTCGATTTGGCAACACCGGCATTTAAGTCATTGTTGCCCCCATTGTTTACTCGATAGCTGGTTCGTTAAGGCGGAATCGTTCAGGAGGGAGGCAGTGGTTTCCCCTGATTGATTTAGTGTTATTTTCTAAAAAGGACTCGATCTCGATCGAGTCCTTCTTGTTTTCGAATAATTTCGATACGAAGCCCTTTACTTTGCTCAGGAGGGCGGTTTGATTGCCGCCAATGAATTTGCCGAACATCCTGACTCTGTCGCGCATCCCGCTTATGTTTCTCATCGTCTTTCTTATGAAGGAAGATTTTGAGTGGGCTGCTAGCTTGGCATTTATCATGTTTGTCATCGCTGGCCTCACCGATTGGGCGGATGGCTATTATGCTCGAAAGCTAAAAATCGTGTCGAATTTTGGTATTTTGATGGATGCTTTGACCGACAAGATACTGATGCTTGGGCTTATGATCGCTTTGGTGGATGTTGGGCGGGTCGATATATTTTGGGTTTTGCTCATCTTGGGTCGTGAGTTCTTGATCACTGGAATGCGATTAGTGGCTGCGACTAAGGGAGTTGTGGTATCTGCTGAAAGCTCAGGTAAACAAAAGACCGTCACTCAGATATTGGCAGTTGGGGCGTTTTTGCTTCAGGATGTTGTTCACAAGGACCTTGCTTGTCTCGCTGCGTCATGGACAGAAGATGTAGCGAAAGGCCTCTATTGGGCTGGGTTCGCCTTATTTATACTCTGTGTTTATATGACACTGTTCTCTGGTCTAAAGTATTTTAGGAAGTATGGGAGCTTGGTATTTTCTGAAGATAAGGAGTCACAATCATGATGAAAAATCCTAGATGGGCCCGGTATTGGTCCGATGATGCCGTAATCAAGTCTGCTACGATCGGTAGTGTGGGGCGATTGCCCGCTCCGGGGACCTGGGGCTCACTGGTCGGCATCTTGTTCTATCTCGTTGTCTTCTACAATTTGAACCCATTTTGGTATGGGTTGCTGCTCGTGGCTTCGTGTTATTTCGCAATTGGGATTTGTGGGGAAGCAGAGAAGCGCTTGAAGAAGGTCGATCCCGGTGAAATCATAATCGATGAAGTGATCGCTTTGCCTATTTGTTTTATGGGGCTTCAACCGTATATGGGGCAGTCCTATACATGGATGATCTTTTTGGCAGTGTTTGGGCTCTTTCGATTTTTCGATATTCTGAAGCCACTAGGCATTAAAAAGCTCCAGCGTTATTATGGTGGTTTTGGAGTCGTGATCGATGACGTTGCCGCTGGAGTTGTGGTATGTGTTATCATGAATGTCGCGTTGCGATTTCTCGTTTAGATCCGTGATGTTGTCTGTTTCTCTTTAAGAGCATGATGGGCTCTAAAAATAGAATTAAGAAGGCGCATTTGAATACGAGAGAAGGGAAGCTTCTTCTCGAGCGTTTACTCGGTATCATGAGCGATCAAGAGCTCGCTGATAGTGATGTTTTGGACTTGAAGCCTTGGTTGGAGGAAACTGTAGGTCATTCGGGAATCCCTGCTTACGAACGATTAGGCTTGTTGGTCGATGTGGCGATAAGTTCCTATGGACCTTATTGTTATTGGGATAAGAAGAAGGTTTTGGACGAGGCGATTATGGAGATGCTGCCGCGGGCAGAATCGCGGCGTATCATGGATGCGCGGCGTGCCGCTCAGGAAGCTGAGGATGAGGCTAAGGATTAGTTTTGTATGCCTCATTAGTCTTCTCTAAATTAGCTAGACAACGGGGCTTAGCAGTCATATCCACTTGTTTTTCCAAGATCGTTCTTTCACTTAAGGAATCGTGGGGCAAAGCCAATTCGGATGTTTCTGATTTCGGATTTGACAAACGATTTTGAGTAAGCACTTTCTGCCGCCCTAGCTCAGTTGGTAGAGCAATTCACTCGTAATGAATAGGTCGTCGGTTCGACTCCGATGGGCGGCTCCATTTATTACGAATAAGGTTTGGCCCGGTGGTGTAATGGTAGCACTAAGGTTTCTGGTACCTTTAGACGGGGTTCGAATCCCTGCCGGGCTACCATCCTACGTTCCGCTTCGCGGAACTTCGGATGGCACGCCATTTTTTATCGCTTCGTGGAACTTGGGATGGGACGGCATTTTTTATCGCTTTGCGGAACTTCGGATGGCACGCCATTTTTTTTATCGCTTCGTGGAACTTCGGATGGCACGCCATTTTTTTATCGCTTCGTGGAACTTCGGATGGCACGGCATTTTTTTATCGCTTCGTGGAACTTCGGATGGCACGGCATCTTTTTTTATGTGAGTGGCTTGGGGATTTTTATTGGACGGGGTTCGAGGGATTTCGTTCGAAGCTTGAAAAGGGTCGTTGGGTGTTTTTGTTTGGTTTATGTATTATGTGTACAGAATCCAGAGTGTAGATAGTCCGGATCGTTTCTATACTGGTTTTTCTGCGGATCTTAAGCAGCGTATGCGAGATCATGATAATGGTAACAATCGCTCTACTGCCTCTTTTCGTCCGTGGAAACTTGTGTTTTACGCTGCCTTCGAAAGCAAAGAAAGTGCTTTGGAATTCGAAGGGTATCTCAAAACGGGATCTGGTAAGGCGTTCGCAAACAAACGTCTTTGGAAAGTGAACGGGTGATCGCTCTCTGAGCTTCGGATGGCACTCCATTTTTTTATGTGGTTGGCTTGGGGATTTTTATTGGACGGGGTTCGAGGGATTTCGTTCGAAGCTTGAAGAGGGTAGTTGGGTGCTTTTATTTGGCTTATGTATTACGTTTACAGAATCCAGAGCATTGATTTCATCCGGATCGTTTCTATACTGGTTTTCTACGGATCTTAAGCAGTGTATGCGAGATCATGATAACGGTAGTAATCGTTCTGCTGCTGCGTTTCGTTCGTGGGAATTGAGGAAACGGAGCGAGGCTTGCTAATTTTTTGATCTGTGGAAATGTGTGGTCTTATGACTACGATGACTCCTGGGGAAATTTTGAAAACGCGCTTTGGCTTTGATGGCTTTCGGGAGGGGCAGGAGAAGATTATCACACAAATCCTGAAGGGGAAATCGGCGTTGGCGGTGTTTCCTACGGGGAGTGGTAAGAGTCTCTGTTATCAGTTGCCGGCTTTGATGTTGCCGGGACTTACGATTGTTATTTCGCCGTTGATTGCGTTGATGAAAGATCAGGTGGATTTTTTGAAGGGTCGGTCTATTGCGGTGGCTCGATTGGACTCGTCACTGACTGCGGATGAAACGAGACAGGTGTATGCCGATATTCGAGAGGGAACGTTGAAGCTGCTTTATGTGGCTCCAGAGCGGATTTCTAATGAGCGGTTTTTCGCGTCGATTGAGTCGGTGGCGATCTCTTTGATGGTGATTGATGAGGCACACTGTATCTCGGAGTGGGGGCACAATTTTAGGCCTGAGTATTTGAAGTTGGCGATCGCGGCTCAGAAACTGAAGGTTTCGTCGGTATTGGCACTCACTGCGACTGCGACTCCGACCGTTGTGGATGATATTCGACGCGAGTTTTCGATCGATGAGGATTCGTACGTGAATACTGGATTTCATCGGCCTAATTTGGATGTATCGTTTTCTCCGACGCCTTTGGTGGATCGCTTTGAGGTTTTGAAGGAGCGAATAGAGGGAGCGGAGAAGGGACCGACGATTGTCTATGTGACGTTGCAGAAAGGCACGGAAGAAGTGGCGGCGTACCTGAGCGCCGCTGGGCTTCCGGCTCGGGCGTATCACGCAGGGATGAAGAGTGAGAAACGTTCGGAGATTCAGGATTGGTTTATGGGGTCTACGGATGGGGTTGTAGTCGCGACGATCGCTTTTGGGATGGGGATCGACAAGTCGGATATTCGTTATGTGTATCACTTCAATTTGCCAAAAACGCTCGAGAATTATTCGCAGGAAATAGGGAGGGCAGGGCGTGATGGAGCGCCTTCTCGTTGCGAGGTGCTTGGGTCGAGTGAAGATCTGATTGTCTTGGAGAATTTTATTTTTGGAGATACGCCGACGAAGAAGGCGATTGAGGGGCTTGTTTATTTCATCTTATCGCAAGAGGATAATTTCGATGTTTCGATTTATCACCTCTCTCATTCTACCGATATTCGTCCTTTAGTTTTGAGTACTCTGTTCACTTATCTTGAGTTAAAGGGCGTAATAAAATTCACGAAACCTTTCTATAGTGAATACAAATTCAAATACCTCGATTCACAGTCGGAAATTTTAGGATCTTTTAAGGGCGAGCCTGGAGAATTTCTCAGAAAGGTCTTTGGGCAGTCTACCAAGAAATCGACTTGGAGCTACGTAAGTTTGGACGAAGCCGCCGAAGCGATCGGAACAGATCGCAATCGAATCGTTAAGGCTTTTGGCCATTTGGAAGAGACGGGGCGGCTTGAAGTAGGGGTGACCGGGTTGCGTCAAGGGATGGTGATTTTGCAGCGTCCTGATGGTGGGGAGATCAGTGAAGAGCTGGTTGAGAAGGTGCTACGCAATGAGCAGGGAAACTTGGAGCGGACACGACAGGTGGTTGACTTGTTGAATGTAGAGTCCTGTAAGACGCAGTTTTTGTTATCGTATTTTGGCGAAGATCTGGGTGGCCCGTGCGGGCATTGTAGTTATTGCAAGCGTGGGGCATCGACGTCTTTGGATGAAGCTAATCGTGAATTAAGTGTGGGTGAACGTAATGAGATTAAGAAGTTCTTAGGAGAGCGTCCTATCCCCCGTGAATCGGCACGCGAGGATGCACGGTTTCTCTGTGGAATCGCTTCGCCTCGCTTGAGCCGTAATCGGAAGACGAGACACGTGCAGTTTGGCGTTTTGGAGACAGCCCCGTTTCAGGTAGTTTTAAATGCGGTGGGATGAGGGAGTTTCAACCGCCCATCCGCGAAGCGGATTCGAGTACGCGGAGTACGGTGAGGTGGTGATTTTTGAAGAGATTGAGTAGGTTTTATCCGTAAAGCGACCAGTCGTCGCCAAGACTATGCTCGGTAGGCTGTGAAGATCGTAAAAGCTGGGGGGATGACGTGGATGGAAGATGAAGATGGTGGATGGAAGATTTTGTGAGGTAAAGCGGCAGGATGCCGCTTCTACGTTGGGTTGGAGTACGTTGCTTGACGTGGTTTTGGGAATGGGTGATAAGGGGTGGAAATGAGTGACCAGAAGCATAAAGACCCCCTTCACGGAGTGAGCCTTAAGGTGATTTTGACCGATTTGGTTGAGCGTTATGATTGGGAGGAACTGGGAGATCGGATTAGGATTAAGTGTTTTCAGATGAATCCGAGTATCAAATCGAGTCTCACGTTCTTGCGTAAGACGGAGTGGGCACGAAGAAAAGTAGAGGATCTTTACTTGAGAGCACATGATAAGCCCGTCCCGAAGAGAGCCCCCCTGCCTCCGACTCCAGAAGTTGAGAAAAAGGATTCTCCTCGGAAGGAACCGAGATCGGGAATCAACCCCTGGACTGGAAAACCTTACACGGGAGACGAGTAGGTTAGTGTTTTGACTCGGTAATAGTCCTTGTCGTAAACATTTCAATTGCAGCGGAGGGGGGAAGGCCATAGCGGTGTCCCTTATGTCATTTGATTCGCTTGGATTGTCAGATTTTCTTCTCACTACGCTCAATGAGTTGGGCTATGGTTCGGCTACGTCCGTTCAAAAAACAGCGATTCCGCTGGTTATCAAAGGAGGCGATCTATTAGCGGCTGCTCAAACGGGTTCAGGAAAGACAGCGGCGTTTTCGTTGCCGATCTTGCAGCGTTTTACGGAAGAAAAGCGTAAGTCGTTGAATCCGTGTGCTTTGATCTTAGTTCCTACCCGTGAGTTGGCGGATCAGGTTGGCGAATCAATCGCACGTTATGGTCAGTCCTTGCCCTTCGCACCGCGTACGTTGGTGGCGTTTGGTGGGGTGAGCTACGGGCCTCAGATGTATTTGGCGAGCAAGGGATCGGATATCGTGGTGGCGACACCGGGGCGTTTGATCGATTTGGTGGAGCGTGAGGTTTTGAGCTTAGAGGAGATTGATACCTTGGTTTTAGACGAAGCAGATAGACTGCTGGCACTCGGTTTTGCGGAGGAATTGAACAAAATTCTCGAGTTAATTCCTGAAAAACGTCAAAATCTATTGTTTTCAGCTACCTTCCCGGAAGCGGTTGTTGAGATGGCAGATAAGCTTCTTGTCGATCCAGACAAGATCGAGATGGAGGGGGAGTCGCATACGGTTACGAGCATCGAGCAACGGGCGATTGAAGTAGAGCGTGACTCACGGACTGCGTTGCTGCGTCACTTGATGGAGACTGAGAACTGGGAACGGGTTTTGGTGTTTGTGGGTACGAAGCGCCGGGCAGAAAACCTTTCGGCGAAATTGGCCAAGAACGGAATTCGTTCGGCTTCGTTACATGGAAATTTGAGCCAGGATAAGCGTAGTCGTGCGCTGCAGCAGTTTAAGGAAAGCAAAACTCGCGTATTGATCGCGACTGATGTGGCGGCTCGCGGGATCGACATTGCGGACCTTCCGTTTGTTGTGAACTACGATCTTCCCCGTTCGACTGCTGATTACGTTCATCGTATCGGTCGTACTGGGCGTGCCGGTAAGACCGGTGTGGCAGTGAATTTTGTTAGCCAGGAAGATCACAAGCATTTCCTTTTGATCGAAAAGCGAAATGAGATTTCTCTCGAACGTGAACGTATCGAAGGCTTTGTTCCGGAAGAATGGAATCCGGAAGCGACTGTTGCCGACAAGGCACCCGTAAAAGGGAAGCGTAAGAGCAAGAAGGATCGCAAGCGTGACTCCGGTGTCCAGTGGATCCCTAAGCCACGTAAGGATCTAGGAGAAGTGGCTGAGGTTGCTTCTTCTGAAGCCGTTGAGACCGTAGTAAGCGAGGAAGTGACTGAGCCGAAGGGTATTGAAGTTGCTGAGGTGTCCGATGCGATTGTTGAAGATGAGGCGGAAGCGATTGTTGAGAATGAAGTAACTGATGAGGTTGCTGAAGATCAGACCGACGAAGTCGTCGCGGAAGAGATTGAAACGGTCGCTGTCGTTGAGCCTTCTGTAGAGTTGCCCGAAGAAGAAACTGTCGTTGAGCCTTCTGTAGAGTTGCCCGAAGAAGAAACTGTTGTTGAGGAGCCTTCCGTGGAGACTCTCGACGAAGAAGATTCTGTGGCTGAATCAGTAGTGGAGATTTCAGAAGAGGTTGAGACTGAGCTTTTGGTGGAGGCCGTTATTGAGACAGTGGCAGATGAAAAGCCAGAAGTGGCTGAAGCTCAGGAGGAGGAGATCGTCGAGGTTGTCGAAGCTGTAGTCGAGTCAGCTGAAGAGGTTCAGGAAGTTCAAGCCGAGGAGACCAAGGAAGTGGAAGAGGACAAGCCAGTTCCTGCATCGAGCCCTTGGGCGAAGGCGTTGAAGAACGTTAAGAAGAATTAGGGTAGGGCTTTGGGGATTTGGTTGTGCTTTTTTGCCCATCACCGCAGTCGCGGGATAAACTATAGGGCACAGAGATCACGAAGATTTCTTTTGAAATTGAGTATTCCCCATTTGTTGATGGTCGAGGGTATAAGGAGGGGAAGAGTGGCTCTCCTCCTTTTCTTTAAGCTCAATTTAGTAGGACTGGATGTTGTTCAGTCTTCGGTAATAGGGTTACCTGGAAGCTTATCGACTAGGTTCAAGATTCGAAGGGCCAAGGATACTTCATTCCTTGGGGGAGCTTATTTTAAGTTTTTTGAGCGGCTCGGTGTGATCGGATTATGATGACGAGTCCGACGATTCCCATGGCGATCGAGAGGACTGAACCTCGGCTTAGGCCGAAGATGAGAGCGATTCCGTAGTCAGGTTCACGGAATTGTTCGCCGATGACGCGTACAATGGAGTAGAGGAGGAGAAATTCGCCTGAAAGCTTTCCTGGATACTGTTTGAGTACGGGAGTCTTCCATACACGCCATTGTGAGTAGAGGAGCATAAAGAGTCCTTCGAGTGCGGCTTCGTAGAGTTGAGAGGGATGTCGGGGGAGACGCTCTGGATCCATGGGGAATATCACGGCCCATGGGACGGTTGTTGCTTTGCCCCAAAGCTCTCCATTGATAAAATTAGCAATGCGGCCGAAGAGAAGTCCTGCGGGTGCTAGAGTGCAGACCAGGTCAGCGGTGTTCCAAAATGGGTTTTTGAACTTACGACTGATGTAGACCGCTGCGAGGAGGACGCCGACAAATCCGCCGTGGCTGGCCATGCCCCCTTTCCATACTTGAATGAGGATGAGTGGGTCCCGAATCAGTGTGGAAGGTGCTTCGTAGAATAAGAGATAGCCGAGTCGGCCGCCGAGGAGGACACCTACCATGAGGGCGAAAAAGAGGTCGGTGCGCTGATTGGCATCGAAAGGAGAGAGTCCCTTCTTGTAGTAGCGGGAGAGTAACCAGAGCCCGGATAGAAATCCGAGTACATACGCTAGGCCATAATAGCGTATCCCGTATCCGCTATCTCCGAATTGGAAGAGA
>CAWVWU010000134.1:0-10358 GCA_963933925.1 uncultured Puniceicoccaceae bacterium
CGCTTACGGCGGGTGCCGCTCATGGCTGGTTATTTTTTAATCAAGGTAACTATCGGGCTAATAGCGGCAATACTCTGATTGCTCTCAGTGGGTATGCTCCGCCGCCTATTCTTTTTCGTATTGCACATGGGCGCACTAAAAAAGCTTACGTGCAACGTGAGTTGAAGCGGACTCGTTGGCGTTTGCGTAATGCAGGGCCGGATGCGTTTGAGATCGACGAGAAGAGCACCATACCGGTCTATAAATATAGCTACGTGCATCCAGATTATATCCTTGGATCCTCGCAGGGCGGGTTGCTACAGCCGATCCAGCAGCAGACTTGGAGTTTGATTTGGCGGGAAGAAGACGCCGCAGGGAAAACGAATACGATGTTCGGGTTACAGCCTTTTTCATCGCCGCTCGAGGGCACTATGTATTTTCCCTCTGATTGGGATACGGTGACTAACTTAATTGCTCGTTCCAAGGTGGATTACGATTCGCCCGACAAGCTTGAAGGTGGCTCCCCTTACGAACATGTGTTCCAGGATGAGTCGACCTTGATTGCACTGTACGATATTCCAGAAGGCACCCGCTTCCCTTTGATTAATACTTTGTTTTCTCGTGACCTGAAGAATCGTATTGAAGACAAGTCTGGCTGGATCTTTGGCCATGGTGGTCCGGTGTATGTCGCTTACCGACCCCTTGCTCAAGGTGAGTGGAAGGAAGTCGATTGGACCGGTTTGCTAAAAAGCGGTGCGGGGGCTTGGTTTAGTACGAACTTCGAAGAACTCGCCGCGGGGAGTGAATGTTTTGTTAGTCGCTCATTGAAAAATGGATATGTTGTGCAGGTGGCTCCGGTTTCGGATTTCGATTCTTACGAAATCTTTCAAGCTGCGATTCGTGCTTTGCCGCTCGAATTCTCTCTCGATCCAACCCCTTCTGTCACTTTCACAAATCTGGCAGGGAAAACGCTCCTTGCGAAATATGGTGAGACTTTATCTGTCGATGGGAAAAAAGTCGATCTATCCAAATGGAAATTATTCGACGGTCCGTATTCACAAGCCGAGCGAGAAAGCCAGTCACTTGAAATCAAATATGGACAGGAACGTTACTTCCTCGATTTCAAGAATCTCAAAATCGAATCTACAATTTTACCTGCAGAATGAAGATCCTACCTTTAAATCTAGCCACTTGTTTCTTAGCTTTTGTGGTGTTCAACCCACAGATCGAGGCAGCGGAGGAGGGGAAGATATTTACTGCTCTCGCAATGACGAAGGCTCAGGAATCAAGCCCGATTCCAACTGACTCCGGCGTATTTCTTTATGATCATAAATCGGATACATGGGAACGAACGGGCCCGGTGATACAGTCGGTCAGTAGTATTGCGATCGACCCTTCTAATCCGGAGGTTGTTTTTCTCGCTTGTGGGAATGGGATCGTCCGTTCCCAAGATGGAGGAGATACGTGGCGGATGACGTCCGGTTGGCGAGAAAGCGATTTTACGAAGATTGCGATTGATCCAACCGATGGAAATAATGTCTATGCCGCGTCCGTGTGGGGGATAAGCGTAAGCCGAGACGGAGGTGACACGTGGGCTCGAGCAAACAAAGGCTTGGCCGAACGTTACTCTCGAACGATTATTGTGGACCATCGCAAGCCCAAGCGACTCTTGCTTGGAACGGCGGATGGAATCTATCAAAGTAACGATGGAGCGAAGAGCTGGAGAGGAGTGCGGAGCTCCCCTCGATTAGCGATTTTGCGAATTGCTAGGAGTGCGGCGAACCCGGATCTCTGGATCGCGGGTACGGAGGGCGAGGGCGTGTTCCTTTCGACGAATGATGGCAAGAGCTGGTCGGAGTCTGCACCTGAACTCGATGATGCGAATGTATACGCAGTTGCTATGGATTCGAGTGATGAATCCCGACTTGCCGCTGCCGGTTGGGATACTGGCGTTTGGGTTTCAAATGATGGCGGCACATCGTGGGTTGATCGTGGAGCAGGATTGCCTTCGAGAAACGTGACGGCAATGACTTATGATCCCAATTATGCCGGTCGTTTGTGGGTGTCGACCTTCGAGGAAGGTACCTTGTATTCAGATAATGAAGGTAGGACTTGGAATGATGGTGGACTTAAGGGAGCGTATGTTTTTGATTTAGGTGTGGTTCCTTTTAAATAGGAAATTGAAAAAGTGAACAGGTTTGCGAATAGAATTCCCGGTTTCGCCGCTTCTCGACGTGGTTTTCTTAAGCGAGTCTTGCCTCTTTCCATATTCGGATTGGTGAGTCGTTTGCCGCTCGTTGCGGCTAGTCGCGTTGACTCTGGTTTGGTGGATGCATTGTTGATTAGTGCAACAACCTTGAAAGGCAAAGCTACCTTAGAACAAGGATACGAAGAATTGGCCGATCTTTATCATGGGAGAAAAAGGATTTTGCTTATCAACTTCGCTAGCTTGCCGGAGGATCGCGATGCTTATGAAAAGCGAATGCAACAGACCTTTTCTAAAATTGGCTCTGGGTTCGAGGTGAGTTCTTTGCATCGGGTCCCCGTAGAGGAATCGATACGTGCGATCGAGCAGGCGGACGCATTTTATGTAAGCGGCGGGAATACCTTTTTGTTGTTAAGAGAGCTTTATGATCGCAACGCGGTATGGGCTCTGAGGGCGCGTGTGCGTGCTGGAATCCCTTATGCAGGATCAAGTGCTGGATCGAATATAGGAGGAGTGGATATTGGAACAACAAATGATTTCCCTTTGGTGGATGTTCCAACACGCCGTTCGTTGGGATTGTTAAATGCCAGTTACAATCCACACCATCCGGATCCTGAATCGGAGAAGTCGCTTTTCGATAGTAGACAATGGAAGATTCGAAACTACTGTAGATATAATAAGGATACGTTTGTCGTTGGCGTGACGAATCCCGGTATGGTGCGTGTGCGTGGGGGAAAGGTAACCTTGCTTGGAGAAAATGCGTCTGCCTTTGTTCATCGTGGAAAACGAGAGGAGCGGATCGACTCCTCTGGAGGAGGCGATCTTTCTGCTGCGTTCGAACGTTTGAGATTTTAAAGACGATGCTGAAATTATGAGTATCCTAATACGGGATGCTTTAATTTACAGATCGACTAGTTTGGCGGAATTGACTTCCAGTCCAATAATTTTCAAGGCACCAAGAACTCTAATCTCTCTACTGCTCTCGAAGGACTTTGAAATCTCCGCTTAAAGCGATCGAGCGGCCAGGCTTTACAATGAGAAAGCGTTCGTCGTCCCAGGGGCCATAGAGCAAATCGTGGAGAAGACGGGCGTCGCCTTCAATCTTGCGGTATTCCCAACCAAGCGATTGGGCACAGTTTTTGCAGTAATTCTCGGCTTCCGAATTCTGGGTCAGATCTACGTAGGCTGCACAATTGTGGTGAGCGAAGCTTTCTCGGTCTGCCTCGATAAGATCGTGCAGAAGCTCTTCGTCTTCACCGTATCGTTGTGCGTAAAATGACCTCAGCTTTGTCTCGCGGTCAGGTCCGGGGACTCGTTTTCCTCGAACCCAGCCCGGCGAATAGAAATAGGTTCCGGGATTCACCTGGAGGACTTGTTCGTGTCTTTTCGCTGATCCGAGCAGGATGGATACGCAATCATGGGCACGTGGAATTGTCAGCTGGCAGCGTCCAGCCGAAATACCGACGAGGCCAGTCCCGCATAGCCCGTACGCTAAAACGATTGTTTGAATCGCTGAGTCTTTTTCCAGTTTTTGAAGGGCGAGAGAAATGGACTTCCGCAACAGATCAGGCTGGTCGTGGAGGCCCATCTCCAAATAATGTATACTGTTCCAAGGGGGATTTGATCCTCCGAGTGATTCCAGTTCCTCCTCGAAGACATCGCAGGCCAGTACGGAATATTTTCCGGGGTTAGGCATGCGTAGAGCTTTTTTGAAGATTAATTGCTGCCTCTTCGAGAATCGATTCGTGATCCTCGTGAGCGATTAGGACCAAGGTGGAGGCGGTTGAGACGCCGTCTTGGGAAATCGATACGATGTCCGTGGAATCCACGGTGCGCTCTATCTGCCAAAATCCATCGGAGGTTCGGATCCGACCTTTGACGCGGAGAACTGAAGCTGGAAGCCCTTCAAGCCAGCGGTGTGCGTCGTCGATGCTTCGCTCCTCGGGCCAGTCTACAGAAACAGTGGCGAAGGGATTTGCATCGCAGGTGGAAAGTTCGCCTTGAGGGAGTCGGCGCAGTGAACGCGTCAGGGCGAAAGGAGTTTTGCAGTGCTGGGCTTGAACTAGCGTGGCGTCTTTGTTGTGGAGACGGATCTCCTCTTCGACTGCTTGGAGTGTGGCTTCGTCAACAGTGTCGGTTTTGTTGATAACGATTAGATCACTACATCGTATTTGGCTATCAAGGACTGGAAGGTTGCGAACGAGCTTTTGAAAACTTAACGGAGCTACGATGCTCACGATGCGGTGAAGGACGAACTGCTCGCTCAGTCCGTGATCTAGGATGAGACGCCCGATGGCATCTGGATTCGCCGTTCCGCTCGTTTCGACGATCACCGCATCCAAGGGATTCGCTCGGTGGGCAGGAAGAACGGTTTCTCTCATGACGCGGAGAAATTCGCCTGCCTTACATTCGCAGAAGAGGCTGCCGCCTGCCACGCTTTGCGTCGGCGTTCCTGTGGATGCGAGGACTTTCTCGTCAATGCTCGTTTCGGAGAATTCGTTGACGAGGAAGATCAATCGCCAATCAGGATTTGCCTCGGCGATCTGGCGAAGAAAAGTGGTCTTGCCGCTTCCCAAGAATCCAGTGACTAGGACGATGGGGATTTTCATTTCGCTGCGGCTGCGTTTGCGTACCGAGCGACGAGCTCCTTGCGATCGGGGATGATCGAAGCGAATTGCTCTTGGCCGTCCACGCAGATGCTGGGAATGGCCGTGACTCCAAGTTTCGCCATGTAGGCCAGTCCGTCGCGGCAGGTGATTTTGTGCTCTCGCACGTCGATGGGTAGACCGTATTCGCTTGCCGCTTTTTTTGCAGCAGCCAGCATGTAGGCACAAGGAGCACAGCCAGCGGAGTCAAGGGTAACAACGTCGACGATCACGGCTGGTTCCGCAGAATAGGTTGGGATGGAAAAATCATCGAAAGCATCGTTTGAATCCTTTGGAGGGAGTTTTCGAGCGACTTCGATTTGGTAGGGATCGCGGGCGAGTTCGGCGACTGCTTCAAGGTTTTCGGGTTTGACAGCGTAGGGGAGGTCGCATCCGGGAGCGAGGACGAACCCTGTGCCTTCGCCTGCTTGGTCCAAGCATCGCACAACCTCCCGTTTGGTGTCGTTTGTGTCGCCGAGCAGCAAGACCTTCGTTAGCTGCAGATTCCCTCCAAATGATTTGCCGCTCGCTCGTGCAACTTTGGCGAGTGCGGCAAGGTCAACGTTTTCGTCCACTGAAATATTGTCGCATACTGTTGAGCACATGGCCTCCAGGTTTCGAGTCGCGTTTCCGCACACGAAAAGAGAGGAGAGAGCTCCTTTGTCTCGGATGTGGGCGAAGATGTCATTCAAGTGAGGAGCCACGCTATCCGTGAAATGGTCCGGCCCGATTTGGCTAATCATGGGATCTACCACAGCGATCACGTCGATACCCGCTTCGAGGTAGGCATCGACCATTTGATTGGCGATGCCGGCACAGTAGTCGAAAAGTTTCTCAACCCCATCCTCCTCGTCGAACATGTCGAGCAGTACGTCGTCGCCACGCAAGTGAAGGGCGAGCGTGAGAGGCCCGGTTAATAGGCCGTAGAGGGCGACCTCTTCGCCAAGGTCTCTTTTGATCTGGCGAACGGCCTCCAGGGCCAAGGGCATGCGGCCCTTATCGACGGAAAATTCGGGCAAGGCTTCGATCGCGTAGTCGGGGCCTAGGGGATGGGATGTCACGGCAGGTGGCGTTTCTTTGGCCCAAGTCAGTTGGCAACCTAGGATCTCCGCTTCCAATTGAAGGTCGAATACGACTGGAAATCCGTCCGGCTTGTAGCGCTCGGCGGCTATCTTGAGACCGGCGACGATCCGCTCTGCCGATTCTAGATAGTCTTTCGCATCGAAGCCCGCTAGGGATCCACCGTGAACGCCTACGAAAGGAACCCATGGAACGCGAGGCGTGGGCTCGTTTCGCAAAGCTTTTAGGAGAATTTCTTTTCCTGTCATTGGATTCTAATGATTAATTTGAAAACTTGAAGAGGATATCTGGGCCGTCTCGTTCCTGCGGACGTTATTCATGAGCTCGAGACCAGTGACCGAGCCAGTTCGACCGTGCTGGCAGCGTCAGTGGCGAATCCGTCCGCTCCGATTTCGTCTGCGAATTCCTGGGAGATGGGAGCTCCTCCAATGATCACTTTAAATGGGTGCCTCTCCGTCCTTAAGAGAGTAACTGTTTCCCTCATGGCAGGCATCGTTGTGGTCAACAGGGCGGAAAGCCCGACTAGATCCGCCTTGTGTTCGAGTGCCGCGTCGAGAATCGTTTGGGCGGGGACGTTGGTGCCCAGGTCGATGACTTTGAAGTTCGCTCCCTTCATCATCATCGCAACGAGATTTTTACCGATGTCATGCATGTCTCCTTGGACGGTGCCGATGACGAGCGTGTGTTCAGGCTCTATACCCGACTTCACCAGCTCAGGTCCTAGAATCTCCATGCTCGTCTTCATAGCTCGTGCGGCGACCAGCACTTCTGGTACGAAGATATTGTTGGCCTTGAAACGGCAGCCGACATCGTCCATGCCCTCGGACAAAGCACTCAGAATCGATTCTGGAACGATGCCTGCGTCTAAGGCGGCCTGAGTGGCAACTCGTGCCTCGTTTCGTTTTCCTGTTTTTATGGCCTCAGTGAGTTTTTGTAGTGAGTTTTCCATTGCGTATTACTAGGGAAGTTTCGATTAGATTGGCTCGTTGGGTTCCTGACTCGCTTCTAAGTTCTGGTCAGATTGCAAATCGTGTCGTATGCGTACGTTAGTTCGTCGATGCTGCAGTGGTCTTGCACGAAGTGCGTGGTGCAGAATATTAGCCCCCCATCGCCAAACAGTCGAACGACTCTTTCAGCGGCGGATCGAACGTCGTCCAGGCGACCGAATCCCAATGTGGTTTGAATGTCGTAGCCGCTCATGATGGAGAAGCTGTCGCTGTGGTTCTTTAGAAAATCCTCGTAGCTCATGCCGGCGGATTCTTGCCATGGGTGCACGACGTCGTATCCAATTTTTTTGATGCCATCGACGACTAAGTTTATATCACCATCGCTGTGCAAGCTAACGTACCCACCGCGCCCCTTCACGTAGTCGGCTACGAGTTTGTGTCCAGGATAGATCATATCCCACCAGACCTTGGGGCTAAACAAAAGGCTCTTTTGGCTGCCCCAGTCGTCTGACACGTGGATCATGTCCACTCCCAGATCCAGGCACTTGCCGGCGAACTTCCTGTTCCATTCCGCTTGTTTGCGGTAGACTTCCTTCAGCTCATCCGGGAATTCGAGAAAGTAGCACAGGTGATCTTCGATACCAAAAACAGTGTTTAGCTGTTCGAAGAGGCCGGGAGTCTGAACGTAGACAAAACGCGAGCGATCGGTCTTGTGATGTTTGATCTGGGCGCGCAGATCGTCAAACTTCTGGTCTTCTTCCGGATCATTCAAAGGGAGGTCTACGACGTCCGGAGGTTCTATGGTCGCTCCTGCCTTTTTTTTGGCTGCGTATTCCTCGCCGAGGAAGTTGGCTTCCGGCCCCCCGAACAGATGGGCCAAATCGAATTCGTAGTGATCCTCGAAGGCTTCTACCGAACCGAATCGATCGTTAATCTTATCCTCCATATTAAATCGAACCCAACCGTATATTGGCATGCGGTCAGGTTTTTCATGTCGGATGACGGCTTCAACTCGTTCTCTTGGGGTCATGATTAGATTCGCTTAGTGGGCTATTGTCCAGAGTAGCAAATTTTTCGATAAAACGCTTGAATTGCTGCTAACTCATTCTTGTATATTTCCGATATGCTTTCCCCATCTCACACGGTTTCTCAAGAGCAGGTTCAATTGTCGGTTAATCGCCCGATACGCGTGCAGAACTTGGAGAATATGTCCGAGCCAGTGGGAGCCCACGACCACGAGTTTTACGAGCTTTCCTTAATTCGATCAGGGACAGCTAAGCATCGGACAGAGATGAGCGAACGCACTCTGGAAGCGGGTGATCTTTTGATCGTTGCTCCGGGGCAAGTCCACGCGATCGATAAGCCGAAGGAATTGTACGTTTACAATATCTACTACCTTGCAGAATGGTTACTGCGAGACGCGAGTTTGCTGCAGGAAGCGCCGGTTCTGTGTATGTTGTTTTTTGGATATAATCTGTTTCCTGGCCGAGTAATTTCCGCCCCTGTCCATATTTCCCTACGCGAACCAAGTACCGGTACTATATCGGCGGAACTGCAATTTCTCGAACAGTTGTCTAAGCAGAAAAACGCGAACCAAGTACTCATGCGTGCTTCCCTGTTGAAATGCTTCGCTCTTCTGGAGGAAGAATTCAGTTGCCAGCTCGATCTTGACCACCGTTTTCTGCAGGATCGGCTGGTCCAACATGTCTACAAGTGTATCGAGAGAACCCTGTCAGAGAGCAAGGCGTGTGATGTCAAAGGTTGGGCGAACGCAATCGGAATCACGCCCGACTATCTTAGTCGTTGTTTTGGGAAACTGACTGGAGAGAGCCCGATGAGTTGCTTTCAGAGGCGCCGTTTGCAGCACGCCAGTTGGGCCTTGATGCATTCGCAGGAAAACCTCAGCGAGATAGCCCATCGCCTTGGATTTTCCGACAGTGCTCACTTCACACGGCTGTTCCGAAGGTCGTTTAAGATGTCCCCTCGCGAATACCGCAAGCGATTCGTTTAGTGAGTGGGTTACTCTGCGAAATGAGAGATAAATGTTCCAGTTGGCCTTATTTCTTAGTGAGTCCGAAGTCGAGCGTCAGGTTGAGTATTAAGAGGGCATTGATAAAATCGTTTTGAAATGTGGGTTGAGCGTTGAGCTCTATGAATTCCAAATTTGAAATAATATTTTTCATACGAGTGAGAGCTTCACGATCCATGGTGGAGTAGATTGCTCTTTTTAAGGAGGTGTTGCCACAGGCGTCGATCTTTTCGACGGGGATGGGTGGAATAATGCCGATGTCCATAAGGTCGGCTGAACGGACGCGCTTGCCGAAGTTGCCTGCGAAACAGGTCATGTCGTCTACGCCTGCCATGAGTCTGGTTTCCAAGACTTGGCTTATTTCTATCGATCTTTAAACGCTACGTCGGTTGTACTCCAGGTGAGTATCTAAAAATAGAGTCGTCATCGCTCAAGAGGATTGAGGGTAGTACCGCGATCTAGCGGTACTTTACGGAGATTCGGAGGCCGATGCTGGTGGGCTCTTCGAGATATTGGAGTCGTTGGGGATATTCTCTGCTTGAGCCTGTGCTGACGTAGTAGCGCTTGAGGTCTCCGAGAATGTTAGCGGCGTAAAGAGTGGCGACGATCTTTGAGTCGTGCTTGGTTTCCCAGCTGTAGCTCAGTGATGCGTTCACGCTGAGATCTTGCTGGTAGGCGTCCTCGGCGTCGAGGAGGGCTCGTTCACGTTCGAACTCTGAGCGTTGATTTTCGAATAGGGCAAGTGCATCGGCGTCGAGGGTACTGGTATTGAAGTTGTCGTAGGCCCGTTGGAACATTTCCATTTCATCGTAAGAGCCTTCGTGATCCCAGTTCATACGGGCACTGATGTGGGTGACTAGTTTTCGGTCCATGAAGTGGGACGTAAGGATGAGACGGCTCGAATTGGTGGACCAATTATTGAGGCTGTTACCGTAGTTTGAGACAGTTATGTCCTCGTCGCCTCTCGTTGAGGTGTAGAGGTAGTCAGAAAAGGAGATGTTGTTGCGGTTTATTCCGTCTCTTAGGTCTGGGTTCATGGTCCAGTCGATGAGGTTTAGGTAGGAGTGATTGGCGATCAGGGTTGTATTCTTCCACTGGAACTTTGCCTGTAGCTCGATCCCGAAGAGTTGCATGTCGCCAAGAAATTCTAATTTCGTGCCTGTGTACCCAACGGTGTCCATGTCGTTGTAGTAGGCATTGACTTCGACTAGGGTAGACTCATTGAATACTTTGGAGTAGGCGACTTCTAGGCTATCGAGCTTCTCGTGATCGATGCCATTTATTGATGAATCTCTATCGTCTTTGTCGTACAAGTACTGCGCTCGAAGTGGCATCATGCGGAGTGAGCGTTGGATGCTTGTTCTTACGGTACTTTGATCGGGAAGATCTAAGATGTAAGAAAGGCGCGGGGCGTACATGGTTTCCGCGATATCGGGAACGTCAAGACGGTGTGCGTAGATGAGTTGGGAGTT
>CAWVWU010000135.1:0-10141 GCA_963933925.1 uncultured Puniceicoccaceae bacterium
TCCTAACCTGGGCCTATTCCAAAAACTGGAAATCCCCCCTCCGTTACCTCTGGCTCCCCGCAGTCGCAACCAACCTCACTTGTCTACTAATCGCCTACTAGAATAGTCACAGTACACACGCACCCCTTCTCTCTCAAAAAATAAGAACTCCAAAAAATAAATATTCTTTGCAATCAAAACAACGAACAAAACGTGGCCTCCAAATGACCTCTATGTCGAATATCTTACGCTCCGCTACATTCATCCTAACAATTTTCGCAATCTGCACCATCGCCGACGCTCAAAGAAAACGCGTAGATCCCACTACCCAAGGATACAGCGAGTCCATTGAGGACCAAACAAAAGGCAAAAACCTCTTTAGCCAATACTGCGGTGCCTGCCACGATTTCAGTCGTAGCGGGGAGATCGGGCCCGGCCTCGCCAGAGTCATGTACCAAGTCGAAAAACAATGGCTCATAGACTTCATAAAAGATCCTAAAGCAGTAATCGACAGCGGCGACGAACGTACAGAATGGTTAATGGAGCGCTACAAAACCATTATGCCCTCCTTCAAACTACCACACGAGGACATCGAATCCCTTCTCGCGTTTATGTACATAAACAAAAGAGAGCCGCGCGAGCGCCAACCAGAGTCAACACGTGAAGGAGCCATCCGTAACCCAATTCCCGAAGCTGTCGAACATTCGCACATAGGACTCATACTTGAAAAATACATATGCGTTCCAGCTCGCAAGGAAAGAGCCCCTCTCGCTAAAATCAACAAACTCGCAGGCATTATGGACGGAGACACTCATCGTGTATTCGTTAACGACATGTTCGGATACCTCTATGAGGTCATAGACAATCAACCCGTTCTCTTTCTCGACCTAAACGACCGCTTCCCTCAATTCATAACAGAGCCTGGGCTCGCCAGTGGATTAAATAGCTTCACCTTCAGTCCAAATTTTAGCGAAGACGGACTACTCTATACTAACCACTCAGAAATTCCAGCGGACAAAACCTCCGACTTCACCTTACCAGAAACTGAAGAACCACGTTTCCAATACGTAATCACCGAATGGAAAACCAACGAGACACACAAAAACGTTCTCGATGGAAAAGGTCGTGAAATCCTTAGAATCGATGTTCACGGAACCGCACACTGTGTTCAGGAAATCACTTTCGACCCAAATGCAACAGAGGGCGACAAAGACTTCGGTCTCATGTATATTGGTATTGGAGACGCTGCGGCATCCTATCGCAATCGCCCCGACTTATTCGACAGCACTGCGTTGCCATGGGGAAAGATTCTCAGAATCGATCCCAAAGGTAACAACGCAGAAAATGGTCAATACGGCATCCCCTCCAACAACCCATTCGCCTCCCCAACATACGGAGACCAAACGGCTCTGAAAGAGATTTACGCCTACGGATTTAGAAATCCCAATACAATCAGTTGGGACAAGTCGGGAAAAATGTTAGTCACTGACATCGGCCACCATAACATAGAGGAGGTCAACGATGTCGTGAATGGAGGAGACTACGGCTGGCCCGCCTACGAAGGCAGCTTCGAAGCCGATCTCAACGCAAGACAGAACCTCGTATTCCCGAAACCAACCGAAGGACGAAAAGCCACCGATCCTTTAATCCAATTGGATCATGACGAGATGCATGCCATTGCCGGTGGTTACGTCTGCTACGATGAGAATCTACCCAAATTAAAGGGAGCCTATCTATTCGGAGATATAGTCAGTGGACGCCTCTTCATGGCTAACCTAACGAATCACGAATCAGGCACCCCAGTCATTCCCCTAGAACTTAGCCTAATTATCGACGGAGAGGAACGAACAATCTCCGAAATAGTCGAAGACAGACGAGCCGACCTACGCCTCGGGCAAGACGCTCAAAACAACCTCTACATAATGAGTAAAACCAGTGGGTGCATATGGAAAGTAATTGGAACTCAAGAAATTGAAAACCCAAAGGATACAGCCCCAAAACCCAGACCACGCAGAGAACGACCAACCGGTGCACCAGGCTACTTTTAAACGATCCGAGCCCAGAAGGAAATCCCTAGATCACTTCTACCACCACAAAGGCACCTACTATAAGAAAAACAAAAGGGTCACCAACTAATAAACCTCATCGATCTCCCAAGTGTGCTCTCTTTCAAACACGTAAAAACATCAGGAGCGGGCTCACCTCCCAAACGCTACTTTCGAGGTGCCACCGACATCAAAAAATCAATTACGCCCCATCGGGTACTCTATCCGAAATCGACTCTCCGGAACCTCCTCATGTACATCCAAACTGGGGTTATACGTAAACACTTCAATTGCTCCTTTTTCAGGATCGAAAGTCAAGTAACGTAACCACGATTCTCCCCCATTATGTCGCGATTGATAATCGCAGAGGATTTGATGCACCTCATTCCCATGAACACCCTCAGACAAGAGGTAGCCTTCTCCAGCGATATGGCCGCAGAGAACCATAAAGATATTGGGCTGACGCGAAACAAACTTCTGCCACATCGCTTCACCCGCATTACCTTCCATTTTCGCATCCGTAGATATCCGTGTATTGTCTCGAGATAAATAGCGATGAGTGAGCACAATAACTTCATAATCCAAATTCTCCTGACAAACCTCATTTGCCCACTCAAGCACTTCATCTCGCGGGTGATATTCCAAACTGATCACCAACATATTAACTCCTGATGGGGTGAATTTATAATAGGCGTTCGCCATCGTGTCATCATAGGAACCTCCAAACCAAGACTCACTAGAAAATCGCGATTGAGGGAAATAATCATCAAACCGAGTTTGTCGATTCATTCCCGACTTGTAGCTCCTTCCATCTGAAGAAGGGACAATCCCCATATCATGATTCCCCAAACTCAAACAGTAGGGAACGTGCCCATCGAGGCGCGAAAATGCTTTATTAGCGATCTCCCACTCTCTCGGATCATCTGCTTGCACAATATCCCCCTCGTGTACAACGAACGCCGTATTCAACGGCTTCGATGATTCTAGGATCCAATCAATCTGATCATAAAAATACTGTCTCAAATCCCCATTGCCCCACTTCTCTGCCGAATCCGCAAAGCGAACATCACAATAACATTGAGTATCAGGCAGTACTACAACCGTGAACGAAGAAGCGATTTCAGGACTTAAAGAGGTATTTTTGACTGGCCGATTTATACAGCCCGAAAAGACAACTCCAATCAGAAGTAGAAAAATCAGTTTACCCATAAGCTTAATCGTTTTTTGAGATCATTCTCTTGACTGTCATTAACAAAAAAAAACGCGTTCACAGCCAAACTTATTTTATGAAAAAAAGTATATTAATCGATCAATAATCACTATCCCGAAAGGCCCTGAATCGTCTGAATAATGCGATTGACCTTCGGATGCTCAATTCCCTGCCCTTCATACAATTTGATATCCTCAACGGCATCCTTCAAGCGGAAATAACAGGAGAACCCACAAGATTGAATTTTTTGATAAACAACCGATGCTTGAATAAAACGACCCATATTACCGCTGGCATCAATATCATCAAATTCTGGAGACGGGCATAGAAACGGTTCTGCCAACGACAATTCCTCGTTAGTTCGAATGGCATCCGTCAATTGAGTCAACAAGATCTTCGCAGTAGACTTTTCCGTCAATTCGCCCGCCACACGTATCAACGACAACATACGCCCAAAAGTCGCATTCAATGTACAGGCAGAACGAATCTGGTTGTAAGCGACACACATCAATCGAAATTTATCACTCACCGAAATCGATGGAGCCATAGCTGTCGCATAAAAATCAAGACCTTCTAGATAAGCCGCACTCCCCTCGTCACTATCTGAAAGCTCAAATAACCCAGAAGCCTCCTGCTCACGCCCATAACTCAAAGTACGCAGATACTCTTTGTGGGCTCCTTCTACAATAGATGGAGCATCATATTCACCGACCTCTGCCGATCTCACCATAAAGCCATCCGCTTCCAAACACGCTGCTCGATCTGGCTTGCACGCCAATAAATTTAAAGTAGACCCCGCTTGCAATTTATCAGGATCCACCGATACCAATACATTCAAGCTCGGACACAAGATGAACGCCTCGTAGCCTAAAGGCTTCAATGCATTCCAAAAGCCCAAATTGACCCCAGCCCCATGCAAAACCTCAAACAGTACCACCGGCGACTGTTCATGAAAAACAGTCTGACCGCCCTCTAAAATAGCCATCTCTTGCCCCTCGGCATCCAGCTTCAAAAAATCAATCGCATCAATCCCCTGCTCGCTGGCCAAATCATCCAATGTACGACAAGGCACCGTGATCTCCACCTGCCCCTCGTACTCACGCGTCATCGCGTTCATCTCAGGATTATCACTCACGAAAAACGAAACTTCCCCATTCTCCGCACCCAAAGCGACAGGCAGCAAAGTCAAATTCTCAAACCCATTCGTCCGCTTACTCTCTTCCAAATGCTTCACCACATCGGGAGTCGGCTCAACCGCCCAGACTCGTCCCTTCTCACCCACCGCCTTAGCCGCACTCAAAGCATAGCTTCCATAGTTGGCCCCAATATCCAAAACCCGCATCCCCGGCTTTAACATCGCCCGCATCCAACGAATTTCGTCCTCGAACCAATCCCCCTGCTCCGCAATTACGAATGGAGTCATCAACCGCCGATTACCCGGCACCGCAATCCTCACCCCTTGAGGTAATTCCAACACCTGCATAGACCCTTGATTCTCACTTCCCATTATACCTAAAAATTCAATTCAAAATCACTCTCGGGCTGCACCCCAACCGTGTTTCCACCTACCCTCAGTCATTTCAAACCAAGCGAAGAAAAACGATTATCGATAACACCTTTCGCCCCTCCAAAAATCAAACCAATTAAACCAACTCCATTTTTCGCCCCCACAATTCCCTCAACCCCCGCCACACACTCTTTCCAATGTCTTCACAATTAGTCTCGAATCCTCCGCTCAATTTAGCGATTCCTTGTTTAAGCGAATCACTCCACATCCCAATTTTTTTGGCGTACTCCCACCTCGATTTACATGAGCCCTCTTCAAAATATCCTCGCACAATACTGAAAATCCGCCCAAACCGAGCGCGAAAAAGGCACCTACTTCGAAGAGCCCGAATTCAAAGAGAAGAAAGACTCAAATGCACTCTAGCAAAGGGTCTCCCTGGCAGAGAAAAAAATGACATGGGAGTTATCGCTTGATACGTTGAAATTTAGTCCTCAGCCTAAGGCACAGATCATCAAATTCGAGCAATTTAATTTCCCATCAACATAACTAGAACACATAACCAAAGCTAGTTTAGAATCCAACTTCGCACCGTGCCAGCCCCTTCCCAACAGCTGAATGCCTCATCCCTTCGCCCTTGGCTAGAAAGATGCGGATACACCTCTGACAATCTCGTGTCAGGTTTAGCGATTGATGGTGGAAGAACAGCAGCATGGGCTGGATTTTCACAACGTCCATTCGACAGTCGATCCGCCTGCGTCATCGCGATGGATGTAACCAAGACTCCGGCTGAGGATGCTGCAGCATGTCGTAGCACTGGAGCCCCAGTAGCCCTACTTTGCCACAACTCAGAGATACTGTGGTGGAAGCAAGGAGATAGTAATTCTCAACAGTATATAAACGTTCCCATCCACCATGCTGAACGTTTTTTCAAAGAGCACAAAGACGACCTCTCTCCAAACACACTCTATCGTGCGAAAACATTAGGGCGGTTCGACTCTAGCTATCAGCGTGAATTCGTAGACTTAGGACTCATGCCCGCCGTAGAGCAAGAGATGGGGCAAGTTATTGAACGCCTACTGCTTGATCAAGTTTCCGACTTGCGAGCGAAGTTAGGCTGGCCCTCAGATTTAAGTGAGAAACAAGGTCAGTGGTTAGTCAAAGCAGTGTTCTGGCTGCTTGGTGCAAAAATGCTGCACGATAAACGGGTAGAAGGATTCATCCGACTAGATTTTTCGAATGTCGAAACGGTCTTTGAGCGTGTCGCACAGCACTATGGAGAATCGGCAGAAGCAATTATCTCCTCACAGAAAAAGCTCAAGGCACTACAATCAGTTGCGAACGTCATATCGCAAAGAGCAGACCTTCGACTCGCGAGCACAGAATCGCTCGCTTATGTCTACGAGAATACATTAATTTCCAAAGAAGTGCGTAAAGGCTTAGGCACACACAGCACGCCAGCCTATCTGATCGATTACATCGTAGGGCGACTCGCCCCATGGATCGAAGAAATGCCCCAAGAGCACAGAACTGTCTTTGAGCCTGCTTGTGGACATGGGGGCTTCTTAGTCGCTGCAGTACGCTTGCTGACAAATCTATTACCGGCAGAAAACGCGACACCGAAGCAACGACGCAGTTATCTGCGACAGCATATAAGAGGATGCGACAAAGATTCTTTTGCACTCGAAATCGCAAGACTCTCTCTCACGCTGACTGATATTCCCAATCCAAACGGATGGAAGCTACAAGAAGGTGATGCCTTTAGCACAGATAGATTAGAGGTAGCCGCCTCGTCTGCTAGAATTCTACTAGCAAACCCACCATTTGAAAAATTTACTCCGGAGCAGCGTGAGCAATATACGAGAGACTATCAAAATCCGTCTCATGTAAATAAGGCTGCCGAAATGCTATATCGCTCAATTTCAGCTTTACCAAAAGGTGGCGTTTTTGGCCTCGTTATTCCGCAAGTTATTCTCCACAGCAAAGACGCGATTCCCTTTCGTAAAATGCTAGCAGAAGAAGCGGAATTCGAAGAGATCTGCCTATTCCCTGATAAAGTCTTCAATTTCGCTGATGTAGAAACAGCTATACTGATTGGCAAAAAGGGGGGCAAAGGACAAACAACACGCTATCGCCGCGTTCGTGAAGGAGACATTGAAAATTTCAAAGACCAATACAAGGCCACAAGTGAAGTCACGATAAGTTCGTCCCGATTTTCTGCCGCGAATAACTACGACTTCAGAGTGCCCGATCTAGAGGAGATTTGGGATTATTGCTCTGAAATAGAAGACTTTCATACCTGCGTAAAAATAGGCAGAGGGTTTAGTTTTCTGGGAAAAGATAATAAAAAATTTCCGGAAGGCCATCAAAGGATGTCCTTAACACCTAAGGCAGGTCACGAAGAAGGATTTCTCAAAATAAATTCAAATTTAACAACTCACAGCCTTCCCCAAACAGCTTTCCTAAACTCATCAGAATCAATTTTAGCAGTTAAAAGATCAGGGCAATCTACAGGACTGCCGCAGGTAATCTGCAATTATTCCCCGGTGCAGCGCAATGCGTGGTGCGTCGTATCGATGATGGACAAACGCGGGCTATGCTTAACTGATCGGTTTAGTGTGATGCGAACGAAGTCCAAAGCCTGGACTAACGAGGTAATCTGGGCATTCACAAATTCTCCATTCATGAATGCATATGCATACACGCATTCAACTAAACGAGACATAATTACAGGCACGTGGAAATCCTGTCCGGTACCAAGTATCGATGAAATCCCCACCGATTTAGTAAAAGCAGTTAATGCTTATTTTTCAGCGACTCAACAATACGAAAGTAGGTTTACCTTGTCATCAGATGAGGATACCACTGCCGATAACGAGCACTTAAAATTACTTCACTGGAAAATAGATGCTGAGGTATTAAACCTTTATAAACTTCCAGTCGAACTTGAGCGGAAGCTACTCGATTACTTCGTAGGCGTTAAACGTGTCGGCGTCCCCTTCCATCAAGATCGCTATTTCCCTGAATACTTTGATCTTCCGATTTCACTCTGTGATTATTTGGCAATAACAACAGAGTGGGAGAGCACTAATTCTAGGCGCCTCAAACTCATTGATCTAAAGCTCGATGGAAAATTAACACCAACTCAAGAGCAAGAGTTCTCAAAACTTCAGAAACTTGCTGAAGCAAAATCCGCCTTAGTAATGCCATTACCAAGGGCCGAACTCGCCAAACAAGAAGCAGAGCTACGCCGTCGCGGGATCTGGGAAGGAGAATGAAACCAAATCCTTACGCCTACCCCTCTGGCCCTCACAATCGGCGGCATGGAGCATCCGGGTGGTCAGACTATCAGCAATACCGTCCATGGCTCCGCGATGAATTCACTTTTCGCTGCGTATACTGCCTGCAACGAGAGCAATGGGCAGACATGCGACGTGCCTTTCAAATCGACCACTTCATTCCGCAGAAAATCCGACCAGATTTAAAAGCTGACTATGACAATCTAATCTACCTTTGCCCCAACTGTAACAGCCTAAAAAGTGCGACCCTGCTACCAGACCCTTGCAAAGTCGATTTAAGGACCTGTTTGAAATTTCTAAAAAATGGAGAGGTTAAAGCACTGAATAAATCAGGAGAACGAATAATCCTAGTTCTCGACCTCAACCGCTCAGCTTTAGTTGATCATAGACGTTCACGTATTGGAGTTCTGAAAACTCTATATGTTCATAATCAATCTGAATTCAAAGAGATGATGAGATTTCCCAAAGACCTTCCTGATCTAACGCAAAAACCACCAAAAAAGAATACCAGACCCAAAGGCGTTGACTCCAGTTGGTTTGCAAAACGAGAAAAAGGTAAACTACCTGAGGTTTACTGAGAACACTTGTTAAACGCCGATTGTCCTATATGTCTTAAAGGTCGACTGAATAATCGAAGTATAGCTCCTTCCTTTATAGACGAATAGACTTGATATGGGAAGGGCATGGAGCGGCAAGCCGTCACCACCGATAAAAAGAGCGGCATCATCGACGACGCCAACCTCTGGCCACCGAAACCATAGACACGCCCTAGGACTCTTCCAACGCATCGTCACCGTCAGCCAAAAAAACAACAAAACCGTAGGCTCCTTCCCCAAACTCGAAATCGACGTAAGTGCCAAACTTGAAATACCCCATTCAGATAGCAATCGACACTTCCCCTGATTCCCCTCTAGGAACATCATCTCTCTATTATTAATTTCACATATAAGTGAATCGGTAGTTTGACATCAATCTATCCATAATCCACATTGGAGGTCGCCAATGAGTGGCGATCTTTGGCTTCAGTGATCTCGATTTGGCCGAAAAATTTCTTCTAAAGTTCGCTGATGGATTCAAAACGACATCGGAAATGACCGATACAATCTTAAAACTACAATGATCATTAAAACCGTTAGAAAAGAGAATCCCCTTGCCGCGTCATTCGCCGAGGCTCCATCGCTAGCGGAAGAGGTAGAATATAAGAAACTCTCAATCGTCGAAGAACTGCTCCATCACATGAAAAGCGAAGGTATTAACCGATCCGAATTAGCAGAACGTATGGGAGTTGTGCCAGGTCGCATCACCAAGCTCCTCAACGGAACAGAAAATCTAACAATTGAAACCCTCGTTAGAGCAGGACGTGCCGTTGGGGTCGATCTGCATCAAGCGTTCATTCCAAACGGACAAAAAAGCAACCGATTCAGTCCTACATCAAAACCCATTTTTAAAAATTAAACATGAAATCAGCCTACGAACTCGCCATGGAACGCCTCGATGCAGAGGCCCCCGAATCCAAACCGTTGACCGATCAACAAAAAGCCCAACTCGGCGAAATCGACGAGAAGTACAAAGCGAAGATCGCTGAACGCGAAATTTTCCTAAAACAGAAGCTCGTCACAGCGGAGTCCCAAGGCGATATGCACGGGGCCCTCGACATCAAGAAACAACTTGGCAACGAACGCACCCGCCTCGAAGAAGAACGCGAACACCAGAAAGACAAAATCCGCGAAGCGTAAGGCTCACCGGAGCCCACAAACGATCATCCTAAATTCAGCCAAATTGATTTAGCCAAACAAAGCACAAGATGCACAAAAGTAAAACTTCAGTTCTCCCCGTTCCACAATGACGCGTTACCGAGGAGGTGAGGTGATTCCGTTTTTCTAAATCCTGATTTTCCGTGCCTTATGTACTATTGCTTCGTCGCCGCACTTCTCAAATGTCGTCAGAATCTTCCTCGGAAGTGGTTCCAACATAGTTTCTAAAATCTCTTTTGATTCACCCTCCCTCTTCCAAAATCGAAAGACAAAAAAGCCACTCAGTTTCCTCAGTGTAAGCGTCACACCAAGCACCGTGATTTGGAGCTCCGTGTCTAGTCATATGTGTC
>CAWVWU010000136.1:0-10133 GCA_963933925.1 uncultured Puniceicoccaceae bacterium
TGTAGTGTCTGAAGTGCTTGATGTCAGCGTATCCGAGAGTGTCGGTTGGTAGTAATTCGGCGAGATCCTGTGTGTCGCCGGAATTGAACAGGTAATAGTAGGCTCCATAAATGAAGGCTGCTAGAATAGAAATGAGGACGAGTATCTTCTTGAATGACTTATTCATAGAGGCAGTTAGTCCGCATTTGGACGATGGTTCGCTTAGTCGGTGGAAGCTGCTTCTGCGGCAGAAGAGCTCATTCCAAGGAGTTCTTTTATCCAATCCTTAACGTGGTCGAATACTTCCCAGCCCATGGTGTAGGCGTAGTAGATGAGGACTCCGTAGAGTATTACTGCTGCGAATCCGAGGATGCAGGCTCCTAAGCTAAAGAGACCGTCTCTTTCGGTTAGGCCGATTCCGATGAGGAATATGACCATTGCAGGAAAGGTGTTGGTTAAGGGGATCGGCAGGATCATGAGGCAGGCCATGATAATGACGATGATGCTCATAAGTGAGACTCCACCGCGACTGCTGATCCAGCTCATGCGTGGGTGTATAAACTTTTCGGTGAGTGTGAAGAACTTGATCGCTGTATTGATCATCTTTCCAGCGAAGTCTTGGTTGATCTTTAGATCGAGTGCTTTTCGAGGAAGCCAAGGTTGACGGCGACCGAGGACCATCTGCCATCCTAGTACGATGAAAAGGATTCCAAAAGGAGTTGAATATCCGGCTGCAGGCACCGGAAGTGCACTCGGGAGAGAAAGCGTAATGAGGAGAAGGCCGAAGCCTTCGTGCCCTACGTTTTCGAGGATTTGTCGCAGAGTGATGTCGCCTCCATCTTTGGTGTGCAATGCACTGCGGAGGTTGTCAGATAGGGAATTGGAGGCCACAGATTGTAGAGTCGGCTGTAAGATTTCTAAAAGGTGTATCAAAATGCTAAGTCCTGGAATTACCGAGACCTATGCTTGAGTCTTATCGCGTTCTGCGACTAGTTCTTTAACGAAACTTATTAGGGAGGGGATGGCTTCGACCATGCTGTCACGGCAAGCTTCGTACTGGACTATGTTTCCTCCAAAGGGATCTGGTATAGTAAGGTCTTCCCCTTCTGGCACAAATTGTCGCATCAAATACAGGTTCGTTGGTGGCGGATCGATTTGGTAGCTGAGCATGGCGAGGTGTGAGTCGGTCATGCAGAAAAAGGCGAGTGCGTTGTCGACCATCTCTTGGGTGATCGGTTGGCTGGAGTGGTTTTTCAAATCGATCCCGACTTTACGCAGGGCACGCACGCTATTTTGGCTAGCGGGGTATCCTGGGAAGCCAGATACGCCGGCTGAGCTGACTGTAAGAGACTTTAAAGGTTCGTCTTGTGCGTCTAGGGCGTGGCGGAAGAGGGCTTCGGCCATTGGCGAGCGGCATGTGTTGGCGGTGCAGACGAATACGATTTCGTTTTGGGAGATAGGCATTCCGTATAAGAGTTTAGACTAAGGATAGAAAAGTTAGGGGATTCGGGGGTGGTGTAAACCCTTCATTGCGACTGAGCTATAGATTGGGGCGGTGTGTTGTAGTGATTTTAGAAAGTGGAAAGAGGAGGCGTGTTGCTTTATTGTCGTTCTATCGGGTGGCGACAGCGGTGTGGTAAAGTCGGGGCACGCGTTTGGTGACTGAGCATAGGATTTCCCAGGGGATGGTTTCCGCCCAATCGCTAAATTGCTCGAGGCTGACCTGTGACTTGTCTTGGGAACCAATAAAGCAAGCTTCGTCTCCGCTTTGGGGGACTTGATCTAAGTCGGTTACGTCGACGATTGTTTGATCCATAGTAACGCGTCCAAGGATTGGGCAAAACTGGCCGTGAATGAGTGCGTGACCTCGGTTGCTGAGCATTCGTGGGACCCCGTCCCCGTAACCGGCACAGATGACGGCTACTTTTGTGTCTCGATTGAGAGTGCAGGTGCGGCCGTAGCTAATGTCGACACCCTTGGGGAGTGATTTTACGAGGCCGATCTTTGCCTTAAATGCGAAAATGGGTTCTACGGGAACGCGGCCGAAGAGAGAGTCTGGATAGGGGGTGCTGCCGAATTGCATGAGGCCGACTCGAACTGCGTTGTAGACGCTCTCTGAGTTGAGAGTATTAACGCCAGCACTGTTGTCTGCGTGAATCAAGAGATCGTTAGTCGAAATCGAGGGGACGCTTCGAATCACGTCCATGAAGCGTTGGCGCTGGAGTTGGGTGAATGGGAGATCGCCTTCTGCAGAAGCGAAGTGGGTATAGATTCCGTGTAGGTTGAGGTTGGGTGATTCTTGAGTGGATTGGAGGAGTTCGGCGGCGTATTCGTGCCAGATTCCGACTCTTCCCATTCCCGTGTCGATTTTGAGGTGGATGTTAAGCGACTTGTTTCGGTCTTTGGCTTTTTTCTCGAGTCGGTTCATTTCTTCGAGAGACGAGATGGTTGGGATGAGGTCGTATTCGAAGAGGTAGTCGTCTTCTTCGTCGAGCGTTGGACTTAGAATGAGGATTGGCCAGCCTGAGCCAATTTCTCGAATCGTGGCGGCCTCGGCTACGTTGGCGACCGCGAAGAGATCGATCCCTGCATGCATGAGGCGAGCGACGGTCTGTTGAATGCCGTGTCCGTAGGCGTCGGCTTTAACGACTGCGATATAGCTGATTCCGTCGGGAAGGGCGTTTTTTATCGCGGTTAGGTTGCGTTCAAGGGCGGCGAGGTCGATTTCGGCCCAGCAGCGTAGAGGCATGCGAGAGGCACCCGTCATTGGTCGGCACCTCCTGTGGTGGAAAAGCGAGGGACCCATTTCTGATATTCCGACTCTCTTAATATAAGCGGGATGGGGATCTCGATGGGTTGAAGGTGTTTTATGGCCGAAGGTTTTTCGAAGGCGATGGAGGGATTATAGGATAGCGGGTGAAGCTCCGCGGAGGTTTTGGTCCACTGGGTAAATTCTTCGAGAATGAGAATGTTGCCTTCCTGAGATTCGAGCTCTTCGTTGCTGAGGAGCTTGGTTCTTGGAGTCTCTTCTTGAGGAAAGAAAGCGTTCCAGGATTTTCGGCGAGCGTCGGAGATAATCAGATTGGCGGTGCTTGCCTCTGGGAGTTCGCTGGCTAGGGCGAGGCTATTATAGGTGAAGAGTTGTGTTTTTTCAGGGAGTGTTTTGGCATTCGTCCATGTTCTGATGGCCATTATTGCGGTACGAATGCCAAGCATGGAGCCTGGGCCTTGGTTGAAGGCGATGGAACGAGCGTTTTTCCAATCGATGCCCTGGGCTTGGAGATCGCGTAGGCAGTTGAATAGAGCGTAGCTGGCCTCGTCTTCCGATGATTCCCAAGTTGTTGTCTGGTCACTATTAATGAAGCCGATCCAAGTGTTTTTTGAGGCGGTATCGATGATCAGCATCGGAAGGGTTGCGGTGGAAGCGCTCATGTGTGCTCATCTGAGCTCGCTTGGTGGCTGGCGACAAGGATATCTGTGTTGGAGGGTGCAATTAATTAGCGATTTGGTGCGTTGATAGGCATCAGACAGGGGAATTCCGAGTACGGCATGTGATAATTGCTGTCTAAATGCATTGACCGCAGAGAAAAACATCATCTAGTGTGCGCGATTTTCTCCGGATTCACTAATACTAGAACAAGTCACACACCGTGAAAATCGATCTACAAGACCTTACAGATACTAGAAAAACTTTGGCGGTAACGCTCGAGTCCAGCGAAATTGAAGCTGAAGAAAAAGCTCTTCTCTCTCAGTTTTCTAATCAGGCAAAAATTCCAGGATTCCGTCCTGGAAAGGCGCCAATCGCTATGGTCAGAAAGCGTTTTGCGAAGCAATTGGGCGAAGAGCTCAAGCAGCGTGTTTTGAGCAAAGCGTACCAAGATGGCATCAAGGAGTCTAAGTTGGACTTGATCAATGTCGTTGATCTCGCTGAGAAGGATGTCGTTGTAGGTGAGGACAATACATTCACATTCACTGTCGATGTTAAGCCCGTTTTTGAACTTCCTGAGTACAAGGGGTTGGAGATCGTTGGTCTTTCCGAAGAGGTTGCGGACAAGGATATCGAAGACATGATCGACAATATCCGTCGTGAGAAGGCTGATTTCGAGCCCGTAGAGCGTGCAGCTGAAAAGACTGATTACGTTAAGTTCTCTCACGAAGGGTCCATTGATGGTCAGCCGATTATCGAGATCGCTGCAGATAAGCCAGTTTATGCTAAAATGCCACAGACTTGGGAAGAAGTTGGATCTGAGCACGGCTTGATTCCTGGACTCTCCGACCAACTCGAAGGACTCAAGACTGGAGACAAGAAGGATATCGAAGTAACCTTCCCAGAAGATTTCTCAGTTGAAGCTCTTCAAGGTAAGAAGGCTGTTTACGCGGTTGAAGTTCAAGAAGTACGTGAGCGTAAGCTTCCTGAAATGGACGAAGAATTTTTCAAGAGTCAGAACGTCAAGGACTTGGAAGAGTTGAACGAGCGTATCACAGGCTACATCAAGAATCGTAAGACCCAAGAACGTGGGAACGATCTACGTCGTCAAGTAGGTGAAAAGCTTTCTGAACTCGTTGATTTTCAGCTTCCAGAGAGCCTTGTTGATCAAGAGACAGAAGGTGCGATGCGCCAGGTGGTTTCTGAAAACGTTAAGCGCGGAATTGCTCAAGAAGAACTTGAGAAAAATAAGGACGACATTCACGCCGGTGCTCGTCAGACTGCAGTTCAACGCGTTAAGATGCAGTTGATCCTTTCTCAAGTTGCTGAAAAGGAAGAAATTAGTGTTGGAGACGAAGAAATGAGCCGTTTCATCGTAAATCAAGCTTATCAATCAGGCCAAAAGCCAGAAGTATTGGTAAAAGAGCTGCGCAAAGATCAAAATCGTGTAAGAGGCATCCAGCAGTCCTTGCTTTTCGATAAGACACTTGAATTGATCGTTAAGGAAGCTAACGTTTCCGAAGCTGCGAAATAGGCTATTCTATTTCCTTCTTGTTCACCCTTTAATTAAACCAATTTTATCGTGAGTTACTACGTACCCACCGTATTAGAGAATACAGGACGCGGCGAGCGTGCTATGGATATCTATAGCCGTTTGCTTAAGGATCGCATCATCTTCATCGGTACGCCGATTAATGACGATGTGGCGAACTTGGTCATTGCTCAATTGTTGTTCCTTCAGATGGAAGATCCGAAGAAGGACATCAATTTGTACATCAATTCTCCTGGTGGCGTAGTAACAGGTGGTATGGCCATTTACGATACGATCAATTATTTGACCTGTGACGTCGCTACTTACTGTATTGGTATGGTTGCGAGCATGGGGACGGTTTTGTTGGCTTGCGGGACAAAAGGTAAGCGTTATGCTTTGCCTAACAGTCGCGTGATGATTCACCAGCCTTCTGGAGGAGCGACTGGACAGTCGACTGATATTTCTATCCAAGCGAAGGAAATCATTCGCTGGCGCCAAACGTTAAATGAAGTATTGGCACATCACACTGGTAAACCTGTAGCCCAACTTGAAAAGGATTCGGATCGCGATTATTACATGAGCGCACCCGAAGCTAAGGAGTACGGCTTGGTTGATCACGTGACAGAAACACGCGAAGAAACAGCTAAGAAGGCTGAAGCGAAGGCAAAGTAATTTTTAGAATATCGAATGGCAAAATCATCACGCATGACTCTCTGCTCGTTCTGTGGTAAATCACAGTCCGAGGTTAAGAAGATGATCGCAGGACCAGGCGTCTACATCTGCGATGCATGTGTATCTGTGTGTAAAACGATCATTGACCGTGAGCTTGGAGATGATGCTGTTCCTGAGGGAGAAGATTCGAAACAACAGGTTTTTAAGCTTCTGAAGCCTTCTGAGATCAAGGGGATTTTGGATAGTTATGTGATTGGTCAAGATCACGCTAAGAAGGTCCTTTCGGTAGCAGTCTACAATCATTATAAACGTCTTCGTTTTGACGATGATAAGGATGCGGAAACTCAATTGAGTAAGGAAGTATCCGAATTCGATGAGGTTGAGGTTGATAAGAGTAATATCTTGCTTACTGGTCCGACTGGAACGGGTAAGACTTTATTGGCACGTAGCTTGGCACGTATTTTGGATGTTCCGTTTGCGATTGCAGATGCGACGACTTTGACGGAAGCCGGCTATGTCGGTGACGATGTTGAGAACATTGTTCTGCGTCTTGTGCAGTCAGCGAATTATGATGTGAAGCGTGCCGAATGTGGTATCATTTATGTCGACGAAATCGATAAGATCGGCCGGAAAACTGAGAATGTATCTATCACACGTGACGTTTCGGGTGAAGGAGTACAACAGGCTCTTCTAAAAATTCTTGAAGGAACGGTTTGTAATGTGCCCCCTCAGGGTGGTCGCAAGCATCCAAATCAAGAGTATATCCAAATTGATACGTCGAAGATACTCTTTATTTGTGGGGGAGCCTTTGTTGGACTTGAGGATATCATCAGCAAGCGTACTTCGGGACTCTCTTTAGGGTTTGGTTCAGAAGTGACGGAGAAGATGAGTGGCGAGCAGGTCATGAAGGAAATCGAACCAGGAGATTTAGTTCGTTTTGGAATGATTCCTGAGTTTGTTGGCCGACTACCAGTGATTTCAGTACTCGATCAATTGAGCGTTGAGGATTTGGAGCATATCTTATTGGCGACCAAAAACTCTATTGTGAAGCAATTCGCGAAACTCTTTGCCATCGATGGCGTTAAACTTCGCATTACGAAAGACGGGATTAAGGCGATCGCTGAGAAGGCCATCGAATTGAAAACCGGAGCACGTGCTTTGCGGGCTATTATGGAGAATTTGACATTGGAAATGATGTACGACGTTCCAAACCTCGAGAAGGTTAAGGAAGTTGTGATTGATCGTGCAGTGGTCGAAGGACGCAAGAAGCCTCAGTATAAGAAAGAAAGTTCGTCGTCCAAGAAGGACGCAGCATAGAGCTCTCTTCTAGTACCATTCAATTTTATGACGCTCGGCTTTTGCCGAGCGTTTTTTTTTGTTAAAGAAGGCCGCATTTTGTGGTTTTAATCCTATGAAAAAGTGGGTTATCTTTTCCTTTAATTCAGGCGTTCATTGGGGCTATTCCGCTGTGGCGGTCATCTATTGAACGATTAGCTCAATAAAATTGGATTATTATGGTAAATCGTATTGATCGTCTTCTTTCGGCACGAAATTGGGTATTGTTGGTATTTCTATTTATTAGTGGTCTTCCGATCCATGCGGTTGAATTTAGCGATGACTATGTTTCTCTAATTGATAATTGTGTAGAGGAGCAGTTAGGGGAAGTGGGGCTTATTCGTAATCCATTGACCACTGATGAGGAGTATGTGAGGCGCGTCTATTTGGATGTGATTGGAAGGATTCCCACTTATGCGGAAGTGACTCGTTTCCTAGCGTCGAACTCAAAGACGAAGCGTGAAGAATTGATTGATCAGCTTTTGGGGTCCGAAGGATATGTCAGTAATTTCTACAACTATTGGGCAGATTTGCTGAGGGTTCAGTCCCGCAATCGAAAATCTGTCATGGTGGCCTATCAAGATTGGATTAAAGAGAGTTTGAGAAGCAATAAGCCGTACGACGAATTAGTGAAGGAGATTATTACTGCCGAAGGTTTTGTGTGGGAGGATCCTGCGGTTGGTTACTACGTAAGAGATGCGGGGATGGAGTTAGATAACATGTCTAACACGATGCAGGTTTTTTTGGGGACGCGGATGCAGTGTGCCCAATGCCACGATCATCCGTTTGATAAATGGACTCAGAAAGACTTTTATCATGTAGCCTCCTATTCCTACGGTACTGAAACAAAACAGCGGTTGAGCAAATTGGATTCGTACCGGACGTTTCAACAAACGATTCGAAAAGAAATTAAGCGTGCGAATGGTTCCAGTTCCAAAAGAGTTAAGATTGATCCAGTACAGAGGCGAGCGATGAGAGATCTTTTCGAGCCGTTTGAGCAGGAGATTCAGACCACTGGTCGTGTTCTTAAACTGCCTGAGGATTATCAATACGAAAACGGAAAGCCTCTGGATGGAGTGGAACCCAAAGTGCCGTTTGGCGAAGATGCTAATATTGAGAGGAGGGAAGATCCTCGATTGGCTTTAGCAGATTGGATGACCTCTCCCCATAATCCACGCTTTGCTACAGTAGTGGCTAATCGCCTTTGGAAGAAGCTATTAGGAGTGGGCTTGTTCGAGCCGGTGGATGATCTGCGGGATGATTCGGAAGTGTCGAACCCCGAGTTGATGAAAGCGTTGTCAGAACTGATGGTAAGGTGTGATTTTGATTTGAAGCAATATATGCGGGTCTTGCTGAATACTCGCACATACCAAAGTCAGTCTTCGGTTGAAGAATGGAATCCGGAGATGGTTTACTTGTATCAAGGTCCCTTGTTGCGGAGGATGACAGCTGAGCAGGTTTGGGACTCTGTCTTGACACTGAGTATTAATGATGTCGATTCACGAGTCGGTGATGACAATGCCACGGCCAATCTACGTAAGCGTGGTGAAGCGGCCCAGAAGCAGGTTGAAAATGTAGAGAAACTGAAGACCAAACAGTTGACCGATCTCGTTAAAGTTATGGGTGAGTCTAGAAAAGACTATATCGCGAAGGAGAGGGCGTATTCGAAGGAGTTGGATCAAGCTGCGAGTGCAAAAGAGAAGAAACGAATTAAGCGAGAATTTGCAACGTATCGACGAAGTAGAGAAGAGCGAATGGGAGCTATGATCGATGATATGGCGGGATCTAATGGAGAGAATATGGAAATGAGCTCTTCGAGTGACGATGCCGTAGGGAGTAAAACAAAGAATCGAAAGAACGGTAGGTACATGAATACTCTCGTTCGGGCCTCGTCGGTTGTTTCTCCTGCTCCGGCAGGGCATTTTTTGGATCGATTTGGTCAGTCTGATCGAGAACTTACCGATAGTTCGATTGCGGAAGCTTCGATTCCACAGGTATTGGAATTGATGAATGGTCAGGCTCCGAAGCTTGTTTTGAATACGCGGTCACCGCTGGTGCGGAGACTGAAATCAGTTCAGGATTCTAAGGATAGAGAAAATGTTTTATTTAGGAGTTTATACGGTCGGATTCCTTCTGAGGAAGATCGTGAATTGATACGACAAAAGGTAGAGCTATATGGTGCGGAGGATGGGATGAAAATGGTAATTGTAGCCCTTTTGAATACTCAGGAATTTATATTTATACAGTAGATTGAGGAAGTGAATTATGAAGAAAAAATTGAATACACTTTCTGATATCGATCGCCGAGATTTTATAGCTTATTCGGCGAAGGCTTTTTTGGGGGTTGGCTTGATGCCGCTCTCTATTCGGGCGAAGGCATTTGCTGCGTCTGAAGAGCATGTTCGAGCACGTGCCAAGAACGTAATCTATCTGTATATGGCCGGGGGGATGAGCCATCTCGATACTTTTGATACGAAACCAGGTACGGATGTTCAGGGGAGCACCAAAACTATAAATACCAATGCCGATGGTGTTCGTATTAGCGAGTACTTCCCACAGTTGGCGAAGCAGATGGATAAGGTGGCGGTAATTAATTCTCTGAATTCGACCCAGGGTGCCCATGAGGAGGGACGCTATTTTCTCCACTCGAGTTATACCAAACGAGGAACGATCGTTCACCCGGGGATTGGGACGTGGTTGGCGAAGTATGACGGTCCTCGAAATCCGAATTTACCTCCAGTTGTGCACGTCGGAAATGTAAACCCGGGTGGAGGCTCTGGTTTTCTGGAGGCACGGTATGCTCCTCTTGTTATTGGTAACCCCGAAGCCGGTCTTCAAAACAGCAATATGCGAGCGGGGGTCACTGAGGATGTTTTTCATGATACACTGGAGCTTGCTCGAGATTTTGATGCGTCGTTTCAATCGCGCTATGGGCAAAGGCAGGTGAAGGCTTATACGGATATGTATGATGATGCGGTCCGACTGATGAAGAGTTCGGATCTTGCTGCCTTCAAATTGGAGGAAGAAGCAAAGCCATTGAGAGAGGCTTATGGTGATAATCCTTTTGGTCAGGGCTGCTTGCTGGCGCGCCGCCTGGTAGAAAATGACGTTCGCTTTGTTGAGGTGACGTTGGGTGGTTGGGATACGCATACAAATAATTTCGAACGGGTCGGAGAAAATTCGAATGTG
>CAWVWU010000137.1:0-10097 GCA_963933925.1 uncultured Puniceicoccaceae bacterium
TAAAAACAAACCTTCAGTCAAGCTAAACGGTACGGTGCTTCGCGTGACGCTTACGATGGTACGTCTAGTCAGGCCAGTCCATTGGATGGACAGAGTCTCTATATTTACGACTTAGTGGATAGCTCCAATGCTCGTTACGTCGCAGATATCAATGGCGGGGCGAATGTATCTTCGGCACAGGTCGAATTCGATTTTGCAGTGAATCCAGCGATCACAGGAGCGGCATCGGATACGGAGATTAATTTCACGGTAGGCATGGGCGATGTCTCGTTGACTTCGTCGTCTCGCCGAGCCTTTGAGTTTAGGATTTTACAGGATGGCGGTTTGGATCTCCGAGCCGAGGGAGTCAGTACGGAGATAGGAACATTCTCAACTGGTGAGACTCATCACATGTCGGTATTACTGAATTCTGACGATGCGGCAGGGCTTGATTACGACATAGCGAATCTTGGTGCGGGTACGATCGCTTCCAATTCCTTCCATATCTATTTGGATGGCGTGAAGTTGGGCGAGTACGGTTTCTTTCTCGATCCAAGCGACGCTGCAGTTGCTTACAACACGGGAGTGGCGGATCTTGGGGCTGTGGCATTCTATCAGGACACTGGCAATACGGGTGGCTTGATTATTGATAATCTTTTGGTTGCGGATGTTGGGTATGCGGCTGGAGGTGAAGAACCTGTTGTTGAAGTGAACAATATCTTTTCAAGTCTTGATTTCGAGGACGATACGGCTGGAAGCCTACCGACGGTCGAAAATTCTAAATTTTCCCCAAGCTCCCCAGGTGCAATCAATGGTTCCATTGTGATTGATGGTAGTTCTGATCCTGCCAATCCGTTTGAGGGTCAGAGTTTGTATGCCTATGATTTTGGTACGGTTTCAGGGAACAGTACCCACGCTCGTTATAACTTTAATGGTGGGGCCAATGTGTCTGAAGTGCGTGTAGATTTTGATTTCCGTCCGATGCCAGTAGTTGATCCAACAGATGGAGATAGCGGAATTCAAATTGCTGTCGGTCGTGCTGGTTTTACGGAATCGTTGAACAATTCGGATTTCCGTCCTTTCCGTTTGAATCTCTTCAACGATGGAACCCTTTCGTTTGATAGTCTTTTACCGAATGCTGATCCAGAATTAGCAAATAATTCAGATTTGGGTACGTATGATCTAAATGCATCAAGCCATATAACGATGTTGATCAATTCGCATGATTCTCAGAGTACTGCTTACGATCTCGATGGATTGGGAGCGGGTACGCTTGCACCGAATACAGTGCATGTTTTCTTGGATGGAACGAATCTTGGTGAATTTGACTTCTTCGTGACGCCGGACCCAACGAACGCTCCTCATATCGTATTTAACGCAGAGGACAAGGACCTCGGACAAATTGCGATTTTCCAAGATACGAACAGTAAGGGAGCAATGGCCTTCGATAATATCGTCATCAAACGCGTGATTGATATTACTGGCCCTCCGTCGGCTCCGACTGAGTTGGTGCTTACTCAAGCGAATCCACTCACAATGGAGCTTTCATGGACTGATAATTCAGATAATGAGACCGGTTTCGTTATTGAACGTGCTCCATCTGGATCTGATGAGTTCGTTGTTGTTGGTACCGCAAACGCTGATGCTACAAACTTTACCGATGAAGGACTCGATGCGGAAACAGAATACAAATATCGCGTCCGTGCGACGAACGGATATGATTCGGACTTTACGAATGAATTGGTTGCATCGACGACAGTTCAATTGGCTCCAATCGTAATTGATTCATCGTTTGATGACTTCATCTTGAGTGGCTTTACTAGTATGCTTTCTGTTGACGCGGCAGGTCAGGCTACCTTGACCTACCAGTGGTATCTTGGTGAGTCTGGTGATGTGAGTAATCCAATCTCTGGTGCGACTACTGCCGAAATTGAATCTCCGATACTGACTGAGGATACTTCAATCTGGGTTCGTGTTAGCAACTCTGAGGGTAGTGCTGATAGCGAGACCTTCGTTGTCGAAGTTCACGTACCTGCGGTTATACTTGTCGAAAGCTCAGGCGAGCTCGAGAGTGCGATAAGTGCTGCACTTCCAGGCGATGTCATTGAGATAGCGAATGGTGAATACAGTGATTTAGAAATTGAATTCACAGGATCAGGTCTTGAAGGAATGCCGATTACGATACGTGCCGCAGAGAAAGGGCAGGTGTTGTTGACTGGCAGTTCTACTTTGAGAATTGGTGGAGATTGGCTCGTGGTTGAGAACCTTGTTTTCCAAGGCGAGTATACTGGTGGTGATGACACTATTATCGAGTTTAAGACCTCTCGCGATGCGAACGATTGTGTGCTTCGTGGAATTGCGATTTTGGATTACGTTCCGACTAATGGAGATCGTACGTTCTGGGTTGCTCTTCATGGTGAACGTAATCGGGTTACAGATTGTATGTTCAAGGGACATGACGTAAGCGGTGTCACTGTTGTCGTGTGGCTTGATGGTCAGCCTAATGACCACCGTATCGATCATAACCATTTTAGAGATCGTATCGACGGTAACGAAAATGGTTGGGAATCGATCCGTATTGGAACAAGTGATCGTTCTCTTAGTGATTCGAACTCCTTGGTTGAGTTTAACCTTTTCGAGAATGTGAATGGAGAAATTGAGATCATTTCCAATAAATCGGGTGGTAACATCTATCGCCATAATACCTTCTTGAATAGCCAAGGTACGTTGACCTTGCGTCATGGTAATGGCTGTTTGGTTGATAGTAACTATTTCCTTGGAGGGTTTAACGAAAGTACGGGAGGTATTCGTGTTCACGGTGAGGATCACATAATCATCAATAACTATATTGAGGGTACACGTGAACGGGGCGATGCGGCGATTGCTCTTGCTGCTGGTCAGGCCTCTCCACGGTTGAGCGATCATCAGACGGCTCACCGAGCTCTTGTAGCCTTTAATACGATCTATGATGTGCAAGGCCTACATATTGGAGTTGGTGTTGGATTTGGTGGTTTTAGTAATGACACTTCCGCTGTTCGTGATACTAACCCGGTTGGAATCGTGATCGCTAACAATATCTTCCACGCTGGAAGTTATACAAGTGGCACGATTGTTGACGGTGAAAACCCGGACGAGCAATCTTGGGCAGGTAATGTGATATTTGGTCGTTCGATAGGAGGAGATCTTACTGATGGCTTCACTACTGTAGACCCTGAGTTGATTTTGGATGAGGTTACTGGAATTAGTCGCCCAAGCGCGACCAGCCCGGTTATCAATTTAGCGGACGACCTATTCGACGATCTTGATCTTGATATAGATGGTCAGGATCGGGAAGGGATTCCTGATGTGGGTGCCGATGAAGTGAATGCATCCGGTGTCGCAATTATTTCCGGACCGATTACGGCTGCGGAAGTTGGACCTGATTACATTTCGGCTAATGGTGTTTTGATTGTAAACCGATTGGCGAACCAGTCGATCAGAGCAAAGGTTACGCCCGACTCGGGTACGATTATTGCGGGGTTTGTAGTAACGGGGTCTGAATCTAAGAGAATGTTAATTCGCGGAATCGGTCCTCAGCTCGCTGATTTCGATGTGACAGGTACGGTCTCTGATCCTGTGCTGGTTGTTTATGACGAGGCAGGTGTGGAAATCCTTCGTAATGATGATTGGGGAACAAATGTGGGCTCTGATGCTCAGAGGTTGGATATCGCAGTGACTGCGGTAGGTGCCTTCCCTCTTGATAGTGGTAGTACGGATGCTGCGTTGGTCCATGATTTCGCTCCTGGTGTTTATACCGCTCACGTTACTTCTAAGGATGGTAGTATGGGTGAGGCCCTGCTGGAAATCTATGATGTTTCAGGTGATAACAGTTTGGTTAACCAATCTGCACGTGCGAATATTTGCGATGATGTTGAGCAATGTATCACAGGTTTCTCGATTGAAGGTGTCCCGGGTGAGGGCCAGACTGTCTTGCTTCGTGCGGTTGGTCCGTCATTGGCGGATTTCAATGTAGAAGGTTTTGTATCTGACGTTCAGTTAGAACTCTTCAATAGCGATGGTGAGTCTATTGCCGTCAATGATGATTGGAGTGGTGCTGACATTTCAGATACTGCGGCAACCGTTGGTGCATTTCCACTTGCTAGCGGGTCCAAGGATGCTGCCATTCTTGTTAAGCTCGCTCCCGGTGAGTATACGGCACACGCAACCGGTAAACTGAGTGCAACTGGTATTGCTCTTGTTGAAATGTACGTTGTTGAGTGATTTGTTATTTGGCCGCCCTTTCATTGTTTGAAAGGGCGGTTCTTTTTTTTTGACCCAGTAATTATTTGTTATGAGTATAAAATGTATCTCCCTAGGGAGGGTGACCTTGGCTGCCGCGGCTTTGATGACGGCATCTTCTGTTTCATTTGGAGCTGATCTCTTCTATTCCGTTCTCGATTTTGAGAGCGATACTTTGGGCGAGAAGCCAGAGGTGCAGGATGCGGGCTATACTCCCAATTCTACTTCATCGATTAATGGAGCCATTGTGATTGGAGCCTCATCGGTTCCGGTGGCCAATCCATTGCCTGGGCAGAGCTTGTACGTTTACGACTTGGGGAAGTCGTCTGGTCAGAGTACTCACTTTCGCTATCCTTTTAATGGGGAAGTTGATGTATCCAATGTGCGTATTGATTTTGCTTTTCAACGAGGTTATGAGGTTATGGTTCCTGATGTGCCGGATCCAACAGGGGAGCCAGGAATTCACTTCGCAGTTGGACGAGCTAATGCGGGTGCGTTGAATAATTCGGACTATCGCCCCTTTCGTCTTTCGTTGTTTAATGATGGGACGATGTCGATCGACCATCTTGCAGGAACGACAGCCTTAGGGACGTTTAGCACTGTGAATGTTAATAGCATAAGTCTTTTGGTGAATTCTCACGATACGGAATCGGTTGTGTATTCACTCGATGATTTAGGGGACGGTAGTATTGCCCCCAATTCTGTAGAGATTTTTTATAATGATGCGACATTGGGTGCGTTTGAGTTTTTTGTAACGCCTGATCCTGCGAACGCCTCTCAAATCATTTTCAATCAAGAGAATAATGATTTGGGGCAGGTTGCCTTTTTTCAGGACACGAATAGTGCAGGAGGTTTTGCCTTCGATAATGTGGTTGTCCGAACGGTAAATGCGGTTGTTGAAGCCCTTAATTCACCTTCTGGATTGGTTGCGAGTTCGATTGAGAAGTTGTCAGCGACGATTTCATGGACGGACAATTCTGATAATGAAACTGCATTCATTGTTGAACGGAGCTCGAGTGCGAGTGGGCCTTTTGAGAATATCGCGACTTTGGATGCGAATGAGGTTTCTTATGAGGATGATGACGTTGATGAGGATTCGACATATTTCTATCGAGTGAGTGCTTTTAATGGATTCTATTCGGATCCTTCGGCGATTTTGGAAGTAAAGACACTTGAGCAAATTTTGCCTGCTATTGTTGATTCGACAGGATCTAAGGCTGCTATCGCTAATAGTACGGTAAGTCTGGGGGTTTCTGCAATCGGTAGGGGCCCATTGGCTTATCAATGGTATGCGGGCGTGAGTGGGAGTGTTTCGAGCCCTGTCGAAGGGGGAACATCATCTCAAGTTCTTGTCTCGGTGGGCGAATCGGATGTGAGTTATTGGGTGCGTGTTAGTAATGCGGAAGGCAGTGTTGATTCGGATACGTTCGAGATTGCTGTAGGAGTTTCGAAGACCACTTTGGTAACGCGAGAGGCTGATCTTAATGATGTCTTTGAGACGACGTTACCGGGAGACGTGATTATAATCAAAGATGGGACTTACAGCGACTACGGTATAAATATCAATGCCAGTGGAGCGGAAGGAGCTCCGGTGATTGTCCGTGCAGAAACTCCTGGTGGCGTGATTCTGACTGGGAAATCATTTATCAAGTTTGGAGGAAACTATATAACTGCTTCAGGTTTTCAGTTCTACAATGGTGATAATTATGACGAAGAAATAGGTTCTTCAGTCGTTCAGTTTCGTTCCAATAGTGGGAATAAGCATGCACACCACTGCCGCCTTACGGATTGTTCTATAATCGACATGAATTCATGGGAGCAAGATACCGATGATGATGACGAGGATGGCGATACTACGGAAATGATTTTCCATAATGCGAAATGGATACAGATCTACGGAACGAACAATCGTGTCGATCACTGTTACTTTTCTGAGAAGAAGGTCCGTGGAGCTTTGATTATTGCGGAGATGGTTCCACAGACAGGTGAGGATGGTGTTCCTTACGCTGAGTATAATCATCGAATCGATCATAACTTTTTCGGCCCAATACCGGTTGGCTTTTCTGGAAATGAATTTGAAACCATTCGCATGGGGACAAGTGACTTTTCAAATTTTAATGGGAATATGGTGATTGAGGATAATTACCTCTATCATTGTGATGGTGAAATTGAGGTCATTTCGAATAAGAGCAGTGGTAACACCTATCGCAATAATACGCTTATTGGGTGTCGTGGATCTTTGGTTATCCGCCATGGGGATTTCTGTACGGTGGAAGGTAATGTTATTATTGGTGAGGGATTACCGAACACCGGTGGGATTCGTCTGAATGGCGAAGGGCATACTGTTATCAATAACTATGTTGCAGGTGTTCGTGGTACGGGGCTTCGTGCTTCGTTTGTTATGCGTGCAGCGGGTAGCGTGGATTCAAGTGATACGAATGGAGGCTACGAGCAGGTGCGTAATGCACTCGTTGCTTTTAATACCTTCTATGATACGACGCAGACCTTTAACCTCGGCGAGCCAGGAGGGAAGGATAATAACTATCCTCCGACTGCGAGCACGATTGCGAACAATGTGCTTTATTCCACGCAGGGTACGTTAGTGACGATCGGGAAAGCTCCGACATCTATGACCTATGAGGGTAATATGGTATTCGGTTCAGCGGTAGGTATCGCAAGTGACGGCTTTCAGGTCGTCGATTCTCAGCTCGAGGAAGCAGAATATGGAATTTTTCGTCCTGCATCCGCAAGCCCAGTGATTGGGGCGAGTGTTGGTCAGTACAGCGATATTGGAATTGATATAGATGGAGAAGATCGCCCATCGACAGGTGCTGATGTCGGGGCAGACCAAGTCAGTGCTCTTGAATTACCACTGGCTCCTGTGAATCCGGATTTGTTGGGCCCTTCGTGGATGATGGATGTCGATGATTTTATCGAGGTAGTGCGTATGGAGCGGGTTGGGGTGAGTTCTATGGAGATTGTTTTCAAGTGGAATGGTGCCCAGGATCCTAGTGATTTTCTGTTGGAGGCGACCTCAAACTTGATTGCTCCAAATTGGACGGCGATCCCAGCGTTGGTTGAAGGGCCGAGTGGGAATGGCTTCTTTACTCTGTTTGTTGAATTTGACGAAGAGGTTGGGATGTTTTGGCGTCTCCAAGGAATTTAGGTTTACCTATTTGGTTATAGGGTAATTCTCCGAGGAGAATTCGTTTGAGCAGCACCCTATTGGGTGCTGCTCTTTTTTTGCTCTTATGTTATGGTGTGATGAGAGGTGGCGTTTTAGTGAAGAATCCTTACAGCTTTCTTTTTATGAATTTGGACCGCGTTGAATTATTATGAATTACCAAGTCTCTGAAAAACGATACAACGATTTTGAATACAAACGCTGTGGTGCGAGTGGCGTTTTGATTTCTCCAGTTTCTCTTGGGATGTGGCACAATTTCGGGAGTGTGGATGATTATGACAATGCACGCGATCTGGTTCGTTTTGCGTTCAATTCGGGGATAACGCATTTTGATTTAGCGAATAACTATGGGCCGGTTGCTGGATCGGCGGAATCGAATTTTGGCCAAATTCTAAGGAGCGATTTTTCTGGGTATCGCGACGAGATGCTCATTTCGACGAAGGCGGGATATGGAATGTGGGAAGGACCCTACGGAGATGGCGGGTCAAAGAAGTATTTGGTGGCGAGTTTGGATCAAAGCCTAAAGCGATTGGGGGTAGATTATGTTGATATCTTTTATTCGCATCGCCCGGATCCGAATACGCCGATTGAGGAAACCGTAGACGCCTTAGAATATGCTGTGCGGTCGGGAAAGGCACTCTATGTGGGTCTTTCTAACTATTCTGAGGAAGAGACGAGAGCGGCCTGCACTGTTTTGAAGGGGCGGGGGATCCGTTGCCTTGTGCACCAACCGAAATATAACATGCTCGATAGATCGGTTGAGGAGGGGTTGTTGGATGCTTTAGACGACCTTGGAATGGGAGCGGTCGTTTTCAGTCCGTTGGCTCAGGGCTTGTTGAGCGATCGATATTTGAAGGGGGTGCCTTCTGAATCACGAGCGGGGTCGGACAGTATCTTTTTGGATGAGAGGGATGTGCTCGCAAGGTTGGAGTTGGTTCATTCTTTGAACGAACTTGCAGGTGATCGTGGACAATCCTTGGCTCAAATGGCATTGTCATGGGTGCTGCGTCGTAAAACGGTGACGTCAGTGATTATTGGGGCGAGTTCCAAGCAACAGATTGCTGAGAATATAGGGGCTGTGAAGAATGTGCGATTTTCCGATGATGAGATTGCTCGAATTGATTTGGTCTTAGCATCCTGTAGTTGATTGCTTTTTAGGGAATGAATTGAAAAGAAAAACTCAGCCTTGAATTACAGAGGTTTGGATTAGTTGTATTTGAAATTTTGAGATAGGTAACCATTCGTGGGCTACAGCATTGTCTCGTTTACTTCGTAAGGGACTGGTTTCCCTTCGATCCATTTCTTAAATGCACTGATGGCGTAGTCAGCCATTCGGACAACCTCGTTGTTTGTGGATCCAGCGATGTGCGTGCTTAAGTGCACGTTGGGAAGGGAATAAAGTTCGGAGCCTTCCTCGGGAGGTTCAGGGGATTGCACGTCAAGGATTACGGTAAGGTCAGGGCGATCTTTGAGAGCTCGAATGAGTCCGGCGTGATCGACTTGTGCTCCACGCCCTGTGTTGATGAATGTGGCTCCTTGTGGCAGGAGACGAAAGAGGTCTTCGTGTAGTGAGTCCTTTAGTGTTAGTACGTCGGGAAAGTGATTGCTGACCACTTGGCATTTCGAGAAGGCTTCTTCGAGTGATACCTCGCTCCGGTCAAGAAATGAGTCAACTACGAGTGGAGTTATTGATGAAAAAGGGCTAAGGTACTCTAGTAGTTTGCATGCGATTGTACCGTTGCCTAGAAGGGCGACTTTCGTTTCATAATTTCCTGGGCCTGATTTGCCATTGGCGAAGTGTGCTGTTATTGGGTCTTGAGCTTCGCGCGAGTTACGGATGAATCCCTTATTACCCAAGAGGATGTGGGCGAGGCAAAACTCTGCGACTGGAATGGCGTTGGCAGCGGTGGCACACATGACTCGAACACCTTGTTCAATAAATGGTTCCCGGAATCCTCTTGTGGAGCCAGCTGCGTAGAAAACCCACTTTAGTTTTGGAAGTTGGCGAATTTGCTCTGTATTTAAAGTGGGCATTCCCCACGTGGAGAAGATCGCTTCTAGTTCTGAAAGGTTGTCAATGTGCTCATCGAAATTGGCACTTGTGACAATCTCTGGGTAGAGGTTCGAAATAGATGCTATATCGTTTTGGCGTCCGAGACCGTAGACGTAATCGAGTACGTGGTTGTGGCCGTGGTTCCCGATGTAAATACTTGCGTTGTCGTTGAAAAATGCGGTCTGAATCATTTTCTTAATAAACTTCTAATGAAACGGGTATTGTATTACTCGTGCCGATGGGCCGATCTTGTAATGGTTTGGCTTTTGAGGAGGGGGAGGGGGTACTGCAGCAGGAGCACATTGTCCTGCCTTTTAGCCGTTATGCCGTACGATTTTCGGGAGAGTCACAAGGCTTCCTTTGCTTACCTTGGTAAACTGTAATATTTATGAATCCGTGTGTTCTTGAGGGGGAAGGGTTGTCTCGTTAGGGGGTGCTAGGATTGAGTGACGCTTACCAATGTAAATAGAGGGGCCGTTGTTTTAGCATATGATCGAAGTGATATCTGTCGTGGGTTTTACAGTGTATTGCGTGGAGCCTGTCTGTCCTATTGAAGTGGACCCCGAAAACTGGACAGGTGGCTTAGTTGGATAGATAACCGAC
>CAWVWU010000138.1:0-9919 GCA_963933925.1 uncultured Puniceicoccaceae bacterium
CCTAACACAGAACTATACCACCTGAAGTTTTAACAAGAAGTGGGACATCCCCCTTCCCAGACCGTGGTAGAAATCGTATGGCAATTAATTCTCCTTGTTTCGGTTTTGCAGACAATGATTTGTTGTTAGGTGAGTTTTATCGGGTGCATTTGAAACAGAGGCTTCAATCTGCCTTTGAATAGCTTACAAAAATGACTAATTATACTAGGAATCGTCTATCCTTCTTAAGCCTGATCAAACAGGGGCTGTCTGCCAAGGTATTCGCATCGATCACCCTCGTCACAATCGGGCTGTGTTTGCCTGTAAAAGCGGCTGAAATTGCTTGGGATGAACCGCAGGATATCACCGGGGAGCTTGCGGATTTTGAGACGGAAGGTACGCTTGTTTACGCGTGGAATGGAGGGGGAGGGGATTTGCTTGTTGGTGCGGGTTCTTTGGATCTTCAATTTGAAGCGGGGCCGGATCTTGCTAATGGTCCGTATGGTGGTCCCGACCCTCACAACCGCGGTGAAGACCAAAGCTATGAGAGCTTGATTGATACGATGACTTGGGCGAGTTCAACTGAGACGATTAGTTTTACTGGGTTGGCTTTGGGAACCACGTACCGCGTGCAACTTTGGATGGCGGATTCGCGTCCCAGAGCTACTCCTCGGCAAAAGACTTATGATTCTGGGGCAGGGACGTCTGCGGTAGTGCTCGATAGTGGGCCACCGTCGGAATTTGTGATCGGCGATTTCGTGGCAAACGGGACGAGTCAGGCTCTTCGTTTTGTGGGTTCATCAGGGGAAACCCATCCGCAGTATAATGCGATTATGTTGCGTGAGATCGGACCGCCGGTTCCTGTTATCGAGCAGCTTGAGTTGGTTGATGGGACGATTGTTTCGGATAGTGGAGTGAGGGTTGAGTCTGGAAATACAGTTACTCTGAGATGGAATATCGTGGATGCGAATTCTGTGGTTCTGAATCCTGGTGCGATCTCTCTCGGTAGTTCTGGAAGTCGCAGTTTGAGCCCGACGAGTACGCAGGAGTATACTGTGAAGGCGACTAATTCTGATGGAAGTATTGAGGAGTCGATTACGGTTTATGTGGATGAGACTGTTTTACCGATTCGAATCAATGAATTGATGAGCTCCAATGATGGGGGGATTGAGGACTTCGAGGGGGATAGAGAAGATTGGCTTGAGCTTTATAACCCTAATCCGTTTGCATTGGGACTGGGTGGATATTCGCTGACTGATGATCCTGCTTTGAAATTGCTTTGGGCAATGCCCGAAAATCAGGTGTTGGATGCCGGTAGTTTTTTGGTTTTGTTTGCGTCCGACAAAGACTTGCGTGAGGAAGAATTGCATACGGACTTTAAACTTTCATCAGACGGTGACTATATTGCTCTCGTTAAGGATGGAGTTGTTGTTGGTCAATTGCCTGAAGGGCATCCAACGACAGATATCTTTCCCGCAATTATAACGGATGTGAGTTATGGTTATGATGTTTCAGGAGAGCTCCTCTTTTTTAACGAACCGACACCGGGTGAGGAGAATGGAGAGGGTTATATTGGCTTTTTATCTGAGGTGGAGTTTAGTTTGGGGCGTGGCTTGTATGATGTTTCGCAATCTCTGAACTTAACGACCAAGTTTATAGGGACGACGATTCGATATACGACAGATGGGAGTTTTCCTAGTGAATCGAATGGGACACGTTATGTAGTGGCCATTGATGTTGATGAAACGATGGTTGTACGTGCTGCAGCGTTTAAAGATGACTATGCTCCATCGGAAGTAACCACATATAGTTATATCTTCGTTGAAGATGTTATCGAGTCCGACGTGATGGATACGAGTATCACTGAGTCGGCAGAGTATGGTTCAATGATGAAGGATTCGTTGTTGGCCTTGCCTACGATCTCATTGAGTATTCCAGAATTTGACTTAGTTGATAATGATACGGAGCGGTTGGTGTCAGTGGAATATATACCGAACGATGGTGCGGAAGGTTTTCAGATCGATGCAGGGGTGACCCACTTTGGAGGGTATTTCACGGATTTCGACAAGAAGAGTTTTCGTTTGTACTTTAGGAAAGAATACGGGCCTGGGAAATTGAAGTATCCCCTTTATGAAGGGTTTGAGACTGGGCGGGAAGTTCCTGTTGTCGACGAGTTTGACTCTCTCGATTTACGAAGTGGATCACATGATATGGCGATGCGTGGGGCCTATTTAGCGAATCGCTTTACGGATGACTCGATGTTGGAGATGGGACACTTTAACCCGCATGGGCGGTTTGTTCACGTGTATATTAATGGAGAATACTGGGGGCAGTACCATTTGAGAGAACGTTGGAGTGCGTCGATGGCTGCAGAGTATTTTGGCGGGGATAAGGACGACTACGAAGCCATCAATGGGAATGCGAATGTAGGAGGCTGGTCTCCCGGTGTTGCGTACGATGGCGATGGGAGCGGCTGGACTCATATTAAGAATTTAGCGGCGGGATCCACTCCGTGGGAGGATCTCCCGGCACGCGTCGATTTGGATGCTTACGTTGATTACATCCTTCTCTATGCAACAGGGTCGTGCGAAAATGAATATCGGAATATTAATCAACCCTTTGATGGAGGGGTGGGAATGCAGATTTATTTGAACGATGCTGATGGCTATCTGAGGTCGATTAATGGCAGTCGAGCAGGCGAGGACGGGCCAGGCGAAATTATGGGTGGATTGAAGCGGCAGGGGCATCCCGATTTTATGATGTACTTGGCGGACCGTATTCAGATGCGCTATTTCGATGGAGGTGTTTTGACGCCGGAGCAGATGGTTGCTCGATTACAGAGGCATATCGACGCGACTGAATTGAGCTTTTTGGCGGAGTCAGCACGTTGGGGGTATCGCACACCTCAATCGTGGCGTAGTTATCAGGACAATTTGATAGAAAACGATTTACCGAGTCGAGCGGGTACGATGATTTCGGCATTCCGTGGCGAAGGTTTGTTTCCTGATCATGACGCACCTTTGTTTAATAAGGACGTGGGGATCGTTGAGTCTGGTTTTGAATTGCAGGTGAGTAATTCCTTTGGGGGCACGACGTATTATACGACCAATGGAGAAGATCCACGCCTCTTAGGTGGAGCGGTGAACCCAGATGCGGTTGGCGTTACTCAAGAGGGCGGGTCTTCGCAATTCATCTCGAGTGGTTCCACTTGGAAGTATTTGGATAACGGGAGTAATCAAGGCACTGGATGGAGAGGTTCTAGCTTTAATGATAGTAGTTGGTCGAGTGGAACGGCTCAGCTCGGTTATGGCGATGGCGATGAAGAAACTGAGTTGTCCTATGGTTCGAATTCGAACAACAAATACGTGACAACCTATTTTAGAAAAACATTCTCAGTCGAATCTGTGGATGAGATCGGTACGCTCAATCTCGATGTGATGCGAGATGATGGAGCAGTGGTTTATATAAACGGTACAGAGGTAATGAGGACGAATATGCCGTCGGGGACGATTACAAGTTCAACTCTTGCAAGCTCAGCGGCTAGTGGGGGTGGGGAATCGAATTTTAATCGCGAGTCGATTGACCCTAGCGTATTGAAGATCGGAGTTAATACGATTGCAGTAGAAGTGCATCAGAGTTCTGCTACTAGCTCAGATATAAGTTTTGATTTAAGTCTAGGTGCATTGTCTGCGGTGGGCGTTGAGCCGATTATGGTATTGTCTGAAGGGCGGTTTCTTGTGAAGGCTCGTACTTTGCTGCGCGGTGAATGGAGCGCGTTGCGGAATGCACAATTATTGGTGTCGGAGGCCCCGGTTGCTCCTGGAATTGGGGATTTGGTTGTTTCCGAAATTCACTATCATCCAACAGATCCTACAGTAGAGGAAATCGCGATCGATGCGAATCTTAGTGATGGTGATTTTGAATACATTGAATTGATGAATGTGAGTGCGGATCCTCTCGATTTGGAGGGCTGTCTATTTGTTGCTGGGATTGATTATGAGTTCCCTGAGTTGTCGATTCTGCAGCCAGGTGAGCGTGTTGTGCTTTGTAGTCAGTTAGAAGCTTTTGCACTTCGGCATGATTACACCCCTTTGGCGGAGTTTGGTGGGGCTCTCGACAATTCGGGTGAAACACTGACATTGGTGGATCCATCTGCCGTGGTGTTATTTGAGTTTACTTATGGTGATCGTTCACTTCCTGAGTGGCCAATTGAGGCAGATGGCGAAGGGCGAAGTCTTGTGTTGATCAATCCCGATTCGGGAGGCGATCTCAATGATCCTTTGGAGTGGCGAGCGAGTCGCATTGATCATGGAAAGCCCGGTGAAAGTGATGAGGATATCGTAGACGAACGTTTTGTCGATACTGATGGGGACGGCTTTCCTTGGTTGGTCGAAGCGTTGCTAATGAGCTCAGATGACGACGCGAGCAGTTTGCCGCAAGTTGAAACATTTTTTGTTCTGCATGACGATGGCGGTGAGTACCTTCACATGCGTTTCGTGCGCAATCTATTGGTCGAAGGAGACTTGAGCGTGCGGAGTTCATCGGACCTTTCCGACTGGAGTGTCGAGGCGGTACTTGTGAACAGCGTCCTGAATAATGATTCAACAGAAACCTTGGAGTATTCAATTTCCGATGGCAGTGATGAATTGCCGGGGGATGGGTTTATGAAGATTTTTGTGTGGTGATATGGGAGATTTATTTGTTACCGCCAATGAATGCTCGTTGATGCCAATATTATTGGGGTTGTTCTGTGTTCCCACTGATAACCTGAAGTCGCTCTTCGAACCTCCCACGTCACATGGAGACTTGATTACGGTTACGTATTGAATGTTGGCGAATGAGGTGCGGATCTGGTTCTGTTTTTTATGAGATTCTAGAGGGAAGTCATCGCGGTGGTGACCTGCTCGAGTTGGAATTCGACGTGGTTGGTTGCTTTGTCTATTTGAGATTGTGAGAGCTCGAGTTCGTCAAGGTATTCCTGATCGAGTTTCCAATAGGAGGATTCTCCGAATAACTTTTTGCCAACACGTTCGGCAATGCCGCTCGATAGATTGAGTAAGCGACAGTAAGGATTCGAACCTGGCATGAGATCAGGGTGGTACATGAATTCGATGGCTTGGCAGGCTTCTTCAGGAAAATTCCATGAATTTAGGACTATGGAGGTTGCTCGTGCGTTCGACATTCCGAGGTTCGCTTCTTCCCATTCGAGGAGTGGCGGTTCGCCTCGAAAATCATATTTTGGGCTTCCGTATTGTCCGCGAACGCAGAGGTTTAAGACGATTTTCCCCATGGATTTCAGTAAGCCGAGGGTGTAGCCTTCTTGTGGATCGTCACCGGAGAAACGCGCCAAGGTTTCCATTGCGAGTGCGGTTGCGAGTGAGTTTGACCAAAGCAGTCCTCCGTCTATGCCATAGGTTACGTTTCGGATTGTGAAGGTTTTGGAGGCAGCGGCAACACCGACCATTTTGAAAAGTTCGTGGAATCCGATTCGGTTAATTGCTTCTTCTACGCTTTCGATTGGATCTCCGTTGTTGTAAGCGGTGCCGTTACTGATTCGTATCACTTGTCCGGCTAAGGAACCATCAGTGTTTACGAGATCTGTAATTTCAGGTACGTCTGTTTCCGGTTTTTTTAGGAGGCGACTGAGTTTTCCAAAGATCTGTGGCGAAGGGGGAAGGGTTCTTGCAGCGGCTTTAAGTTCGAGGTCGGATACGGTGCTTTTCATTTATAGATCTTACTCATTCGGTTAAACGGTCGTTCGTTGAATTTAATCGGCTGACTGCACCTAGAATAAACCCTATTTGGGACCTTTTATGCTTATTTGAATAGGGGCCTGTTTTTCGGAAGTGTAGAAGAGGGGTGAACACCCTATATCGGGTTAGGCAGAAGGTTAGGGATATGCACTTTGGTACAGAGTATCTGAGTTCCTCTAATTACTTGAGCGCGTTTCAAATACTGGACGCTCACGAGGGTTTTCCATAAAAAACACCCCAGCTCATTGCTATGGGGTGTTTGATGATAGCTATTTGGTGTTGTTGGTCTTAGTCGGGACGTCGTTCGTTTTTGATGAACGATAGGGTGCCGACTACGATGAGGATTACGAGAAGTGCGAGGCCAGCGGCTGGGATGTAGCCGTGCCAGTCTCTGAGGTGAGATTTACCCCAGAGGATCCAGACTGAGCCGAAGGTGGCCACAGATGTGGCGAAGATCATACAGGTATTCCAGATGACGCGGCTTTTCCCCGTGGGCATTTTGTCGCCGAGCACCTTGCGTGAGTTCATCATGAGCAGGAATGTAAAATAAGCGATGGGAATGAGGCTGCCTCCGATGACTGAGGTGGGGATTGCGAGGGCGGCTCGTACATGTCCAGTCCAAAGAAAGGGGCCGAGTGCACCTGCTATTCCGGATACGGCACAGCCGAGGAAATAGATATTTTTACTATTCGCTTTCCCAAAGAGTTCTTGGAATGCGAGACCATTAATCAGCATGAGAATGATGATGGTGGATACGGCCATTCCCAAGACACCGAATCCGAAAATGGATTGGGAAATTGTTTTTCCAGCGAGAGGCTCTAGGGTTGTGGCGAGTTGAAAATTGTCGCGTTTTACGAGCATGGCCGCGAGTTGGCGATCAGCCATGGGGACGTTTTCGTAGACAATTCCAGAGTCTGTTTGTGCTCCTTCTATGGGGTTGGCTGTGAGGAAACCATTGAGAACGCCGTCATAGGCCCCTGCGACAGCGGGGAGGGGTTCATTGTTACCGGCGAGAATATCACCCGTTTTCGCATGAAATTGTGAGGCGGCAGCAATAACGACGCAACTCGTAGCAAGGAAGAATGGGATGAAGAGACCAATCGAGAGATCGAAAATCGCGAGACCGCGATGAGCTCCGCCCCAGCGTTTTTTGAGGAGTGAGTAAGGAAGCAACCAAGTCATGTTGATTCCAACTGCGGTTCCGAAGGCAGCGATGATGATGCTTTGTTGGTCGCTGGTGATTTTTTGACTCCACCATTCGGGATTGGCGGATTGGGCAATTAATTCGCTGAATTCTGAAGCTGGTTTAAAGAGGTAAGAGGGGTCAGGGATGAGGCCGTTAAAAATGTAGCCCCATGGAATCGCGCCGTTGACCGATAGTGTTATGACGACGGCGACAAATGAGAGAACGATGAGGCCAACAAGAATTTTGATGATAGCGTCGAAGAGCTTAAGGCCGCGTCCTTCTGACTCATAGAGAATGTTTACGATAAAAGCTAAGACGAATAATACGATGCAGATGGCGATCGTCGAGGTGGCACCGCTACCAATTGAAGGAATGAGGTTTTGTTGAATGGCAGCACAGGCGAGATTGAACTGTGGCATACACCAAACAATATTTGCCATCACGGTGGCGATGAGCCACGACCAGCCAAGGAGGGGCGAGATGTTTTGGTTGATGGCGGCGAAGGGGCGTTGCTGCGTGCTTAGAGTGACATAAGCGATTGCGGACAGCATTATGATACCGCAGATCATCGCGAGGGGCTGTAGCCACATGAGGCCGAAGCCTGAAATGACGCCTAGGTAAAGGGCTCCAGCTAGCGAGCCACCTCCCAGTGTAATCGCACCTTGAAGCCAGCCTGGGCCTGAAAGTTTGCAATATATTGCGGATTTGCCGAGAAGGCCTTTACTCTGGGCTTCGTTGACTTGTTGAAGCTCACGCTCGTATCGCTTTTGATTCATAGGGGGAGGAAGTGTGAATGGTGAAAAGTGAAATAGGGTTGTGGGGATGAGTCCTTCGGCTTATCGGAAGGAATTGAGGTGTGGAGGCCGAGGGTAATCGAACCGTGTAAGATTTTTGAGGCCTAGAATTCCGAATGTACAGTTTGTTTTTTTATTAAACAAATGGAATGTAATTTAAAGCGTTTAATAAAATGTCCGAATATTGGTACTGAGACCGACTTTATCTCGTAGGAAATCAATCCCTGTACTAGCACCTCTCGTTATGAATACTCCCCCAGCATTTACTATTCGTAGTCCGTTCGCGGCGTTTCTGTTCTTTTTAATGGTGAGTCTTCCGAGTTTTGGTGAGGTTCAGATCTGGAATACCGAAGCAGATTTTCCTGAGACTTGCGAGTTGAAGCCTGGAGATCGAATTATCATTGAAGGCGGAGTATATCGCAACATTAGCGTCAAGTTTAAGGGAGGCGGTACAGAGGATAATCGAGCCTATGTTTATGCTGAGCCCTTGGGGAGTGTACATTTTATAGGCAGTGCGAACTTAGAATTAGCGGGAGAGTATATCACTCTGGCCGGGTTGGTCTTTGATGGGCGTCCTGTGGATTTTGATCCCACGGAGTCGAATCAAGTTACGACCCGTGAAAAGGGGCCTGTCCAAGATGAGCGTTCATTGGGTGGACCTTTGAAGAGTGGAGGGCCGGTTATGTTTATCGAGAATAGCCGCCATTGTCGTTTAACGAATACGTTCTTTGCCAATTTTGACAAAAATTACTCAGGTTACGAAAAGGGCTTAAACTATATCATGCTACGTGGATTTGAGAACGAGATCGACCACTGCCACTTCGAACATAAGCGTTCGCAAAACGTCGTGATCTTTATCAAGCCAGATCCGAAGAAGGAACCGGGGCCTGATGTGAAGCGTAACCATAAGCTCCACCACAATTATTTTGGAGAGCGTAATTTTGTCGCTTCTAATGGTTGGGAGACGATCCGTATCTCAGATAGCAGTAAGCAAGAGTTTCAGATGGCTTGTAAAATTGATAGTAACTACTTTTTCAAATCAATGGTGAATCCGGGGAGCTTGGCTTTGGAAAAGGAGATTATTTCAAATAAATCTCGAAAGAATGAATACACAAACAATGTGTTTGACGCATGTGATGGTCAGTTAACTCTCCGTCATGGTCGAGATTGCCTCGTTGAGAACAATTGGTTCTTAGGAAAACGGAGTGTAGGAGCAAGTGGAGTCCGTGTTATTGGTACGGGGCATGTCGTTCGAAACAATCTATTTCACGAGGTTGGAGGCGAAGGCTATGCGTCGACGCTTGTGGCTATGCTAGGAGGTTATGGCATTGTGAATAATCAATACGAAGGGGTAGAGAATATTGTTATAGAGGGAAATCGGTTTATCAACTGTGCACAACCCATTAGCCTAGGCTATGACAATCGACGTGGAGAGGAGTATGATGATGCTCCGCGTAATTTGACTGTAGTAAATAATCAAGTGCTCAGCGACGGGGATGAGTATAAGATGTTTCGCCTCTCTAGCGATGTGACAACGACCGGTACATGGTCAGGGAACACGTATTACAATTCGAAGACTCAGGATCACTACGGCGACATTCCAGCTAAAGGTTGGGAGAAAAAAGAGATTTCCTTTGAATTGGGGACACCACCGATCGTGCGTGAAATGACAGGGCCTTCCTATGCGGGTGGCCCGCAGGATTCTTTTGTGGTTCCTGCTGAATAGGTTCGCTTCGAAGTTTGTGACGAGCGGAGCTTTTGATAAAGCGGCATTATGCCGCGTCTACTTTGGATCTTCTTACTATCAATCGTTGACATCTTTAGGCTGATTGCGGGATGTGTTGTTTATGTTGCGGCGGTATCAGATAAGGGAAGTCAGTCAACTCTGTCTCATTATATGGTTGGGCGTCTGGTTTTATGGATGTTGTGTTTCTGAGGATTCCAGCGAACGAAGCATTTATAGTTTGGAAGGCTTTACCATGGGGACGAGCTATGTGGTCAAGGTTTCGACTGTGTCTTTTTTGCAAGGTAATAACAGATTAGAATTGCAGCGTGAAATTGATGAACTTTTGGAATCGCTTAACGACCAGATGTCGACGTACCGAGATCAAAGCGAGATCAGCCGTTTCAATCGAAGTTCTTCCTTCGCACCCGTTGCCATCTCTTCGGGGTTTGTGACGGTGGTTCGAGAGGCAATCGCTTTGAGC
>CAWVWU010000139.1:0-9868 GCA_963933925.1 uncultured Puniceicoccaceae bacterium
AAACTAACCCAGAACTAGACCACCTTGAGTTTTAACAAGAATTGGGACATCCCCGCGTCTTTGGAGGGAGTTATCGCTGAATATTTTGTACTGACCCGCAACGGCTTGTAGTTGGTCGCGGTACTCCTGATCTCTTCCGTGATGATAACTTATGAAAGCAGATCGCGTCGGAGTGTGTATCGAGTTGAAGATAGATCCCAGTCCTTGATTCATTTGTTAAAACTTAAAATGGTTAATTAGGGGGTGGCCCTTGTTTATAATTGGGCTCTTCATTATACGTAGCAACTCCTCGACGGCGTCTGGCTTTGGCTTTTCTATTGATACTTTGATTGTAGATTTCTTTACATCAGAAATGTAGGTCTCGAGACTTTGGAACCCCTTTATTTTTCGGGTGATTTGAAGGTAAGATGGGGTATTTAGGATCTCATCACATTCTATTGATGCCACTTCGATGTCACCATTTTTAGCGAATCCGATTTCGAATGGGACCCACCATGAGTCCTTTGTTTTTTCGGAGACCAGTGTTAGAAGGTGGGTTGAATTGTTAATTCCTAATTGGATAAATTCAGTGACTCTTTGGTGGTCTTTTTCCTTTATGGCCTGCTGAAGATTGGGATCTTCTATATCGAGATAGTAGTTGAGGTCGGAATCCGCTATGTATTGTGCAAGTTCAAGGACTGCTTCTTTATCTTCGCTTTTATGGGAAAGAAAGATGCACGGGGTTTGAATAGTGACGTTTGCCGATTCTTTGATGAGATCGTGAAGGCTTTTGTTTTCTCGAAAATTCTCTCGTACCGAGTTTTGTAGGCTAGCGTATATGTTCTTTCCTGGCATAGGTTGGATTCCTTTCTTTAGTTGGTGGAGTTAGGTCTATACCCTTCGTTTCCCGGTGAGGAGTTGTTGCATGAGGGCTTTCTTCTCTTGCTTGAGGCGGTCGAGCTTTTGTTGGAGGGTGGTGATCTCGGCGTCGGCGATAGTGAGTGTGTTAGCTGTTTTTTGCTGCTCAGGCAATGTAGGCGTCGTGATCTTCAACTTGAAAAAGTCTGATGGCTTCACATTTAGTAAGCCGTGAGCTCTCCCTCCTTCGTGCGCTATTTGGCTGAGACCTTTATTTAGAAGACCAGAGTCAAAATATTGTTCGAAATAGACGGGGCAGCATCTTTCGAAGTCGGAAACCTCGAAGCATATATACAGAGTTGTAACAACTCCTTTTTCGTAGCGATTCAGACGCTTGATAGCCCCCATTGGGTAACCGTTAGAGTAGCTCTTGTTATAGGCAAATTGTCCTTTCTCTAAGAGAAAGTAGTTGTTTAATATGTCCGAAGCGACGGTCTTTTTGAAGAATTCTTCTTGTCGGATAAGGCCTTGTTGGGCGGATATCGTAACTACGTTCGTGTTTACTTCTGTGTTCTTCTTCGTAACACGAGAAAATATGTCACCAAGGTGGAGAACCTTCCACTCGTCCTTAAATCCCGGGAAGCGTTTTTTGCCGGTTAGGAGTTGCTGCATGAGGGATTTTTTCTGCTGCTGGCTGTTGGCGAGTAGTTGCTCTGTGGTGATAATTGATTCGTCCCAGGTCGACAGTATCTTCGCGATCTTCTTTTGTTCGGGAAGAGGAGGGAGGGGGAATTCTATAGAATAAAAATCTTTGTGATTTAAGTCAGGTATAGTGCTCGATCCTGCTTTGGTAAGCAGGAGATGTTGAACTCGAGGACTCCTAAGATAATTTACGAGAAATGTGCTGTTGATTTTTTGATTGGCATGTCCAATTAGGAAGAAGTTGTTATGGAAAGCTCCTTCGACTCCTTCTTTATCTTCGTAGAAGGGGAGGTCGTTGTAGCTGAGTCGAATTATGTTGGTTATCTTGAGATTTCTGAAAACGGTATTGAATTGTTGGAGGATCGATATCGCGGTGAACGTTTGGCGTTCCTGCTTTTTGTTAAGGCTTCCTACTGTCAGGATATTAAAAATACGAGAGAAGGCCTTGGTTGGTTTAACAATTTCGATTTCGCTGGCTTGAGTTGGGTTGATGCTCAGGTTTCCGGAGTAGTACATATTGAGTTGGATGGAATTAGTAAAAGTTAGGATTCACAGGGGCCACAGGATGACTCGATTGGAGTGTTATTTACGCCCCACAGGTTCAGCGGGAGTTTTCCGTAGGTCTCTTCGTAGAGTAGGATGGTTTGCTTAAATTGAGCTTCGTTCTCATTGTCCTTACCCCCTGGCGAATGGTGGATGTAGCGATCGAAATGAGTGTCGCAGAAGCTTGTATAGAGGCGGGTGAATAGGATGAACTCGTGCCATGCCAGATCAATCTTGTAGGCAGGAGTAAGATGCTTTTGGTGGAAGCTGATTAGTGCGAGAAATTTCAGGAGCTCTTTGAAATATATGGGAGCTTCGCTTCCGTTGATTTCCAGAGCCTTGGCTATTCGGGAGAAGAGTAGCGGGTGACTGGTGAGCGTTTCCTGGGTGAGTGCGTCGAAGTTAGTTACTGATGGGTGAGGCACTTGGGGAGGGGAGGCGTAGCTGATGTAAAGCGGCAAGATGCCCTTCGACAAGCTCAGGATCCTTGACCGCTTCTACGGTGGGGAAAGTGTGTGTTGTTACGTGGGGTGTTGTGAGCTTTTCGATAATCGAAAAAACCAGATCCCTAGTGAGATATTTATAACTCACTAGGGACACTTGTTTTCTGAATTGTTATGCGATGCTTTGGGCGTCGATGTCAGTCTCTTTGAGGTCGTCGTAGAATTGGACAACGCTTACGTAGCTGTAAGGTGCGAGCCATAGAAAACCGATACCGAGAGTTAGGATGCATGCGAGGTACCACAAAATGAATCGGCAGCCGAGGCATACTAATTTCCATTTGTTTCCCTGCATCATTTCTTTACTCTTTGCGAGGGCGTCGGAAGCAGTGATTGTGCTGTCTTCGGCGAGAATGAAATAGGTCATCGAGTAGGATATTGCCGCGATGATTCCTGGAATAATGAGTAATAAGGCCCAAAGTAGAATGTAGAGCATCTGAAGAAGATAGGCCACGAGGTGAGGTCCGAATCTGTCGAAGCCGCTAAAAATTTGGTTAAGCTGGGCCTCTTCTTTGCGAGAGATCGACATAAAAAAGCGAACCGCTCCGACTGTCATTGGGCCTGAAATAATAATACCTGCGATGGCTCCGGCTACTGGAACTATTTGAATTCCAACAACGACTAGCATGAACACGATGAGTGTGCCGATGGCTAGACCCCATTTCCCTTTTAGGGATTCTCGGGCGTTGCTCATTAATACTGTGTTTTCGGTTTGGGATAGTGTGCTCATTATTTGTATTTGCTACTAGAGGTTGAGGTCGCTTATGGTTTAGAAGAGTAAATTGAGGTTAAGCTTCGATCTAGAGTGGGTCTAGATTTCGCTGGGGGCAAGTTGATTTCGGTCCTAGTAAGGTGACGGCGGGGAGACGGATAGGGAATCGAGTAATTCTCGTTCGAGCCAACACTTGATCGTCCTTGTAATCTGAAAGGGTAACTTTCAATTTACAAGGTAGAGGAGCAAAATGGTTTTGCTGAAGCTAGGCGTTTGGGAGAACTATGTCGGCGGGTTCTAGGGTGATGAGGTCTTGTTTGGTGAGGGTGTGGTTGTGTTGGCTGAGGCGGAGGGCTTGGTTGCGGATGATTTGTTCGAAGAGGTTGCGGACGTAGCGGCCGTTGCCAAAGTCATCGGCTGCGTTGGCGAGGGCGTATTCGAATACGTGGGTGAGTTTTTCTTCGGCGTCGCTTGAGATTTCGTATTCGTTGTTTTTGCAGAATATTTGGAAGATTTTGGCGAGCTCGGTGGGGGCGTAGTCGGAGAAGTGGATGGTTTTGCTGAAGCGTGATTTGAGGCCCGGGTTGGTGCTGATGAACTCATCCATGTCTTTGGGGTAACCGGCGACGATGACGATGAGTCGATCCCGGTCGTCTTCCATGCGTTTTACGAGGGTGTCGATGGCTTCGCCGCCGAAGTCGTTTTCGCCGCCGACGAGGCTGTAGGCTTCGTCGATAAAGAGGACGCCGTCGAGGGCGGAGTCGATTATTTCTGAAGTCTTCTTGGCGGTGTGGCCGACGTATTGGCCGACGAGGCCCATGCGGTCGGTTTCGACGAGGTGACCTTTTTTGAGGATTTTGAGTTTTTGGAAAATCTTGGCGAGGATGCGGGCGACTGTTGTTTTTCCTGTGCCGGGGTTGCCTGAGAATACGAGGTGGAGGGAGAGGGCGGCGGCTTTGAGTTGATGGCCTTCTCGTTGTTTCTGGATTTCTAGGAAGTGGACGAGTTTTTCGATTTCGTCTTTGACGCCTTGTAGGCCGATGAGGTCTTTGAGGGTGGCGAGTTCGTCTTCGAGTGTGCGGTCGTCGTTGGTTTCTTGTGACGGTTGGTTGGGGCGACTTGTGGGAGCTTTGAAAATGGCGGGGCTGTCACGGTCGAAGAGGGCACGGGCTTCGGACTCGGCTGTTGAGGCACGGTCTTTGTTTTGGGACAGGATCGTGTCTGAGAAATTGGTGAGGAGAATTTGCTCGTCGTTACTGAGTCCTCGGTCGGCGAGGGCTAAGGTGTAGGCGGCTTTGAGGATGATCTCGGCGAGGTCGGAGTGGGTGTGGGCGATGCGTAGTTGGGCGAGGTCGTAGCTGGGGAGATTTTCGATGCGCGATCTGAGCAGGCCTTCGTAGGTGGGCGACCAGTTGAGGGTGTTGAAGGCGGCTTGGAGGAAGGTGCGTTCGCTGGCGTTGGTTTCGCCGTCGATGAGGCCCGTTAGGAAGAGGGCGAAGCGGAGTTCGAAGTCGATCTCGAAGTCGGAGCAGCCGTGGTCGTGGACGAGGGCTTGTTTGGTTGTTTGGAACGAGGAGAGGCAGGCTCTAGCGGCGGCGGTTATGTCGGGCATTTGGTGAATTTATGACTCGGTTGTGTTTTTTGCCCACAGATTATTCAGATGTGCACAGATGTTTTTCTGATGATTGGGTTCCGTCTTCGTTTCTCTACGCCGTGACAGGTGTGCTTTTTTGAAACCGCGAATGGACGCGAATGAACTCGAATTTTTTGATTAAATTGTGGGTGGTGAAATGGGAGAGGGGAATGAAATGATGAAAGAGGGAGATTGGGCTTCGGTTGGGTGGAGGGATTTTAAATTTGTAATCTTCAATTACTCCGGAGGAGTTGTTGGGCCTCGGGTTATTGTTTGGGTGGTGTGGGTCGCGGGGCTGAAGCGGGTTGTTATTTGGTCTTGGATGCGTTGGGCGATGTGTGGGTCACCGCAGGTGAAGATGTCTACGGCGGCGTAGTTGTGTTCTGGCCACGTGTGGGCTGTGATGTGGCTTTCGGCGATGACGACAACACCAGAGAGTCCGTGGGGGCTGAACTGGTGAAAGACGGATTTGACGACAGTGGCCCCTGCTTCTTTGGCGGATGTTGTGAGTACGTTTTCTAGGCGTTCTTGTTGCACGAGTAGATCCTCCGGGCAGTTGTTGAGCTCGAGGAGGATATGGGTGCCCAGTGCCTGGGAGGGCGTCTGGGTACTTGGACTGAGATTAGCGGGGGTCACTCGGGTTGGTTTATTTTTTATTTAGCTTTTGGGATTAACCACAGAAAGCACAAGATGCACAAAACGAGAGAGGGGGTGATGATTGGGCTCTGCGGTGTGCTCCCGCGGTCGCGGGATCACCCCCTACCTTGCGATGTGTGTTAGGCGTTTCCTAGTTTTGCTTTGAGGGCGGCGAGCTTGTCGTTGACTGCGACGGAGGATCCTCCGCTTGCACCCATGCCTTCGAATTCTTTTTCTAGGGTGTCCCCACCGTCGGTGGATACGTCGGCGATTTCCTTGGCGGCTTCGGCTTCGTGACCTTGGCGTTCGGCTTTGGCTTTCATGCGGGCCATGAGGTCGTCGGCGTTGTGTTTGGTAGAGATGCGTGCCTTGGCTTCGTAGATGTCTTTCTTGACTTGAGCGGCTTTGCTTTGGGCGATGATGAAATCTTTGTTGCGACGGAATTCGGCGACAGCGTCACCCATTTTGACGATCTCTTTTTTGAGTTCGTCGACGGAGTCGCGTTGTCCCTGCCATTGAGACTCGAGAGTGGTCAGTTTTTGTTCGTGTTCAGTGGCACGTTGGAGGGCGCGGACGGCGAGATCTTCCTTGCCGGCTTTGAGGGCCATTTCCGCTTTTTGCTCCCAAGTAAACTTGTCGGCTTTTTCTTTTTCGAGGAGTGCCTTGGTTTGGCGCTCGGTGGCGATGCAGCTTTGGATGGATTTTTTAGCTTCGCGGATTTGTGTTTCTTTGTCGCGGATCGCTTGTTCGAGCATGAGCTCGGGCTTTTCCATTTTGTCGACGACTTTGTTGGCGGCGGCTTGTCCTACTTTGAAGATACGTGAAAATATGCTCATATTGGTAAAGTGGTTGCTGGGTTATGCTTCGGCTTTTTGTGAGTTGAAGAGTTCTTCGGCCTTGTCGACTGCGAGTTCGAGGGCATCGAATACGCTGAGGATTTCGTGGTCGTTGAGGGAACTGGTTTCGCGGCTTTCTACGAGGACGAGGCGTGGGTCTTCTGGGTTGGTGTTGTTGATGCCGAAGCTGACGGGAAGGATTTCCGTATTCATATCGAGCAGGGTGAAGTGGAAAGACGCGGGGCAAAATTCGTTTGCGTTGCCGAGATCGACTTCAAAGTAGATGGTTTTTTCGTCGATCTTGAGGAAGACGGGGAGTTCTTCTTCGCGGGTGACTTTATAGACTGAGTTGCCGAGGTCCTCGACGTCGAAGCCGTTTAGCATGAGAAAGCGGCTGAATTCTTCTTGGGTTTCTATTTTGACGATTACTTCGTTCATTGGATTTCTTTATTTAGGTTGTGAAATTGTTTATGTACCTAGGCGGAGTGCTTTTGTTTTATATCTTCTTCGATTGAAAGGAAGTCCTCTAGTTTGTCAGCAAGGATTATAAGTTGATCCCCGGAATCGACGTTTGTGCCTTTTGGGGGATTGAGGATGTGCTGATCTTGCTTGATGATGCCGATGAGTTGCATGTTTACGGGATGCTGGATGGCGGCGATCTGGATATCGATAAAGGGGACGTCGTTTAGGGTGGTGGAGTGGACGTAGAATTGGCTGCCTTCGCGATTGGATATGAGTTGCTCGAAGGTTTTGCGGATGCCGGGGTTGATGAATTCTTGGACGATCATGCGTTGATTGATGCCGTCGGCTAGGATGATGCCGTCGGTCTTGGCACGTTGCATCATGCGGAGGTTGGTGGCGCTGACGAGTTCGACGACGGTTTTTATGGGGATGTTGGTTTCGGCTTCGATAAGTTCGATAATGGAGCCGATGGCGTAGGTCTGGGCATCGGATGAAGGGTCGCTAGGGTCTTCCGGGAGAATGAATACGCCGGCACATTTGGTGATGTTGGCTTGGTGGAGCGTTTCTTCGTTGGTGGGAAATCCTTTGACGAAGAGGAGGCCGCGTTTTTGGAGGGGGGCGGGGAGCTCTTCGTGTGAGTTGCTGATGACGACGATTTTTCGGTCTTTGTAGGTCGTGGTCGCTTGGAGCTCGTCGACTAGGAGGAGCGTTTTTTCTACGCTCGGGCAGTTGCAGATGATGATGTGGTTGCTGTGCGTGATATTCATGGTGCCTTTTTTTCGTTTGGATACGCGTTCGAGCATGGTTTCGGTAACGGTCGCAAGGAGGTAACCAAGGAGGCCGATGCCTAATAGGAAGCAGGGATAGGCGATGATGAAGCGCCCGATGAAGGTTTGAGGATAGAGGTCGCCGTAGCCGACGGTGGTCATGGTGACCATGGCCCACCAGATGGAATCGAGGAGAGTGAGGCCCTCTTGGGAGGTGCGTTCGGCGAAGTAGAAGCCGATGCCAAAGAGGATGTTTAGGCCTGACGCACCGGCGAGGATGTTGATCACCTTGGTGCTGGAGGAACCTCTTTTTGCGAGAAAGCGTCTGTATAGAGCTAGGAACATTGGGTTGAGTTAGGTGATAGGTATTTGGTTATGGGTGTTGGATGGTAATGATTAGGTTGTGGTTTTTTGGAACCGCGTACCGAGGAATGTAATGACGACACTTGAGGATCGTAGAGACGAAACATGGACGCTAATTAACGCGAATTTTGAATTGGTTGAGATTTTTGCCCACAGATTGCTCAGATGAGCACAGATTTTATTGCCCTTCGATTTAGCTCAGGAGCTACAGGTTGTGCGGGACGGTGCAAGCACCGCACCCTACGGATTTGGTTTTGGGGATGATGGTGGATAGAAGATGAAGAAGGAAGACGAAGAGGATTGTTGATGTAGTTGGAAGGAGAGGAAGCGTGAGAAGCAGAGGATTGGGTTGAGGGATGGAAGATGAAGATTCTTAGAGTTCCCAGGGTTCTTTCCAGTGGTCTGGTTTTTCGGGGGAGGCGTCGAAGGTGTTGGCTTTCGTTTTTAGAACTTCGACTGCGGCGACGGTGGCGTCGTTGGGGGAGGTTTGGCCGCTGTGAGTGATTTCGCGGTAGGGGTTGGCTTCGCGTTGGTGGAGTTCTTCGACGAGGGCGAGGCCTTGGTTGAGGATGTCTTCCATGACGGATTCGCCGGGGACGGGGCCGTCTTCGCTGTCCCAGCCGAGTTGGTCGACGCGGAGGGCGGTGTTGCAGATGTTTAGAATTTCGTCCCAGACGCTGCCGAGGAGGAGGTCGAAGGCCCAGCCGGTTTCGTTGCGTCCGAAGCGTTCTTCGTTGATGAAGCTCATGAAGACGATTTCGACGGGGTCGATGCCTTTATAAGCGGCCACGGCGACGCGGAGGTCTTCCCAGTGTTCTTGGTTGAGGTGGGCGTGCCAGCTTGGCTTTGTGTCGTGTTCGAAGTAGTCGGCGAAGGCGAAGCTGCCTTCTTCGAGGTCGACGGCACAGAAGACGTCAAAGAATGTGAGAAAGTCTGAGTAGCGCTGCATGAAGCGCTTGAGGGCGTCGCGCCCTTTATCGGTGGGGACGTAGCGTTCTTCGTCTTTGATTTTGATGAGATCGCGGACGAGGAGCCATTCGAGGATGGATTCGAGGTCCTCTTCTTCGCGTTCGAGCATCAGGGCGAAGAGTTTGGGAGCATTGATCATGTACTCGAGGAGATAGATCGCGGCGAATTGGTTCTTTTGGGCTTCGGTTACTGTGTATTGAGTGTCCTTGGACATTTTGTTAATTGAAGATTGTGGATTGAAAATTGGGTTGTGCTTCTTTTACCACGGATGGACGCGGATGAGCACGAATTTTTTGATGATTAGGTTGTGCTGTTTTGCCCATCACCGCAGTCGCGGGATAAAGTACGTTCACGAAGGTTGGATGGTTTTTAGGATATGGATTTGGTTGTGCTTTTTTTACCGCGAATGAGCACGGATTTTTTATTGGGTTGTGTGGATTTGCCCACAGATTGCTCAGATGGACACAGATGTGATTTGGTTGTGTGACAGGATAACATCCTGCCCTACATGGGTTGTGAGTTAAGATGAAGGGATTTGGGATTTTTAATTTTAAATTTTCAATTCCCCGAAGGGGACGTTAGTTGAAGAGGGTGGTTAGGATTAGGGTGAGGCCGATGGCGGCGGTGCCTTCGATGAGGGCGGCTCCCCAGTTGCGGTCTTTGGAAATTTCGTCGTCGAGAGATGCTCCGGGTAGGATGAATTTGTCGATTGCGTAGCGGCAGACGGAGAGGAGGAAGACGCAGATGACGAACCAAAGGCCGAGTCCGAGTAGTGAGTCGTTGTTTACGATGTAACTCGAGAGGAGGATGCCTACTGCGGCGAGGGTGATACCGAAGCCGACCCCGGCTGCTGCGTTGTCTTTTTCGATTTCGTCGTGGAGGTCGTACGCACTGAGTTTTTGGTAGAC
>CAWVWU010000140.1:0-9704 GCA_963933925.1 uncultured Puniceicoccaceae bacterium
CTTAAACGCGATACGTGCCGACGCAATATCTGCCGATTCCACAATCGCTGCCGCATCCGCCCCAACTCCCTCGCAGCACGAACCTCCGTTCGCCGAGCACGCTTGACCCGACTCAGCTAAAGATGAAGCCGCCCTCTTAGCCGACGCTAAATCATCACTCGCCAAGGCATTTTGAATCTTAAAGTAAGGCAACAATGCAAACTCAGTATGCCCAACACCTCCAGCAAACGCCGCAGACCAAGCAAACACAGAAAAAACAATCGAAAGAATAAAAGACTTCATAAGAAATAGTGGTTTAAAATCAAACGTTCCACAGCCCCAAACGATGCCAAAAGAACACCCCTACTCAACCCTCAATCTCCTTTGCCTCAAAGATCCAGAGTTCCCCCTCTCGAAAACACTCCTAACTGCACTCCACTATCCAGACACCGGCAACAGTAACGGAATTGCAGCCAAAATCAAAATGCCAAGCAAACCAATCCATCCAAACCGATAGCGAACCGACGCAACTGCTCGCTTCACCCACCCCCAATGTAGCAACAGGTGGATTACCACCAAAACACTCATCGAGACTCCAAGATAAAAATGAAAGTCACCCCACGCATGACGATCCCAGCCAAGCATTGTCAGCCCTCGTCCCCCTCTACTCCCGGGAGGCAAACGCCACACCAAAGCCAAACCCGTGCCCAACATCAACGCAGCTCCTCCCGACAAAAGGAAATTTAACCAACGAGGCACCCATATTCTCATGATCTTTCCCATAACATCCTCCCAAATTTAATCTCCAGTAACAATCGTGACCAGAGACACTCGCAATGATACCCACATCCCTCCTCAAGTCAGCCTACGTTCCCCTTAATCCCTCAACTATAAACCCTCCAAATTCCATTGATAAGCGATTAACCACCCCATCCCTCCCAATGTCTCTCAACCTACAACATCGATTTCACTAGGTGCCGTCACGCCGCTCCTCAAATGACCTCTCCCGCATAGCGGCCCCTAGGTACACTCTTCACCATTCATAATTCCGTCCGATTCTGCTTGCCGTCCCTCACCAATTTTAAACCCTAATCCGGACCAAAACTGAGCTAACACGCCTCTCACTAATACATTACTGATTCCATGAAGATAAAGAAACTGACCCTAGCGTCCCTTTTGATAGCCCTTGGCTTCGTCTGCACATCAGCCCTCGCCGCTGGCGGGGGTGCCCACGGCGACGAACACGTGGCCAACTTCCCACTCCCCGACAGTCACTACGTCGAGCTCCAAGCCCACCACGCAACCGATGGACACGAGCTTACGCTCATCGAGACGCTCAAGCTTCGTGCTTCAGCCGATCCCTTCAACATCATCGCGACGATCATCTTCTTCCTCGCCATTGCCCACACCTTCGTGGCCAGCAAGTTCCAGGCTCTCGCCCACAAATACGAGCACGAGCACGAACATAAGCTAAAGACCGGCGAGATTTCCCACCCTGGAGACAAAGACCCCGTAAGCTTCCGTGGAACCCTTTTTCATTTTCTCGGTGAAGTCGAAGCCATCTTCGGCCTCTGGCTCATCCCTCTCATCATCTGCATCTCAATGTCCAAAAGCTGGCACATCGCAGAAACCTACGTCGCCACCCGTAACTTCACCGAACCCATGGTCGTTGTCGTTCTTATGGCCATCGCCGGATCCCGTCCCATCGTCCAGAGTTCGGAACGTGCCGTAAGCCTCGTCGCCGGACTCGGCGGAAAATCCCCTGGAGCTTACTGGTTCTCCGTCCTCACCATAACTCCTCTCCTCGGTTCCTTTATCACCGAACCCGCAGCGATGACCATCGCAGCCATACTACTCGGACAACAATTCTACGCTCACAATCCGAGCAACAAACTCAAGTACGCCACCATCGGCCTGCTCTTCGTCAACGTTTCCGTCGGCGGTACACTCACTCACTTTGCGGCTCCTCCTGTACTTATGGTCGCTACAAAATGGGGCTGGGACCTCCCCTTCATGTTCACCAACTACGGATGGAAAGCGGTCATCGGCATCGCAATCGCTAACGTTATCTACTTCACCGTATTCAAAAAAGAGTTCTCAAAATTAAAGGAAGAAAAACTCAAAAAAGGAAAAACTGGCAAAGTCGAACACTACGCCCCCGTCTGGATCTCAGTCGTCCACGCCCTCTTCCTCTTCTGGACCATTCTTACTCTTCACTATCCACCACTCTTCATCGGAGGCTTCTTGTTCTTCATCGCCTTCACCATGGCAACCGATCACCACCAGTACCAAATCAACATGAAGGCCCCAATGCTCGTTGGTTTCTTCCTCGCAGGATTAGTAACACATGGTGGACTTCAAGGTTGGTGGATTTCCCCAGTCCTCAGTTCACTCGGCGAAATCCCACTCTTCGTAGGATCTACAGTACTAACTGCATTCAACGATAACGCAGCAATCACTTACCTCGCGTCACAAGTACCGTTATTCAACGAAGCCGGAGCCCTATCTGACGGTCTCCGCTACGCAGTTGTAGCTGGTGCCGTAACCGGCGGTGGACTCACAGTAATTGCCAACGCTCCGAACCCCGCGGGTCAATCCCTCCTCTCCAAATACTTCGAGGATGGAGTCAGCCCACTCAAGCTTATGCTCGGTGCTCTCTTCCCAACCGTAATCATGGGCCTCTGCTTCATGTTCCTCGGCTAAACGAAGACCGACACAGACCAAACACTTTCAAGGCCGCTCTCAATATGAGCGGCCTTTTTCGTCCCCACCCCCGAAAGTCCGCCATCATGTCCCCCATAGCAGCAGCGAAGGAGGAGGCCCAAAGAGCAACGGAGAATCCCTTTCTCCCATTTCCCCAAAATTCGCATCTATTTGCATTCATTCGCGGTAAAAAACTCAATCCATTACTTCTTCATCCTCACCAAGTTTCGCCACAGCCCAACTGGCGGCGGCGGATCCCCCGATCACCCACATGTCCGCCGTAGCTCAAAGAGCCGAAGGAGGATCACCCCCAAAAAAACAAATGACAAAACTGTAATCCGCCAGACAGCCAGTAGTAATCTTAATATCCGATAGTAGCCTGACGATACACTATATCGACACCACCAAGCCTACTCACTCTTATGAAGAATACCAAATTCCCCAATTTCGGCCGCCTTGCACTCCTCGTTCTAGTCACAGCCCTCCCCCTGACCGCCCAATCCCTAGAAACCAAAGAGTACAATGTCCTCTTCATCATGGTCGACGATCTCAAGCCCAAGCTCAAAAGCTTCGGCGAACAAGAGATGATCACCCCAAACCTCGACACCTTCGCCAGCACCGCCCTCACATTCACTCGTGCCTACTGCCAACAAGCCGTCTGTGGAGCCTCCCGTGCCTCCCTCATATCTGGCCTTCGCCCCGATACGACTGGAGCCTGGGGTAATCCCCCAACAGGAAGCACAACCCGCGACCAAATCCACCCAGATTTTATCAGCCTCCCCCAACACTTCGGCGACAACGGCTACCAAACCTACGGAATCTCCAAAATCGTTCACGGAGGAAACCGCAAGGCCCAAGACGGAACGACCTCTTACAATGACGGATGGAGCTCACATGGGGCCGCGCACATCTACTACGGCGGCGATGCCACCAGTGGAAACTGGTTCGATACCAACAACGGCATCAAATCCACCTCAGCCACCGATGCGGGCGAGATGAACTATTGGGAAAATCCCGCTCGCCCTGTCGTCGATGCCGATTACCCAGACGGATCCGCAGCACAAATCGCCATCTCTCAACTCACCGAGTACGCCAACGACTTTAAAACTGACGGCGAGAATTTCTTCCTCGCCCTCGGTTTCACAAAACCTCATCTCCCCTTCGCCTGTCCGAAGTCATACTGGGACCTCTACGACCCCGCTCAAATCGACCTCGACGGGTACGACGGCCAAGAAGACCTCCCCCTCGGCGGCATGGACTTCACCGGAACCCCAATCGCAGAACTCACGGGCTACGCCGACATTTCCGGAATTCCCGATATCGATCAAGCCCGCAACCTCATTCACGGCTACATGGCCAGCGTCACCTACATCGACACTCAAATCGGCAAAGTCCTCGACTCACTCGACACCATCGACCCAACTGGAGAACTTAAAGCCAATACCATCGTAGTCATCTCCGGCGACCACGGCTGGCACCTCGGTGACCACGGAGCATTCTGGACGAAAAACACAAATTTCGAAGAAGGAACCCGCACCCCACTCATAATTAGAGTCCCAGGAATGGAAACTCTCTCCATAGCAGGATCGATCTGCGATAAACCTGTGGAGCTCATCAGTATCTTCCCAACCCTCGTCGACCTCAACGGCCTCGCTAACCCCATCCAGCCCAACGACTGGAAGTTCGAGGGCACCAGCCTCCGACCTCTCCTCGAAAATCCAGACAACTCAGACTGGGACTACGCCGCCTTCAGCCAATACCCCAAAAACATCGAAGGAGGCTCCTCCGGATGGGGAATGGGTTACAGTATGCGTACCGAACGCTACCGCTACACAGAATGGTACCTCACCGACTCAGTAGAACGTGACCAGAAAAAGAGCCAGACCCCTACTTTCGTGGAACTCTACGACCACCAAATCGATCCCAATGAAACCATAAACCGTGCCACAGAAAACGAATACGCAACGATCGTCTCCACACTCTCCGCTCAACTTGACGGAGGCCAAGGCTGGACCAATCAACTCGAAGCACCCGTCGATACCAACATTCCAACCGACGAACTCAGCCTCACAATCAAACCCATCGAACAATCCCAACAAGCCCACCTCACCGTAAGCGGACAAGAAGGTACCACCTTCTCCCTTCAAAATTCCGAGAATCTCACAGTATGGGAAAACGAGCCAAACGCCACGGACATCACCTTAGACACAACCCGTCAGTGGAATCACACCACAGTCGCTGCCTCTAAACTCACCACATTCTACCGAGCAATCTCAAGCACCGAAACTGCACCCGCAAGTATCTGGGACCTCTTCGCCGACCGTCTAGAAATCTACCAAGACGGCGACTACATGGTAATCGAAAGTGACGACATCCCCGATCACACCAGTCCCTACTTCGCATCCGATCACGTCCAATACGAAGCCTATAATGGCAGCAACCCAAACTTCCGAATCAACCCTAACAACATCACTGCCCAAAACCTCGTATTCAGAATTCCCCTCAATCCGAGCGAAGCATCCTCAAAGACAAACACCCGTCTCGGCCCAATCGGCGTCGCTCTAAACGGTGTTGCCTTCTTCAACCAATACGCCGGCCCCAACAACCAACCCCTCACTAGCGAAGTCAACAGCTTCGACCAACACAACGGGCACCCCACCGGAGGCGACACCTACCACTACCATTTCGAGCCCAGTCACCTCACAACCACCAAAGGAAAGAGTGCTCTCCTAGGAATCCTCCTCGACGGGTATCCCGTCTACGGTCCCGAAGAAGACGGCAAGACACTCACCAGTACCGACCTCGACGAATATCACGGTCACTTCGGTCCCACCCCCGAATTTCCAGACGGCATCTATCACTACCACTTCACCGCAGACGACCCCTACCTCAACGGTGGACAGTTCTTCGGAAACCCAGGCACACAAAGCAACTAACCGAACTAAATTAACCCAAATCAAATGTAGGACCGTATGCTATCCAGTCACCCCCTACCAAATCAATCAACTCCCCGCTTAACAAACGAGCCTACAACTCTAAAAACATTATCGTCCCGACAACAACAACAACAACAACAACAACCCAATCCCTTCGCGTTCTTTGCGAACTTTGCGGTTAAACAAAACACCCTCGAAGAGCGACACCTCAACGAGCAACGCGAGTACCGAGCCCCGCGACACAATCATAACAAGGCTAATCAATATTAGCATTCATTAGCGGTTAAGAAACAACTAGCGCCTATAAGGTCTCAGTTTTCCCCGAAAACATTCATTCTCAATGAAATTCCGTATTCACATCACAATTCTAGCAGTCCTCATTCTCAGTCCGCTAATCTATTCCATAGCCAAGGCCGAAGAACTCCCCATCACCACAACCCAAGAGACCTACCACAAACACCAAGGTAAATTTCACTGCAACGACGCCCTCTACACTGGCACCCACCAAGTCACCTATCCCTCTGGAACAACAAAATCCATAATCACCTACCACGAGAACGGCCAACTCAACGAAAAACGCCACTACGAGAACAACCGAAAACACGGCCAACATCTCGGCTGGTTCGCAGACGGCTCCCCGCGGTTTATCCTCAATTTCGACCACGGCATCTACCACGGCAACTGCCAACAATGGTACTCCAACGGCCAGAAATTCACTGAAACCAATTTCGAACAAAGCCAAGAAATCGGCCCCCAACAAGCCTGGGCAGAAAACGGAAAGCTCAAAGCCAACTACGTCGTCCGCGACAACCACCGCTACGGCCTCATAGGCTCCAAACTCTGCCTCTCAACCCCCGAATAGTCTCCTTCTTCCATCCCCATCTTCTATCCACCCCCCATTCATTAAATCTGTGTTCATCTGAGTAATCTGTGGGCAAAAAAGCACAACCTTATGCACAACCTAAACTACACTCTCCTTTTCGCCACAACACTCCTTCTAATCGCCCCCCATCTCCCCGCAACCGAACTCCCATTCTACAACGACGCCTCCTTCACCCCAGAATGGATAGACACCACATCCCCAGAATCCAACGAGCCCCCCACCATCCACACTATTCCCCCATTTTCCTTCCAAAACCAATACCGTGAAAACTTCACTCAAGCCGACCTCCAAGGAAACATCTACGTCGCCAATTTCTTCTTCACCACCTGCCCGGGCATCTGCACCAAGATGACCAACAATCTAAAAACCGTCCACGAGGCTTTCAAAGCCGATCCTTCAGTCGTCCTACTCTCCCACTCGGTCACTCCTGAATACGACACGCCGCAACGCCTCCATGACTACGCTGAAAAACACGGCATCCTCGGCCCCAATTGGCAATTCCTCACCGGTGACAAAGAGGAAATCTACACGATCGCCCGACAATCCTACTTCGCCGACGAAACAATCGGCCTCACCCAAGACAGCAACACCTTCCTTCATTCCGAAAAGCTCATCCTAATCGACGGGCAAGGCCATATCCGTGGCGTCTACAACGGAGTAATGACCGTCGACATGAAACGCCTCACCCAAGACATCCACACCTTAAAAGCAGAAGTTGCCACATATTAATTCACGAAACAGCACTTCCTTCGGACGAAGAATAATCACGGCGATCTCTTCTCGCCCAATACATTCTGCGCAATCCCTTTTCCCTGGAAAAGATGACCTACTTGCCCGAAACCGGCGAAGTCGTCTACCGCAGCAAACGCAACCACGCCACGAAGCGCCTGTGGGAGACCTTCGACGCTCCGGCTTTTATAGCCGCCATCGCGTGGCACATACCATCACCCCGACAACACCTCGTCTGCTACTACGGAGCTTACAGCAACCGAACCCGTGGCGAACGCCGCAAGCGGGTGAACAATGAGTCGCCGCCCAGCGCAGCCGAAACGCCCCTGCCAACCCGCCAGTCCTACGCCGACTTCGCCTGCGAATGCGAGGCCCAGACCCTCGAGCTACGAGCCCAAGCCTTCCCCGACGATCTCTCAAACTACATCCAGACTCCTGCACGCCGCATCCAAGGGGCGCGTCGCAGACATACTCGAAAGCCCCGAGCAAATCGCTGCCCTGCTTAAAACACTTGGCTGGCACGCCTACGCCACTGACATATAGATTCCCCCACCAAATTGATCAAAAATGCACTAAAGCCCAAAGTTAACTATCCCAATATAGTTACGCAGAAGTCACATTTATCGAATTAGTCCTAAAATTGGGGTATTTCTCTCATTCTTAAATCCCCTACCGGTTTTCATCTGACTTTCCCAAATGAACAACAGAATCGTTCTTTTTAAGATTAGCAAACGACAGGTATACGAACCTTTGCCCAGACTTGATCATGCCCCCTGTTGGCCATGAAGCGGACAATTACTGTACACTTATAATCCACAACGCTCTACATTCCCCTAAGACGAATGTAGCAGTTCGAGATTCTAACTTGTAAACGAGAAACGATGCCCCTAATCAAAGCCCCAAACTGCGATAGGACCTCGTGACCTATCGACGTTACCCCAACCCTAAATACATGATTCGCCTTTATAACATCGTTCAAAGTCTGGAAACACGAAGAGTCTATTTAATCGCTTCAGTATTACTCTGCGTTTCAATTAGTATCTGCATTTTCATCAATCATCTCATTCTCGGTGTCTCCCTCCAAAATTGGCCAGGAAGCCCCGGTTATGGAATTATAGGACAACATATTGCCGAACTCGGTTTCTACACAGCGGACGGCGTAGAGCTAACAGCAAGGCGCCCACCTCTCTATCCCTACTTTCTCTCCGCCTTTCATTGGGCATTTGGCCAACAAGGAACTCTCGTAGCCTACCTCACTCAAGCGCTAATCTACGTAGCTACAGGTTTACTGCTGGTAAGATTTTGTCTGATCAAGTTCCGCAATCCAGCGATGGCATTGCTTACTTGTTCACTCTACTGTCTTCACTTCTACCTTGGGGTCGAAAGCTTGTGGCAGCGCGAAACGATACTGTTTTCGCTCATTCTAACTGCTCTTCTATTCCCAATTGCCAGCGCTCCAAGCTGGCACAGTGCCTTATCATGGGGATTTTTCGCAGGTCTATTTTATCTAACGCGCCCAACCGGCGTGATACTCCCAATCGTTCTACTCATTGGCCTCCTTTCCTACCTCAAAGACTACTCGTTCACCAAAGTACTCCGTCACTTCATAATATGCCTATCAGTATTCACATTAGTAACACTTCCGTGGAATCTATACGTAATTCAGAACTTCGATGGTCACCAATCACTACCAACAACTTCTGGCCCAGAAAACCTCTACAAAGGCCATATCGATGATTTCGAGAATATTTTCCCTCAGGTTGACTTAGACCTCTACAACCCATGGATGAATATAGGAACCGAGGACATGAGCGAAGTCGAACGAAGCCGCCACATAAAGGCTGAAGGCTGGAGTATGTTGCTTGACGACATACCTCAAGCGATGAAGCGAAGCTTCATCAAAGTATTCGCACTCTATTCCCCACTACGTACCCCGTTTGGTGAAGGCAAGCTAGCCGAAGGCGAAAACGGAGTATATATCAACGAGTTCAAACTCTACTCAATCCAAGTATTAATGGTTCCCCATCTTCTGCTAATCATTTTCGTTGGACCAATATTACTTCTAAAAAGCTGGAGACACTTACCAAAGGATCACCAAAGATTCTTCCTTCAAATTGGAGCACTCTTACTGCTACTGACAGCCTTACACGCTGTGACCTTCGGCGAATCGCGCCACCGCCTGCCCTTCGATCTTTGTTTCATGATAGCAACTGCCTATTCGATCTTCCGCTCACTCGAAATGAAAGCACGACAGATCCAATCAACAGACAGCTGAGATAACTACGAAGCGACGTAGCCTCAGCGTTAGAATTTCCTATCAACCCCGATAAGAAGAATTGATAGTTCGAACCGGGTATCAGAATTTGGTCAAGTTCAAGAATCTGTTTACTGGATCCAGATGCGAAACGCGGCGTATAACTGTAAGCGTTACTAAATCTGCCCCCTAGGATTGGTTTGACTTCTTCCATTGAGCG
>CAWVWU010000141.1:0-9681 GCA_963933925.1 uncultured Puniceicoccaceae bacterium
TGCCATGCAATATATAAATCAGGTACCATTTTTACAATTTCTCCACTTCAACCTCTCGGCCAGCCCCTGGAACATGGGCAAAAACCAAACCCGAGAAAACCTCGTAAGCTCCACCGCTAAAGCCACGAACTCCCCCCTCGTCTACGTCAACGCTGTCGGCGGCAACGACGAACTCGTATTCGACGGCCGCAGCATGGTCGCCAACGCCCAAGGCGAACTCATCGCCGGCCTCGCCAGCTTCCAAGAAGCCATCGAACTCATCGACCTCGAAACCGAAGCCCCCAAAAGCTTCGCTCCAAGCTTCCGCCAAAACGAATTTCAAGACATCGAAGACTGCCTCGTCCTCGGCCTTCGCGACTACGCCCACAAAAGCGGCTTCAAAAAAGCCCTGCTCGGCCTAAGTGGCGGCATCGATTCCGCCCTCGTCGCCGCTATCGCCGCCAAAGCACTCGGCCCCGAAAACGTCACAGGCATTAGCCTCCCCTCCGCAATTTCAAGCGACCACAGTAAGGACGACGCCGCCGACCTCGCCGAAAACCTCGGTATAGTCTACCACACCCTTCCCATCGCCGACGTCGTCGAAGCCAGCGAAAACACCCTCTCCCAGCTCACTCATGGCATGGCCAGAGACGTCACTGAAGAAAATATCCAAGCCCGCTCTCGTGGCCTTCTTCTCATGGCCCTCTCCAATAAATTTGGATCACTCCTCCTCACAACCGGTAACAAAAGCGAACTCGCCGTCGGCTACTGCACCCTCTACGGCGACATGTGCGGCGGCCTCGCCGTCATCAGCGATCTTCCCAAAGTCAAAGTGTTCGACCTTTGCCGCTACCTCAATCGCGACCAAGAAGTCATCCCTGTCAACACCATCGAAAAGCCCCCATCGGCAGAGCTCCGCCCCGACCAAAAAGACGAAGACAGCCTCCCCCCTTATCCTGTCCTCGACGGAATCCTCCACGGCTACGTCGAAGAACGCCTCTCAACCCAGGACCTCATCGACCAAGGCTACGACGAAGCCGTCGTCCGCGACATCGTCCGCAAAGTCGACCTCAACGAGTACAAACGCAAGCAAGCCGCCCCCGGCCTAAAACTCACCCCCCTCGCCTTCGGCGTCGGCCGCCGCATCCCCATCGTCCAACGCTACATCTCCTAAAAAAATATTCTTCGAGCGAAGCAAGAACCCTGAACCCGTCGAAGGGCTCATTCTTCATTTTCATCTTCTATCCACCAATTCAAAAAACTTCGTGACCCTTCGTGTCCGTAGTTTATCCCGCGATTGCGGTGATGGGCAAAAACGCACCACCCAGTCAAAACCATCTGTGTCTATCTGCGTAATCTGTGGGCAAAACACACAACCCAATCAAAATTAGCGTTCATTCGCGTCCATGTTTCGTCTCTACGATCCTCAAGTGTCGTCATTCCATTCCTCGGTACGCGGTTCCAAAAAAGCAAAACCCAATCAATTCGTTTCGTCATAACAATTCTCGGTAGATCCCTCCCCATCAAAAACTCAAGCCCCTTGACTTCCCTGTCGATACTCCTACTCATAGAAACTTAACAAATGAAAATCAGCGTCCTCAACCTGCGACTTACCAAGGACGACAGCTTTCAAAATCTCTAACTAGATTTCGAAGAGGCTGTCCGGACGCATCATTGCGGATTTTCGGCTTTATTGATTAACGAAGAACGCCCCCGCCGAAAGGCATTTTACTGTTGCGTCATGGGCTTAGCCCTCATTCGTTTTTAACCAATAAAGTTCATGCAAAAACCGACAATAACCAAATACCGTGCTTACCCAGCAATCGATCTTCCAGATCGTCAATGGCCCGATCGTGTTATCGATAAGGCCCCCCAATGGTGCAGCGTAGATCTACGCGACGGTAACCAAGCTCTCGCCATCCCCATGAACGTGGATGAGAAGGTCGAGATGTTCAACATGTTGGTCAAAATTGGCTTCAAGCAAATTGAAGTCGGTTTTCCATCCGCATCCGATACGGAATTCGCATTTCTCCGTCGCCTCGTCACCGACAAACTAATACCCGACGATGTCTCGATCCAGGTTCTCGTACAATGCCGCGAACACTTGATCAAACGTACCTTCGAATCCATCGAAGGCATCAAGAAGGCGATCGTCCACATCTACAATTCGACCAACCCCCTCCAACGTCGCGTCGTATTCGGCAAGTCCAAGGAAGAAATCAAAGCCATCGCCATCGAAGGTGCCACCTTGGTCAAAGCCTTACGTCCTTCCTTGCCCGATACCGAGATCACTCTCGAGTACTCCCCCGAAAGCTTCACCGACACCGAACTCGAGTTTTCATTGGAATGCTGCGAAGCGGTTGCCGCTGTCTGGGAGCCCACTCCCGAGAACAAGATCATCTTGAATCTTCCGGCTACCGTCGAACTTTTCACTCCCAACGTACACGCCGACCAAATCGAATGGTTCTGCCGTCACTTCTCACGTCGTGACTGCGCAATCATCAGCCTCCACACCCATAACGACCGTGGTACAGGAATCGCCGCCACCGAACTTGGACTCATGGCAGGCGCCGACCGCGTGGAAGGTACCTTGTTCGGGAACGGCGAACGTACCGGCAACTTGGATATCGTGACGACCGCACTCAACATGTACACGCAAGGCGTAGATCCAGAATTGGACTTCTCCCAACTCAACGAAGTGCGCGAAGTCTACGAACGCACCACCAAGATGGACGTGCCCCCACGCTCCCCTTACGGTGGCGACTTGGTATTTACCGCTTTCTCAGGCTCTCACCAAGACGCCATCAAGAAAGGTTTTGCTCTTCAATCCGATGAAGAAGGTGCCAAATGGGAAGTTCCCTACCTCCCCATCGACCCAGCAGACATGGGCCGCAACTACCGTGCGATCATCCGCATCAATTCCCAATCCGGTAAAGGCGGCGTCGCCTACATCATGGAAAAGGAATACGGCTACCAGCTTCCCAAGGACATGCACAAAGAGCTCGGCAAAGCAGTTAACCGCGTCGCCGACGAAACGGGAGAAGAAATCACTCCTGAAGGCGTCTTAGAATGCTTCAACCAAGAGTATATCGACCTTACCGAGCCCCTTAAGCTCATCGAATTCCGCTCCGAGCGCATCGACGACAACACAGTCGAAGTCTGGGCAGTCGTCGACTACAACGGCAAAATCTGCAACCTTCGCGGCGTAGGCAACGGCCCAATCGACGCCTTCTTCAAATCAGTCGAAGAACTCGACATCCACAACTACGAGGTCCTCAGCTACAGCGAGCACTCACTCGGACGTGGAGCCTCATCCAAGGCAGTCGCCTACATCCACCTTCAAGGACCACGAGGAATCGATCGCTACGGAGCCGGCGTCGACACCAATATATCCATGGCCTCAATACGAGGAGCCATCAGTGCCCTAAATAGATTGATTAACCAATCCTAATCAATCCCTCCAAAAAATCTTCAAAGAGCCTTCCCACCAGAAGGCTCTTTTTTTACCCAAATCCATCCAGTTTCCTTCAAACAACAATTCTAACATATCTTCGTGCCTCTCTGTGTCCTTCGTGGGCAATAAAAACACGACCTAGGATCATTCGTCCAATTCCTTCCCCATCACCGTTTCGCACTCAAAACAATTTGTAATCTTCAATTTTATATCTTCAATAGCCTTACCTCATGGATCCCAATAAAATCGTCGTACTTACCGGAGCAGGCATCAGTGCCGAAAGCGGACTCAAAACCTTTCGAGACCATGACGGTCTATGGAACAACTATTCCATCGAAGACGTCGCCACTCCCCAAGGCTGGGCCAAAGACCCAGAGCTCGTGCTCAAGTTTTATAACGAACGTCGCCTCCAAGCAGCACAAGCCGAGCCCAACGCAGCCCACCTCGCCCTCGCCGCCCTCGAGAAAAAGTACGACGTCACCATCATCACCCAAAACGTCGACGATCTCCACGAACGAGCGGGTTCCACAAACGTCATCCACGTTCACGGCGAACTTGCCAAAGCCCGTAGCACCGCCGACCCAAACCTCATTTACGACATCGGATCCAATCCCATTCACCTTGGCGACACCTGTGACGCCGGCTTCCAACTACGTCCCAACATCGTCTGGTTCGGTGAAGCCGTCCCAGCACTCTACGAATGCGAAGAGATCGTCCCCACCGCAGGAAAAGTCCTCGTCGTTGGGACCTCTCTCGCCGTCTATCCCGTAGCCGGCCTCGTCGAATACGCCCATGCAGACGCCGAAAAAGTCCTCGTTGCATTCGACGTCGACCATCTCCCCAACGCCTACGAATATCTCAAAAAAAGTGCAACAGAAGCCCTCCCCGAACTCTTAAAACGCTGGATGTAAGGAAAATCATAGCACATCCAAATATCAGCCTCCTGCTCCATGACGACCTACGATAGCCTCAACAAGACCTTTAACCCTAAATCGATCGCACTCATAGGTGCCAGTAGTCATCAGGGAAAATTAGGAAACGCCATCCTGAGAAACATGGTCGGCGGCCAATATCAAGGAGCCGTCTACCCTGTAAATCCAGAGCACAAAAGTATGCTCGGCATGAAGGTCTACCCAACGCTCAGTAATGTCCCCGACCCCATCGACCTCGCCATCATCGCCACTCCCGCGGAGACCGTAATCGCTCTCATCGAAGAATGTGCCAAATGCGGCATACCCAACGCACTGATCATCTCATCCGGCTTTCAAGAGGCTGGTCCACAAGGCCTCAAACGCTTTCGCAAACTCGTCAAAGTCGCCAAGGCCTCCAATGTACGACTCATCGGCCCCAACTCCTTCGGCTTCATTCGCCCCAGCATCGGACTCAATGCCAGCGTCGCCAAAAAATCAGCCCTCCCCGGATCACTCGCTTTCATATCACAGAGCAGCTCACTCTGTGCCTCCGTACTTGATTGGTCGATTCGCGAAAACGTCGGTTTTAGTCACTTTATATCAACGGGCTCGATGGCGGACATCAACTACCACGACCTCATCGATTACCTTGGAAACGATCCACACACCCGAAGTATTCTCATTTACATGGAATCTCTCACGGAGACACGCCGCTTCATTAGTGCCGCACGTTCCATAGGAAAGACTAAACCTATCATCATTCTCAGGTCCGGACGCAGTGCCGAAGGCTCTGCCACCATAAAGACGAATACAGGCACGTCTCCCGGCGAAGACTCTATGTACGAAGCGATATTTAAACGCTCTGGCATTGCTCGCGTAGAAACAATCAAAGAACTCTTCAACGTCGCCCAAGCTCTCTCCACACAACCATCACCACAAGGGAATCGCCTATTGATGGTCACCAACGCAAGCGGACCAGGCATCATCGCTACCGATGCCCATATCCAACAGGGGGGCGAAATGGCCCAACTTTCACGGACCTCCGAAAAACAACTCAAAGAAGTCCTCGCACACCGCTACCGCAAAGGAAACCCGATCGACATCCACGGCGATACCAAAGCGACCGTCTACGGAGACGTATTCAAAGTTTGTCTCCAAGAAAAATCCGCCGATGGTATCCTCATCCTTCTCGCTCCGCAAACGGTCAATGACATCAGCCAAATTGGAACAGCAATCGGAAACCTAGCAAAACAAAGCAGAAAGCCAATCCTCGCTGCATTCATGGGAGCCGAAGAGGTCAAAGAAGCTACCCAAATCCTAACAAATCTCGACATCCCCGTCTACGATAGCCCCGAAGAAGCGGTCGCCTGCTTCAACACTATCGCCGACTACAATCGCAACCAAAAACTCCTCGCCCAAACTCCTCCCTCAACCTCGGCCAACTTCAAACAAAAGACCACCCTCAGCCGAGCGATCATCGACAAAGCTCTCGCATCCGGTCGCACCACTCTCACCGAACTGGAATCCAAACGCTTCATAGCCCACTACGGACTCCCCACCGCTCCGTCAAAAAAAGTAACCTCCCCTGCTCAAGCAGCACGAGTGGCCGCAGAACTGGGATTTCCGGTTGCTATGAAAATTCTGTCCCCAGACATCCTCTACAAATCGGAAGTCAAAGGAGTACAGCTCAACATCCGCTCTCAACGCAGTGCGAGCCAGACCTACCAACAACTCGTTACCGACATTCATGAAAACGTGCCGGACGCACAGATCGACGGTGTGTTGATCGAAAGAATGGTCTCCAAAAAACACGAACTCTTTATCGGCAGCCGCTTCGACCCCAAGTTCGGCCCCGTCATTACCTTCGGCATGGGAGGCGAAGGCGTCGACTTCTTCCAAGACACCAGCCTAGGAATTCCTCCCCTCAACATGGCCCTTGTCAAAGACATGATCGAGGGAACCAAAATCAACAAAGTTCTCCAAGCTTACAAAGGCGACAACGCGGTCGACCTCAAATCCCTCCATTTTCTCCTTTATCAGTTTTCCTATATGATAATGGATTTTCCTGAAATCGAGACGATCGACATCAACCCTCTCGTTATCGACAAAGACGGGAGTACTGTCCTCGATGCCAAAATCGTCCTCAACAAAGACCGGCACCCCAAAAAGAACAAACCCTACTCACACCTAATCGTGAGCCCCTACCCCAAGAACTGGGAAAAACGAATAAAAACCTCCAGCAGCACATCCGTACTCCTCCGCCCAATACGTCCCGAGGACGAAGCCATGGAAGCAGACATGTTCAAAGCGATGTCAGAGGAAACCCAGCGCCTTCGTTTCTTCCAAGTAATCAAAGATATCACCCACGAAATGCTCGTGCGCTACACGCAAATCGACTACGACCGTGAAATAGCAATTATCGCCGAAATATCCGAAAAAGGCCAAAAGAAGATGGCTGGAGTCGCCCGCCTCATCGGCGATCCCTACAACGACTCCGCAGAATTCGCTGTCGTCGTCGCCGACCCATGGCAAGGAAAAGGGATTGGCAAAGCATTAACAGACTACGTTCTCAAACTCGCCCAAGAAAGAAAGCTCGGCTCAATATTCGCCCACTTCCTCCCCCACAATCGACTAATGCGCTCCATCTTCCAAAAACGAGGATTCACCATCACCTCCGAAGAAGACACCAACCGAGCCATGCTGATTCTAAAACACTAAGACAACTGAAGTAGGTGAAACGAAGACCGTATTTACTTCTCCCCTAAATCTGGGAGTGATTCGAAGGGTCCTGAGATCGGAGGAAAAATCGACCCCATCCTAATATTGGTACGAATGTCACTGTTCGACTACTCCCCATGCTTATCAATTACCGGTTCAAATATTTTGAATGCGGCTTAAAAAATTGCTGCCGAGGGATCGCGGCAGAATGTTGCCTAGAAGCCTTGGTCGCCCTCTCGTATCGGCCCGTATCTGTCACCGTATTTTCGGATTGATCATGCTCTTAATCATCCCCGATTGCATCAATCGCACTTTACGGAATAAGAACAGCACTGCCCGGGAGGGTTGTCCCAATACTCATAGCGAAAGGTTCGAAACGGGCAGGCAATGTGCCGATAGCAAGGCGGCAGTTCAGCTCAAAGCCCTCGACTACACCAACACAATTAGCCTCGTTGTTGGAGTTTTCCTGACTCTATCGAGTACGCTTTATCTAGCCTAGGAGGCTTTGCTCCGAGCAATAAGTAAAACGAAATAGGAATCTAGCGAATTTGAACCTTTCAGTAATAAAATTCTTTCAATTCTACAAATATTCACTATTGTGAATATTCATTTCAATGAAAACTTCTCAGACGCCGAAGCGACTACCGAATGAATGAGAAAAAAGTCCTAATCATCTGCACCGGAAACTCATGCCGCGGCCGTAGAGGCAAAGCTATATTGAGAAATGCCTTGGGCAACTTACACGAGGGTTACTCAGCCGGTGCCAAGCCTTACCCGCTCGTAATAGAAGTCATGAAAAACGGCATCGATACATACGCCCACGAATCGAATCACCTCGACCGCACCCTAGACGTGGCAATCGACACCGCCATAACCATTCGCCGAAACACAAACGACGCTTCCCTGATATTTCCCGGAGACATACATCGCTACCACTGGGGCTTCGAAGAGCCCACACACAGCACCATGGCGAGGAACTGATCAACGCTTCGACGTAATAAAGACAGTCTTCGAAACCTATACGGCAGGATTCAAAGCCCCCTCCCCCAAACAAACAAATAAATAAACCAGACCTCCTCAAACAATGCCCACACCCTCGAACAACACCATCCCAGGAGCCTGTGAGCCGACTCGCAAGAAACTCGGAGCTCTCGACCGATTCTTAACGCTTTGGATATTCCTCGCCATCGCCACCGGCGTGGCAATTGGATCATTCTGGGAAGGGTCAACACGATTCTTGGATACATTCCAAGTCGGCACGACGAACATCCCCATCGCGATCGGGCTCATCCTCATGATGTACCCACCCTTAGCCAAGGTCCGTTACGAAGAGCTACCTCGCGTCTTCCGAAACGTGAAGGTACTCGCCCTTTCCCTCATCCAAAACTGGATCATCGGACCCGTTTTGATGTTCGTCTTGGCTATCTTTTTTCTAAACGGACACCCAGAGTATATGACAGGCGTCATCCTCATCGGCCTCGCCCGCTGCATCGCCATGGTCATTGTCTGGAACGAACTGGCGGAAGGAGATAACGAATACGCAGCCGGACTAGTAGCTTTCAACAGCGTGTTCCAGATCATATTCTTCAGCGTCTACGCGTGGGTATTTATAACATGGCTACCAGGATTATTCGGTTTCGAAGGCAGCGTAGTACCGATCACCATGGGCGACGTCGCACAAAGTGTTTTTATCTACCTAGGCATTCCCTTCCTAGCCGGCATGATCACGCGTTTCGTCGGCGTAAAGCTCAAAGGCCGCGATTGGTACGAGAAGACGTTCATCCCCAAGATCAGCCCCATCACACTGATTGCGTTGCTCTTCACCATCGTGCTCATGTTCACCTTCAAAGGCGACACGATCCTCGAGCTTCCGTTCGACGTGTTGCGGATCGCGGTTCCCCTAGCGATCTACTTCCTCATTATGTTCGTAGTCAGCTTCCTAATGGGGAAATGGGTGGGTGCGGACTATCGCCAGAGCGTCACTCTAAGTTTCACCGCTGCAAGCAACAACTTCGAACTCGCCATAGCTGTAGCCGTCGCTGTCTTCGGCATCGGCTCAGGCGTCGCCTTCGCCGCGGTCATCGGCCCCTTGGTAGAAGTCCCAGTCATGATCGCCCTCGTCAATCTCGCATTCTGGTTTCGCAAGCACCTCTTCCACTCGGAGCTTCCGGAAAGAAAAACCTAAAATAGTAAACATCATGAAAACCAATACAGAATCAAACTGCTACGGACACCTTTTCCCAGATCTACTAAAAAACAGAGGGGGGTCGAGGGAAGGACACGCATTCCGTTGCGTTGTCGGCGAGACCTGCGGCTTCGGATCTCCCACACACAACGTAGAACTTAAAGAGGACGCGTGGGAGGCATGCACCCAATGCCCACGGTTTGATACCTGCTACAAACTAAGCCTCGGTAAACTCGAACTGCAGAAGGCACTTCTTGGAAGTAACTAGGGAATACGAACCCTCAGTCCAAACAACACTCTCCCGTTCGCCGATTTTCCCCAAAGCCAGGAAGACTCGCAGCATTTCTCAGAGACTGTTAAATAAGCCTGCACGAGTAGATGAATTAGATTTTTCAGCCAAAATATCGGATTGCGTACCGAGGAACGGAGTGACG
>CAWVWU010000142.1:0-9668 GCA_963933925.1 uncultured Puniceicoccaceae bacterium
AAACTCGCCCCATTCAGGTCTACTCGATCCCAACGCACACCTCCCTCATCAGCGGTTTCTAGACCAGCAACAACATTGAGAAACGTCGTCTTCCCCGAACCAGACTCCCCTTGAATACTAACAAACTCCCCCGCTGCGACACTTAAGCTGACGCCATCAAGTACACGGATTTTATCATCACCGCTCTGGTAGGTTTTCCCAATATCTATCGCTTCAAGTATCATCCTATTCGCTACGCAACGCGTCTACTGGTTTCATTCGTCCAGCCTTAAAGGCAGGTATCAATCCGGCTAAGAGAGAAACCACCAATGCCAAGACACCGATCAACACCATATCGCCAACCTGCACATGTGCAGGAAGAAACGAAAACGGATACACTTCCTCTATACTTCCCCCTGCTCCACTTACACTGGCAAAGAAATTAATAATCTGGTCACGATAATACAGCGCGACTGCTCCAAGCCCAAAGCCTGAGATAACTCCCACTACGCCCAAAAAGACAGCCTGCAAACAAAAACACATCGAAATCTGAATCGATGTCGCTCCCATAGATGCGAACAACCCGATCTCTCTCGTCTTTCGCACCACAGCAATCAACAGAGGGGAAACGATCGAAAAAGACGCCACCAAGACAATAAAGGAAAGCAGAAAAAACATCATCCGTTTCTCAAAGTCCAACACCGACAGAAACTCGTTTTCTGAATCTCTCCAGGTCAAAACGTAATACCCACTCCCAAGCTTCTCTCTTAATTGCTCAGCCTTTTTCGCCTCATCAATGCCTTCAGCAAAACGGATTTTCACCCCATGCACTCCCTCTCCTAAACCATAAAGATCCTGCATAAGTCGCAAGGAACAAATGATTGTGCTCGCATCAAGTGCGTTCCAACCGCTGTGAAAGATCCCCGCGACCCGAACGTTCCGAGGCAACAGCAATTCATCCTTCTTAAGCCGATTCAACATAAGAGGGGTATAAACATCGATCTCACTATTATAGTGAACACCCAAACTGGCCGCGATTCCAGAGCTGATAAATACCGTGTCGTCGTCCAAATCATCGAGTGTCCCCACCTGCAAGTATTCCTCTATCGGAACCACATCGAGCGCTGAACTCAAGTCGATTCCTTCAATAGCGGGAAACACGGGTTGGTTTCGGTATTGGGCCATCACCATCCCTTGAACATAGGGCGAAACAGCTTCGATCTCCGGGTCAGATTCGAGATCGGAAATCAACTCTTCGTAGTTATAAATGATGCTACGCCCTTGAATCCTCACCTCTCCATAAGTCTCGGAAATCTTCTCCCGAATCTCGTGACCAAATCCATTAAAAACCGCGATTACAATATGCAGTAATGCCACGCCCAACGTCGTGCCAATCACTGAAATAAAAGTGAACAGGGAAAACCATTTTCCGTGGGGAAAAAGATGCCTCAGAGCTATAAATACGTACCAAGGCATCTCTTAAATATTTTATAGAACGACCGTCTCAATAGCCTTTAAGAACGCAATTGAGGATACAATATAACGTCCCGAATATTATCCGCTTCCGTGAGCAAAATAACGATACGATCAATCCCCATTCCGAGACCACCCGCTGGCGGCATACCGTATTCCAATGTATCCAAGAAATCTTCATCGATATCCTGAGCTTCGCCACCGGCTTGCTTCTCAAACATCTCGCGCTGAACGCCTGGGTCATTTTGCTCCGAATACGCAGGGGCAATTTCCATACCGCCAATAACCAACTCAAAAACGTCGATCGTCGAAGCGTCGCTCTTGGTGATTTTAGCAAGCGGACAAAGCTCTTTTGGCAGGTGCGTTACAAACGTCGGTTGGATCAAATTAGGCTCAATCAACTTCGAGTAAATCTCGTGAGTAACTTCGTAATCTTCGCAACCCTCTTCAACACTAAGTCCCATCTCAGAAACCTTAGCTGCCTTCTCCTCTGTTGTGAGATCGAACCAGTCCGGGTTACCGGTCTTTTCGCGAATCAAATCCTTATAAGGAGCCTTACGCCACTCGCCGAAGAAGTTGATCACTTCACCGCTGGGCAACTTAACCTCTTCCTTCTTCAAGACATCTTTCAACAAGTAGCGAATGAGCTCCTGAATCAATTCCATCATCCCCTCGAAGTCCGAATAAGCTTGGTAGAGCTCCAACATCGTAAACTCTGGATTGTGACGGCGAGAAATCCCCTCGTTACGGAAATTACGACCGAGCTCGAAAACACGGTCAAATCCGCCCACCAACAAACGCTTCAAGTAAAGCTCCAAAGAAATGCGCATAAAGAAATCGCGCCCCAATGAATTGTGATGAGTGACGAATGGACGAGCCACCGCTCCCCCTGCTATATTTTGGAAAATCGGAGTCTCTACTTCCAAATATTGACGCTCCTCTAAGAAACGACGAATTCCGCTAATAATGCGACTACGGTTAAAGAAACGCTCACGAGATTCCTTATTGATGATCAAATCGAGATGACGCTGACGGTAAGTCTGCTCCTGATCGGTCAATCCATGAAATTTTTCAGGAAGAGGACGCAAAGACTTAGAAACCATTTCATAACGAGTGGCACGAACAGTAACTTCACCGGTCTTCGTCGTAAAAAGTGGACCTTCTAGACCAATAATATCGCCCAAGTCCAATTTCCTAAATTCAGTATAAGCTTCCTCGCCGAGAGCATCTAGGCGCACATAGGCTTGAATAATGCCAGATTGGTCCTGAACCTTGATAAACTGAGCCTTGCCCATCTTACGAATGACCAAAAGGCGGCCTGCGACGGAAACCACTGGCTGATCTTCAACTTCACTTTCGGGAAGGTAAGCCGTAATGGCTTCATTCGCGAAATGCGTTGGCGTGAACTCCGAACGATACGGGTCTACTCCTGCGGCACGCATATCGGCAAGTTTTTGCCGACGAACAGCTAGTTGATCGTGAGAGATGTCGGATAGATTCGAACTCATAGTGAAAAACGACCTGTTTAGGCATTTTCAGAGGCAAAGATCAAAGCCTTTTGCCATCTTTATTAGAGTCCAGTGAAATTACCGAATAGGAAGGCATGGAATAAGGGTTGAATTTTCCCTGATAATTGAAACGTTCATCGCCATGACTTCACGCAAGCCTTCATGGCTCAGAGCTAAGCTTCCAAGCGGAAAAGGATATGGTGCCGTTCGACAACTCGTCGATGACAACTCTCTACATACTGTGTGCCAAAGTGCACAGTGCCCCAATATGGGTGAATGCTGGTCTCGCGGTACCGCCACCGTAATGATCTTGGGAAACATTTGCACACGCTCTTGCAACTTCTGTGCGATACAAACCGGGCGCCCTACCGAACTCGATCTCGGCGAACCCGCTCGCGTTGCGGATGCAGTCGCGAAAATGAAGTTGAAACACTGCGTCATCACCTCAGTAACGCGTGATGAACTCGCCGACGGCGGTGCAAGCGTCTGGGCTGCAACAATTAGAGCAATCCGCCACCGCAACCCGACTACCGCGATAGAAGTTCTGACACCCGATTTCAGAGGAAAAACAGAGCAACTCGACATCGTCCTCGACGCAAAACCTGACATTTTCAATCACAACGTAGAAACCGTAGAACGCCTTCAAAAACCAGTCCGCGTACAGGCCAAATACGATCGTTCCCTCAAAATACTCAAACATGCCGCAGACCGTGGCTTCGTCACTAAATCCGGCTTAATGCTCGGCCTTGGGGAGCAAAAAGAGGAACTAGAACAGGCACTTCGCGACTTACGAACCGCTGGAACAAAAATCCTAACACTCGGCCAATACCTTCAACCCACCTCAAAACATCTCGACGTTGAAGAGTGGGTAACTCCTGAGCAATTCGCCGCACACAAGGAATTTGCTCTCTCAATCGGCTTTGAATTTGTCGAATCAGGACCGCTCGTACGGTCATCGTATCACGCCGACGAACAATCCGCATTTTTCACTGGCGTCACCGAACTCCAAGACGCCTCAGCTTAAAGAGTACACCTCCCACACTATATAATAGATGAGCTTGGAACGGCTAATTACTAAAAACCTAGCTGATCTAGGTCTCACACTCCCACCAGTAGCGGCCGTAAAGGGCAACTATTTACCCTATACGATCACTGGCAATCTCGTGTATCTCTCGGGCACTCTTCCGATTGACGAAGGGAAAGTGGCCTTCACTGGTGCCGTTGGAGATGTGCAAACAGTCGAGACCGGTTACGAATCTGCCAAACTGTGTGCTCTCAACGCTCTCGCCATTCTAGCCGAAGCCACCGAAAATTTCACCACCCTAAAGCGAATCGTCTCCCTAGGCGGATTCGTAAATAGTATAAATGGATTCCAAGACAGCCCTAAGGTAATAAATGGGGCCTCCGACTTCCTCGTAGCCGCACTTGGAGACGCAGGACGCCATGTCCGTGTCGCCGTCTCGACTAACGGACTTCCCCTCGGTGCCACCACCGAAACCCAAATAATTGCAGAATTAGCGTAAACCAGACCCACCTCCCCCGTAATTATCGCAATAAGCACCCTCAAAATATGACTTTTCAATGAAAAGCGTATTGACTGCCTACGTTTGTATGAATTAGCTAAGGCTTCAAATTCGAAACCAAATCCGAATGTATTCAAGACCTGAATGCCAAGAGGACTTGATATAGAAATCGTAATTACACCAGTTTCAACAATCCCCCAATCCCCAAAACGAAAACAATTTCACCCATATCTTAGACTTAGAACACAGTACCAATAGGTTAAAGAGCTTGCAGTCTATGCAGTTTAAAACACTTTTCTCGTTCTCTGACCACTAATCCACCACCCCAAATCCCATCAAAATCTCCTCGAGAATTTTTACAAACATACTCGTTCCACAGCAAATCACGCCGATGGACTCCATTACGAGTACGCTCTCTTCCCGCTCAAATCGTTCAGAGATGGAGCAACTACTCCCCCCACTTTCCAACTAGGAATATTTCTAACATTCGAATAACGAATATTAATCCTTACCAATAAAGATATCGCACATATGACTATTAAAAAAGCATTAACGATCATCGCCGCGGGTATCGCCATCGCTAGTCCTGCAGCGTTAATCTCGGCACCAGATCTCGCGAAAACGCGTTCAACACTTCAGGAATGGGTCCAAGTCAGGAAACTAATTTCTGAAGAAGAGAGCAATTGGAAGGTCGAGGAGCAAACCCTCAGCGAGTCCATCAGTCTTCTCGAAAAAGAAATCGAAGGTCTCAAGGCCAAGGTTAAATCCAAAGAAGAGCAAGCAACTGTCGCTCAAGAAAGACGCCAAGATCTTACAGCAAAGGAAACCGAACTAAAACAAGCATCTTCGGTAGTAAAGCTCGATATCTCTGGACTCGAAGATCAGGTCATGAAAATGATCAATTTCTTCCCGGATACACTAAAAGACAAAGTCTCGGTCATCACTATGCGCATCCCAAAAGACGAAAAAGAAGCCGCAAAGCTCTCTTTGTCTCACCGCGTTCAAAACATAGTTGGTATTCTTTCTGAAATCGAAAAGTTCAACAATCAGATCCATCTAGTAACTGGAATGATGAACATCGGTGAATCAAATGTACGGGTTAACACAATGTACGTGGGTCTCGCTCGTGGATATTACGTCGACGAAAGCAAGCAAGAAGCAGGCATCCTAACCCCATCCGCAGATGGCTGGGTGAAAGAGCAACGACCTGAACTTAAGGAACCCATCTTCAAGGCAATTCAAATTCTGAACGGTCAGCAACCGCTCGCCGAGTTCGTTAATCTGCCGATTAACCTCAACAACTAAATCGCGAGAGCACAACAAATAGAAATTTAGACAAATACAATGAAAGCTCTAAAATACATTTCAATCGGTCTCGCAATGTTCGGAACCGCCGCACTACAAGCTCAAAGCTTTGAAGCGATCGACTCACAGGCGTCAAAAGACCTCGAGAGTGCACTCAATCAACTCGCTGAATTAAGAAACGGCATAGCTGACAAGAAGATCCCTCTCTCCAAGCAATTGACTCAACTTGAAAACGAAGTTCAACAAGAGCGCAAGGAATACGATAGAGTCGTCAGCTCAACAGAAAATGTTGATGTCGATCTCAGATCGATGGAAAATAAGGTAAAGCTCTATCAAGACGAAAACGTTTACCTAAAGAACTTGATGTCCTCTTACACGAAGGCATTCAACACTCGTATTCACGCTGCAGAATTCCCCGAATACAAAGCAGTTATCGATAAGAGCGAAAATATGCTCGAAAGAGTCGAAGCAAGTGATGCAGAAAAGCTAGCCTCTCAAATTGAAGTAATCAAGGCGTCTATCGCTCGTATCAATCAAGTTGTTGGCGGACACACCTTCAAAGGAAAAGCAATCGGGCGAGGTGGTCTAGAAGTTGAAGGTACATTCATTCTAGCGGGTCCAATCGCAGTTTTCGGAGACGGAACTGACAATGTAGGATTCGCAATGAGCGAGGTGAACTCACTAAACCCACGCGTTCAATACGATCTTATCGGAGAAGAAGCCAGTATCGCGATTGCTGAACTAACAGCAAACGGAGAAGGATTTCTTCCAATCGATCCATCTGAAGGCGAAGCATTCAAGCTCGCTAGCGTACAAGAAACCGCTCTTGAACACGCTCAAAAAGGGGGCGTAGTAAATGCCATCATCCTCAGTTTGGCATTCGTTTGTCTTTGCATAGCGATATTCAAGATCTTCGAAATCAATTCAGTTAAGCGTCCTAAGCCAGGTGCCCTTCAACAAATCCTCGACAACCTAAACAGCGGCAACAAGCAACAAGCTTTGGATATTGCTAATTCGGTTGACGGACCATTTGGAGATCTCCTCATAGCAGGTGTCGAGCATGCTGGACAAGAAAAGGAACTCCTCGAAGAAGTTCTTTACGAACGTCTCCTTGCGGCACAGCCAAAACTAGAACGCTTCCTAGCATTCATCGCTTTGACCGCCGCATCGGCTCCCCTACTCGGACTATTGGGTACGGTTACAGGTATGATCCAAACGTTTAAGCTCATCACCGTATTCGGAACAGGTGACGCCGCGTCACTCTCTACCGGTATATCAGTTGCGTTGATCACCACCGAGTTTGGTCTCTACGTAGCGATTCCATCCCTACTCGCTCAAGCACTTCTCACTCGTCTTGCCAAGGGCAAGCTCGGAGAGATGGAGCAAGCTTCAGTAGCCTTCGTTAACGGTCTAGCTGAAAGAAAGTAACAGCTCGAATTTGTCGCGGGTTTGTTTTTGGAATGCCATTACAAGCCCGCTAAATCCACAAAAGGAGGACTAGCCTTATGATGAAAAACAAAAAATCGCTCTCAAGCAGCGACTCGGTAGATGAAATTAACATCTCCCCTTTGATTGATATGGTTTTCATCCTCTTGATCTTCTTTATAGTTACCACGGTTTTCGTAAAGGAACCAGGTGTTGATGTTAACAAGCCACAAGCACACAAATCAGCAGATCTCGCTAAAAACTGTATCCTCGTAGCCATAACCGAAACAAATCAAGTCGTATATGGTGGTGAGAACGTAGGAATTGGTGGAATTCAAAGCATCATTAGAAGAGCAGTAAACGAAAACGACCTTCCTGTAATCATCCAAGCAGACAAACTAAGCGATGCAGGAACCGTTATTCAACTCGTAGACAAGTGTAAATTAGCTCAAGCAAGCGAAATTTACGTGTCGACGCTCAAACCGTAAGATCAAGAGTTTAAACCCATTTAATTAAGCCATGAAAGGCAGAAAAAGATTCAACGACAACGACGACGTAACGGATATCGATATTTCGCCGCTAATCGACATGGTATTCATCCTGTTGATTTTCTTCATCGTAACCACTGTGTTTGTTGAAGAAAAAGGGATGGCTGCTAATACGCCCGATCCAACATCGGTTTCAGAACCCAATGACAACGAACCAGTGGCCTTCCTCGTAAGAGCGAATGGTCAAGTAATGTTCAGGGGTAAAGACATAGGTGCCGGTGGCGTACGAGCAATAGTTGCCCCCGAAATGAAACAAGAAGTAGTGCCCATCACAATCAACGTAGAGTCCAAAGCAACCACAGATCTCGTGGTGCGCGTTATGGACAATTGCTACGTTGCCGGTGCTGAACAGGTCACTATGAAAGCAGTTCACGAAGAATAACACCCCTTCCTCATCAAAATTTAAAAAAAGAAAATCATGATTAAGAGTAAATATTTGAAAAGCATCTTAGTAGGCATGACCTGCTTCGCTGGTGCAGCGACTCTATCGGCTCAGATTAACTACGATCGAGCATCCTTCTGGAATCAAGAACACATAAAAAAGGTCTTCTTGAATTCATATCAAGTTAATACCGATATTGAGCCAAAGCTCACAGAGGAAGAAAAAGCCCTAATCCGCGAGCTAATGCCTCAGCTCGAATTAAACCCTACTGCAGTTAAGGATGGTCTCCTAAATTCAGTAAACACCGAAACAAGTGCAGCGGTTTACTTCCTCATTGGCAATTTCTACGCTGAAGACGGTGAAATTGCTACAGCCCTCGAATACTACGAAACTGCAATCGAGAAGTTTCCAAATTTCCGTCGTGCCATCAAGAACGTAAGCTTCATGAAGGTACGTGATGGTGCTTTCGACGATGCCCTTAAGAGCCTCACTAAAGTAATAAACTTGGGTGCAAATGACACCACAGTATTTGGACTACTTGGACTGTGCTACGTTAACACAGGAAACTACATTTCAGCTGAAACAGCCTATCGCCAAGCGATCGTACTCGACCCATCAGTTAATGACTGGAGAGTTGGTCTAGCCAAATCTCTACTCAGCCAAGAAAAATATAAAGAATCAATCAAGGTCTTGGATGAAATTCTAAACCTAGACCCAGAAAACGACATAATCTGGAGCAGCCAAGCCAATGCATATCTCGGTATTGAAGACTTGGATAACGCCGTAGCAAATCAAGAAATCGTTGATAGACTCGGAAAATCAACGGCAGAATCTCTCGTATTCATGGGTCGCATCTATATGAGCCAAGGATTGAACGATCTTGCCCTTGAGAAATTCAAGAAGGCTCTAACAAAAGATTCGAATCAACCGGCAGATGTTCAAATCGACATTGCAGGTACCCTAGTATCACGCGGTGCATTTGACGAAAGTCAGGACCTTATTAATTCAATTCGTGGAAAATACACGGACATCACTAAGGATCAAAACATCCTTCTCCTTCGTCTAGAATCTCAGATAGCACTTTCTAGCGGTAATCCCGACAAAGCAATTCCCATCCTAGAAAAGCTACTAGCCAGCGATCCATTGGATGGCCAAGCACTGATTCTCCTAGCTGAACACCATACTAGCCTTGATACTTCAGACGGCTACTCACGTGCGGATCTCTATTACGAACGTGCAATTAAAGTCGATGATCAAGAAATTCGTGCTCTCATCTCATGGGCACGATCATACGTTGCTCGCGAAAGATTCGACAAAGCAATTCCACTCCTCGAAAGAGCGAACACAAAGCAGCCTCGCGATTACATCACGCGCTACCTAGAGCAGGTACGCATGGTAAACCGCACCAAGGCCGGAATATAAGTCATTACAATTTCAATTTCAAAAGGCAGGGGTTTTACGACCTCTGCCTTTTTTTGTGCTCAATCAAAGCTTTTTTCCGTAACCACGCCTTCCACTCGAGGTC
>CAWVWU010000143.1:0-9605 GCA_963933925.1 uncultured Puniceicoccaceae bacterium
AACCAGAGTGAGGGGTGGATTTCTTTTTCCGGGAGGACGGCCTCGGTGTCTACTTTGAAACCTGAGTAGGAGGTCCAGTTGGCTCCCATAAAGTCTTTTCCTGCCTGCAGAGGTGTGATGGCAAGGGCGATTAGGGTGATGTAAGCGACTAACTTGTGGGGAGATAGCATGGGAAAAAATCTAGTGATTGTTTTTGGGGCTTCAATGTAATTGTTGGGGTGTGTCGGTCGACTAGCCTCAGCGGGGATTATTTCCATTCTTAAACGGCATAATTTGATGTACCCTTGACCTGAGGGAGGATTTTTAATCTTTGGTTCGGCTTGCCCAGTATGAAAGTTGTTTTAGCGGAAAAACCCTCAGTAGCACGCGATATCGCCAAACACCTCAAAGCGACCGAAAAGAAGCAGGGGTATATGGAGGGAAATGGTTGGGCGGTGACTTGGGCATTCGGGCATTTGGTGGAACTCAAGGAGCCTGAGGAGTATAAGCCCGAATGGAAGTCGTGGAAGCTCAATGCGTTGCCGATTATCCCCGATCAATTTGAACTGAGGACACGTCAGGAGAATTCGGCTCGTGAGCAGTTGGAAACGATCAAACGGCTCTTTCAGGAGAGTGAGGAAATTATTTGTGCGACGGATGCGGGGCGCGAGGGGGAGTTGATCTTTCGTTATATTCTCGATTGGTCCGGCTGCGAAAATAAGCCCTTTAAGCGTTTGTGGATTAGTTCGCTTACGGCGTCGGCCATTAAAAAGGGATTTGATAAATTGGCTCCCGGGAAGGATTTTGACCCGTTGTACCATGCGGCGAAGTGTCGTAGTGAGGCCGACTGGATCGTCGGGATGAATGCGACCCGCTTTTTTACGGTGGAATATGGAAAGCGGAACCTACTCCTAAGTATCGGGCGGGTGCAGACGCCGATTTTGGCGATGATCGTTGGACGGGATACGACGATCGATGATTTTGTCCCCGAGGCGTACTGGGAAGTGCATAGTTTGTGCCGCGAGGCGAAATTTCGTCATACTGGCGGAAAGATCCGAAAGATCGAAGAGGCGGAAGCGATCAAAGAGAAAGTGGCGGGCCACGAGATGGTTATCACCCACATCGATCAGAAAGACGAGCGTTCGAACCCACCCTTGCTCTACGATTTGACAGATCTGCAGCGTGATATGAATGTGCGTTATGGCTTTACGGCGGATGGGACATTGAAGCTTGCCCAGAGTCTGTACGAAAAGAAGCATTTGACGTACCCGCGAACCGATAGCCGCTATCTGTCTCAGGATATGCAGCCGAGTATCGCTCCGTTGTTGGAAACTTTAAAGGCGGTGAAACCTAATGAAATCGGTCCATTGGATTTGGACAAATTGTCGTTTTCGAAGCGCATAATCGACGATAGTAAGGTATCGGATCACCACGCTATTATACCGACCGATTCCGTGGCTCGTGGGTTGACTGAAAATGAGCAGAAGGTGTACGAAGCGGTAATCATCCGACTCGTTGCGGCATTCTATCCGCCGTGTATCAATGCCGTGACCATGGTGGAGGCCGAAGCCAATAGTGAACGCTTCCGTACGCGCGGTACGGTACTCGTCGATGCTGGTTGGCAGGCACTCTATACTAAGCCCGAGAGTGAAAAAACAGCGGCTGCCAAAAAGAAAGCATCTAAGAGCACTGGGCCACAACTTTTGCCTAATTTTCAGCTCGACGAGCGGAACCCTCAGGAGTCGAGTATCGAATCTTTTAAAACGTCTGCGCCGAAGCGATTTACCGAAGCGAGTTTGCTCCAACTCATGGAGACGGCCGGTAAAATCGTAGAAGACGAAGCGTTAAAGGAGGCCCTGAAGGATAAGGGTGTGGGCACGCCGGCTACGCGGGCTTCGATAATCGAAGTACTTATTTTGCGTAAGTACGTTGAGCGTAAGAAGAAGAATTTGATCAGTACTGAGGACGGGAAGCGTCTGATTAGTTTGGTGCGTGATGATCGTTTGAAATCCCCAGAGTTGACCGGCGATTGGGAATTCCGCTTGAAACAGATGGAACGTGGTAAGTATAAGCCCGAAGATTTTATGGAGGAGGTCTGTACTTACACGAGAGAGATTCTTGAGGGGACGGCTGCGAATACAGTTGATGTGAAGAACCTTGGGCCTTGCCCGTGTTGTGGTGCTCCTGTTGTTCAGGGAGGGAAGGGCAGCTATGGCTGTTCTCAATGGAAGGATGGGTGCAAATTTGTTTTGTGGAAGATGACCTTGGGTAAGGATATTGATCCCGTGTTGGCGGCGGAGATCTTGCTGCGTCGTCGAAGTCTGACGCCTCATTTGTTAGAGGTCGAAGGACGAAAGTTGTTTGGTCATATACTTCTCAATACGGATGGCAGTATTGGACATGAAGAAGTTGAAAAGACTGAAACCGAGGACGATGAGAAGTCGATTGGACCTTGTCCCATGTGCAAAGGATCAATTGTGGAAGGTCCCAAAGGGTTTGGTTGTGTGAATTGGCGCAGTGGGTGTCGTTTCGTTGTTTGGAAATCAATCGCCCGCAAAGATATTACTTTGGAGATCGCACAGGTCTTACTCAAGAATGGGGTGACCGAGGTCTATGATGACTTCGTCTCGAAAGCTGGGAAGAATTTCAGTGCGAAACTCAAAGTGATCAAAGGCGAAGTTAAATTCGAATTTGATAACGGGTAGTTCTTTTGAAACCGCGACATCGCGAAGCAATGAACGCAAATGTTTATTGGGTTTCAGCTTTTGCCCGTTGGGCTAGCTCTGATAGTTTTTTTAACCGCTAATGGATGCGAATGAATGCTAATTTTGATTGGGTTACGTTTTCTTTAACCACGGATATCACAGATTAGAACGGATATGATTGGGTCTAATCCTTCGTCCGTTGGCTTTCAGTCTTCGTTCGCTGGGCTATGGCCGAAAGGGTGTGTGGGTTTGTGCTAAGCTTTTTGGGGTGGGGCCGAGCTGGAATGTCTTCGCTTCGCACGAGTGTCGTTCCCGGGTAGGTCTTGTATTGTCTTATTCGAATGGGTGCGATTGTTTTTGGAATGTCTGATTTCCAAAATCGCTATATCCCAATATTGGGAAGCCAATTGCTCTGCCGGGAGAATGAAGTGTGGAGTTCCTTTTCTCGAGAGGAGCTCGAATGGCTGGAATTCGACGATTCGATGTTGCTTGAAGTTGGAGACGTAAACGGCACGACTTCGTTCGTTATCGTATTGGAGGAGTGCCCAGGCCAACTGGGGTACGAGTGGAACGGATTAAGACAGTTCTTGCCGGAAATCCCTGAAGAGGACTTTAATTTGGCAGGGCGTGCACTTCAACTGTCTTACTGGCGTCGGGATCACCAGTTTTGTGGCCGCTGCGGTGGAGTAATGAGAGAGCATTCGAAGGAAAGTGCTATGGAGTGCCTTGATTGCGAAACGCTCGTTTTTCCACGCTTGAATCCTTGTGTTATGGTTTTAATTACACGGGAGGACGAGTGTCTACTCGCTCATAATGCGACTTTCCGCGAAGGACTCTATAGTTCTTTGGCTGGGTTTATAGAACCAGGGGAGTCAGTCGAGGAAACGCTCCATCGGGAAGTGAAGGAGGAGGTGGGTGTATCGGTAACGAATATTCGGTATTTCAGTAGTCAACCTTGGCCTTTTCCGGCTCAACTTATGCTGGCCTATACGGCGGAGCACGAGAGTGGAGACATCGAAATCGATGGGGTGGAAATCCTCGATGCTAAATGGTTTCGGTTCGATGATTTGCCGACTATCCCGTCCCCGGGAACCATTGCTGGAAAACTGCTACGTTATTGGATCGATTCCAGGCAGGATATTGTAAGGAAATAATTGTATCAGTCTTGAGTGCGGAGGACGAAAGAGAGGACTAAATGCACTTTTACAGGCATGCACTCGGCTGTCACCTGATTGGCTTGATTGGGCGTTTGGTGAGGGAGACTTTTTTAACGCTGGTGAGTAAGTCGATCTAGGTCTATTTGTACTTTGGTAGCTCGTAAACGGTCGATTTTGTGTACCTGTCAATGGGTGACTGTAGCAGTGGGGTGTTGATCAAATAGAATTTGTAGAGTGCATAATAAGCGATCGGTAGGAGCATTAGAATCGATCGTAGGACTGCCACTGTTTGATTCGAAATCATTGGAGATAGTCCAATTGAGGTGGCGATTAGTATCCAAGGTATTGATCGGATAAATGATGTTTTAGTGCTTACTATTTCTTTGTCCCACGTGAGTGCCTGAAGGGATAAGAGGAGTTTTCCCGGGCTTTGTTTTATGAGAGCAGATGCGACAGGTGGAATGAGGCAAATGAGCAAAAACACGAGTGGATTATGTAAATCGAGAGGAAGCTTACCCTCAAGCATCGTTAGGGGAGAGATTGTTACGAATCCCCACGCGAAAAAATCAATTGTGATGCTGAATGCTCTTCTCCCCCTTCCTGCTACTTGCTTTACGTATATGGTGCTCACCTTGGCTTATGGGGACTAAGCGGTTAGGCTGCTGGCACAGCAGTGTTTGTAGCGTTTGCCGCTTCCGCAAGGGCAGGGGGCTTTTCGGCGGGGAGCGACGTCGGCTTCGATCTCTGCTCTGTTTTGGCGGTAGAAGCGTTCTAGGGCGTCGTAGAGTTTTGGATGGCGCGTTTTTAAGAGCTTGGGACGTTCGAAGAAATATTCGGTGGCGACGGCGAAGAATTCTCGTTTGTCGGTAGCGGCGTATTCGTCGATGTCGCTCTTGCCTTTGTAAATGTCATTGATTTTTTGATGCACGAAGTCGAGCCAAGGGGCACTGTAAGCGTGGTTTATTAGGCTGAGAGGAAGGCCGTCGCAGTCGCCGTCTGTCATATCGATTAGATGAGAGAATTCGTGGATACCGACATTTTTGCGGTCATTGGAGTTTATGAATCCGTAGTGGAGGGCGGGTTTGCTGAGTAGCATTTTTCCGGCCATGGATCCATTTCCGACCATGCCCAGGATGCGTGAGTCTTCACGTCCCACTTGTAGTTCGTGGTTGAAGCGATCCGGCATGAGGATGACTTTTTTCAGATTGAAGTAGTGCCATCGGGGGAATGACCATACGGGGATGATGGCACTGGCGGCGATTAGGAGACAGTCATTGTCATCAACGTTGATACCTTGTCCAACGATGTCGGTGCTTTGGATAAAGAGGAGAACACGCTCGTCGAATTGGCGTCTCTCTACCGGTTTCAACTCTTTATAAAAGGAAACTGTATTCAGAAGGAACTGAGTCGCTTTTTCGCCGAGGGGGTAAGGCGATGCGGGAGTGACGGTTTGTGGAGAGCTCTTCCAAAGACCTTTGAAGAAATTGAGGATACCCATATGGTGGCGTTGGTGCGAGGCTAGACTGCTGGGGGATTCTGTTGGTTTGCTTTATAGACCGCCCAGTTTTGTTGAGCGAGGAGTGCCATGATCACCATGTTGAAGATTGATTGAGTGAGAAGCCAAAGTAGGGCTGCTAGGATTACTAGAGTGACTAGGCTAATTGTGGCTGTGAGCTTGTAGTGTCGGGGTCCGAGGAGGTCGCGAAGGATTTGTCCTCCATCGAGGGGGAGGACGGGGAATAGGTTTACGATGGACCAGAAAATGTTGATTCGCTTCACAATGAGGAGGAACTCAACTACGGGGGAATTGTGGATCTCCGAATCCGACATGTTTTGGGATAGGACACCAATGAGAGCATGAGCGAAAAAGGCGAGGAAGAGGCTGGCTCCTGGGCCCGCTGCTGTAGTGAGAATGCTTTGCTTTCGATTGAAGCGAGCATTTGGAAAACGGGCGAGGCCTCCCATGCCGTGAAGTTCGATACTCGTTCGAGGTGCCCCCATTTTTAGACCAGTGAGGGCGTGTCCGAGTTCGTGGATGAGGATGGAGATAAACACAGCCACCATAAAGAGGAGGACGCCTTTTATTGCCTCAGGTGTTTGGGCGTCCATGCCTCCGCCGATAAAGGCAGCGAGTAAAAGAAACCACCATTGAACGGTGACAGGGATTCGGAATAGGGAAAATTTTAGCATGATCTATTTTTTGGAGCTTGGGGATGGAGAAGGTGCTGACAATAATCAAATTAGCTATGCGTTACGTGACTACGGTTAGGATTGATTTTGTTTAAGCCAGCCAATTTGTCCTCTGGGATGGGGATGCAAGGAGCGTTATGAGGGCAATCAAGGGTGCGGGGTGATCGTTGTATGTGTGAGGTTTAATTTATGGACGAAAAGAAAGATCAGTCGTGTAACGTTGGAGGGTGCGGTGGTCCTGGGATGTGTCCAGGTATCGCATTAATGATTGGGTTTGGTGTTGGAACAGGGCTTACAGCATTGACCGGCATTGAATGGCTCATGCCTGTCGCGACGGTCGTCATCGGTGGACTGCTGATTAGCGGAATCTATAGACGGATATTGGCGAAACGTAAATCGGTGGATTGAGCGATAATAGGAGACCCCGTTGGTATTTTGTTTCAGGGGTAATTGATGGAAAAGAATAGCTAGAGGACACTGTCTCGGTTTGGATCTTTAAGAGTTACCTCGACTATTAGCAGGTCTCTCGTGACCCTCAATTGTTTAAGGGTTTTCCTTGTTTTAGAATTAATGAGAAGGACTTGGATACATTTTTTGCAATTCGAGGTAGAGCCCTTCTAGTACATCCTTTGATTATTTGGGATTTGGAGCTTCATTAGCTGGTGTGTCCCCGGTGGGAGGGTTCCTTAGATTTCAATTTGGTTTTTCTCGTACCTGTCTTGGGAAGGGCCGTTGCCTTTGACTTGCTGACCTCGAATTTATGTCGGTGGTCGCCGAAGTGTTCGACGAAAGGTCCATCGAATGGCATTTGGTCGTCTTTGGTGTAAATGCGTTGGAATGGTTGCGGTTCGGGTATCTTGATCGATTCCGCATGGGATGACGATTCCTTAACCTTCGGAGTAGAGTGTGACTTAATTCGGTTTTTTCCGGTAATAAGGTACAGGTGGAAAGGCACTTGCGGTAGAAAGCGAAACGCCGATGAGTGATCATTTTGTAAGATAAAGTAGGGATTTATCTTTATTCAATTTAAGATTATTTGTAGGGATCTCTGGGAGGTTAGTGATAAACTGGTATGCTCAATCGTGGGATTTGGGTGACTCTATGACTAGTAGTTTCCTTTATATTGAGGGTGCTAAGTGTAAATATATTTACAAATCAATGTTCTGTTTCATTCTATTCAAGTAGAATGCGTCGTTGTTTGTATAGTCTGATGTTGATTTATGGGGGCCTTTTTGTCCACATGAGTACTACTTTGGGCTTAGATCAACGACTGGCCAACTCAAGCTTGACGGTTCCATTGGAGCCGACTTCGGAGAACTTTGATTATCAGGTTGAAAATGCTTTCCCTGGAATCAGTTTTGTTAGGCCGGTGGCAATTGTGACGCCACCCGGTGATACGGATCGAGTCTTCGTGGTGGAGCAGGATGGAAGAATCTATGTTGTTAGCAATCTAGCTGATCCCGTTAAGACGCTGTTTTTGGATCGTGCGGGTATCATCCTAAGGCCAGGCAATGAAGCGGGGATGCTTGGCTTGGCATTTCATCCCAATTGGCAGGCGAACGGATATTTTTATGTGTACAGTGTATTTAATACGACGACCTCAGTAGGATCGGGCCTGCACGATAGATTGTCGCGTTTTCAAATCGATCCGAGTGATGCAAACAAAGTGCTGGAGGACTCAGAACTGCCAATTTTATCACAATTTGATCAGGCATCTAACCACAATGGAGGTGATTTGCATTTTGGCCCTGATGGTTATTTGTATCTATCGACTGGAGATGAAGGAGGAGGTGGGGACCGTTATCGGAACAGTCGAAGGATTGATAAGGATTTCTTTAGTTCAATAATACGTATCGATGTTGATCGATTGCAAGGGAACCTAGAACCGAATGATCATCCGGCAATACATCTGGATGGGGATGGATTCGCTTATTACAAAATTCCAAACGATAATCCATTTATTGGAGCCACCGAGTTTAATGGGAGTGAGATATTGGCAAGTGATGTTAGGACAGAGTTTTTTGCGGTTGGTCTGAGGAATCCTTGGCGTTTTTCGTTTGATTCTAATGTGATCTATTGTGCCGATGTAGGACAGTATGTATGGGAGGAAGTGAATATTATTGAGTCCGGTGGTGACTATGGCTGGAATTTCAAAGAGGGAGCTCATGCATTTTCTGGATCAATTCCATCTGGTGTTGCATTAATTGACCCAATCGTCGAGTATCCGCATTCAAATGGCCCTGCTATACCAGGTGGGATCGCACAGGGTTATTCTATTACAGGGGGAGTCGTATATCGAGGATTATTCAATATTCAGCTTCAAGGGTATTATGTTTTTGGTGATGTTAGTGGTCGTATTTATGCCCTTCATTATGATGAGTCTACTGGAACTGCAGAAGATTTTCGCCAACTCACTAGTATGAGTTCGCCTGTCGCATTCGGTAAAGATCCAGTTAATGGGGATGTGTTGATTGCGAGTTTAGGAGGCACTGTTTATAGACTTATAAATAACACTGAATCGGGGAGTGATATTCCAGAAACTCTTTCGGCCACGGGTGCGTTTAGTGATTTGGATAATCTTATTCCCTCTGAGGGAATAGTGCCTTATGATGTGAATGTAACGTTTTGGTCGGACTACGCGATAAAGACACGCTGGTTTTCTGTGCCTGACTTGAGTGATACACTTGATTTCGATAGTATCGAAAATTGGAGTTTCCCGGATGGAACTATTTGGATCAAGCACTTTGAAATGGAAATGGTCGAGGGGGACGTTTCGTCTCAGAAGCGACTCGAAACAAGGTTTTTGGTTAAAAATTCAGAGGGTACGCATGGGTTTACTTATCGTTGGCGTGCGGATGGATCTGATGCTGATTTAGTTTCATTCGAGGGTATGGATGAGACTTTTACTGTGTACGAGGCGGATGGAGTCACAATTCTTAGGGAGCAGGAATGGCGTTATCCATCGAGGTCAGAATGCATTCAATGTCACACTTCACAAGGAGGGCATGCACTTGCATTTGGTACCTTGCAGTTGAACCGAGAACACGATTATGATAGTGGTCCGATTAATCAAATTCAGGCTCTAAGTGATGTAGGCTATTTTGATTCACCTGTAGCTGATGTATCATCTTTTTCAGCTTTATCAGATATCAATGATGAATCTGTAAGCCTTGAGGATCGTGCTCGTTCCTATTTGCATGCCAATTGTGTGCAGTGTCATCAAACGGATGGACCTTCTTTGGGAAATTGGGATGCGAGAGTATCATTAGATTTAGCGAGTTCCGGATTAGTGAATGGTGAACTCGTAAATGACCAAGGAGATACGATGAACAAAACAATTGTTCCAATGGATACGGAACATTCAATGATTCTTCAGAGGATTTCATCTAGAGGAGCCGGTCAGATGCCGCCGTTGGGATCAAACGAAGTAGATCAATTTGGTATTCAACTGTTGAGCGACTGGATCAATTCCCTCGGGGATTCGCCTGATGAATCACTTGTAACGTGGAACGATCCAACGTAAGCGGTACTAAATCGACCACCTTCCCGAATTTCCTTAGATAGGATAGGATGA
>CAWVWU010000144.1:0-9512 GCA_963933925.1 uncultured Puniceicoccaceae bacterium
CAATGCTCATTGAGCAAAGCACAGCCTCACTCAAAAGAGAAATCCTAAGTAGCATCCTCGTATCCGTCGCCCTCTTAATGGGTGGCTTGATCATTACCGTTTTAATGGTGCGCCGAATGCAACGCACTGTAACGACTCCAATCAATCAACTCGTCGCTCTCAGCCAAACCATTTCAAAGGAAAAAGACTACGCTCAACGCCTCAAGAAGCTAAGTAACGACGAAGTTGGTATTCTAGTGGAAAGCTTCAACCAAATGCTGGATACCATTCAAGCACGCGATGAACTCCTCCTAGATACAAACAAAAACCTCAGCTCAATCGTTGAAGAACGCACCCAAGACCTTAGCAGCCGCAACGAAGAACTCAAAGCTGCTATCGAAGCCAGCGACGCCGCATCCGCCGCGAAGAGCGATTTCCTCGCTACCATGAGTCACGAACTCCGCACTCCAATGACCGCAATCGTTGGAATGGCTAGCCTTCTCGAAACAGCAGATCTCAACGAAGAATACCGAGAATACGCCGAAACAATTAACACAAGTGCCGACATACTTCTCCTTCTTATCAACGACCTTCTTGACTACACGAAAATTGAATCAGGAAAACTCACATTAGAAGGAAAACCCTTCGGAATTCTTCCTGCCCTAGAAGAATCAATAAGAGTAACGACAAGCAAAAGCGGTAAAAGTCACATCCCTTGCTTCCTACATTGTTCCCCAGACGTTCCAGCCAATATGTTTGGCGACGAAGTTCGATTCAAACAAATCATCATAAACCTCCTCAACAACGCTCTCAAGTTCACAGAGGTCGGTCATGTCGCTCTCCACGCTACAATTTTTAACACCGCCGACGGAAGCCGTCTAAAGATTTCAGTAGTCGATACAGGCATCGGGATATTTCCCAAAACACTAGAAAACCTCTTCGAAAAATTCACCCAAGCCGACACCTCAACCACCCGAAAGTACGGAGGAAGTGGTCTCGGACTCGCCATTGTTAAACGGCTCGTAAATGCAATGGGAGGTGAAATAAAAGTGCAAAGCGTTCCCAACGAAGGGAGTGAGTTCAGTCTCGACCTTCCAATTAATAGCTATGACGAAGCATCTGGCCTTTCGGCGATCGGCACACTTCCAGAAGGCAATACTCAATCAAACCAAACGTTCACACTACACGACATAGAACACCCCCAACAAATTGCTCTGACCGAAACTCTCAAAGCGTGGGGTCTACATCCAGACAAAGCCTCCGATTTCCTTTCGATTCAAAATGCGGTCACCGATACTCCAGACCAATGCCTAGCGATCGCAAATCAAACGAATACCCCGAAATCCGCCCACACTATTTTCATATGTCGCAGAGCACATAAAGCCCAGCTTTTAGAGAAAGGACATCAAAACGTAGTAACCACTCCTCTCATGATTTCAAATCTGAGAAATGCCATAGCTAAGCTTGGAAAAGCCGTCAGTCCTCCTATCAAAACAGCACCTCCAAAACCACAGCCAACAACAGTCAAAGAAACGAGAGTGCTCCTAGTAGAAGACAACTTGATTAATCAAAAAGTCTTTGGCCACATGATCTCCAAAGAAGGATACCCCATCGACTCGGCTGACAACGGAGAACAAGCCCTACAGCTGTTCAACAAAGAGATTTACCATGTTATCTTCATGGACATGCACATGCCCATCATGGATGGCGTAGAATGCACAAAACGCATTCGTTCCGACTACCCAAAAGATAGACAACCCTGGATCATTGGCTACACGGCCAATGTTCAACCTGCCGCAAGCGAACTCTTACGAGAAGCAGGTATGAACGACATTTTATACAAACCCGTCCGTGAAGCCGAACTACGCGATGCTCTTGAAACCTACTATCGAGCCCAAAAGAAAAGCGACAGCTCATCGTAATGATCGCCGCGACCAACAAAGAAGTCTAACAACCAAGCTCCATTTTCTTTCCGAAGAAGCAGCTCACCCATTCCTCTAAAGACGAAAGCCGCTTCTGTGAAAGGCTTTTCCCGAGCCGGACTTCAAGTACCTCTCGAAATCCAAAGCAGTTTTCTTAGCTACAAACGCCACATAGAAAACCAACCTCCAAGGAAAATTGCCGGCTCTTCATCAATAACGAAGAACATCGCCCCTTAATCCCACTCAGAACAAAATGTACCGAAGTCGCAGACCGACACTTGAGGATTCCGCATGCGGAAGACGAAACAATGGAGGCGTGGGCGAGTTCCGAGGAGGAGCGAAGCGAAAGACGACATGTGCAGCCGGAGGCAAACCATCGAACGTTCGATTGCCGTCTAGGCCGCAATGAAATGGAGGCGTGGGCGAGAATCGAACTCGCGATAGAGCTTTTGCAGAGCTCGGCCTTACCACTTGGCTACCACGCCATTTCATTAAAAGGTCGGAAGACCTCCCGGAAAATCGCAAACACTTACAAACGAAAGTAAGGTTTCAAGGAGATTCTCACCAAAACCCCAAAAAACTTCCCCATAGCCCACGTCCACCCCAACTAACCCCGAAGAACCTATGCTCCGTCGCACCACCGCCCCCGAAACTCCTCCCCCAAATCCATGCCACCACCAACTCAAGCCCAAGAATCTAAACTCCGTCTAGGTTTCAACTACCAACAACAAAATCAATCTGTGTTCATCTGTGAAATCTGTGGGAAAGGTAGCACAACCCAATCAATATTCGCATCCATTCGCATTCATTAGCGGTCAAACAAACCATCACCCATTCCCCACATTTCTCTCCGATCGCCCACCCTGCAATATTCAATTGCCAAGCGATTCAACTCTATCATACACGAAAGTAACCATGGCCTGTACAGTTTTCACAATCGCAAATCAAAAAGGGGGAGTCGGCAAAACAACAACTGCCGTCAATCTAGCCGCCGCTCTCGCTCAACTAAAAGTATCTACCTTGGTCGTAGATCTCGACCCACAGGCCAACGCCTCCAGTGGACTCGGCATTGAGAAAGAAGAAGGCCGCAGCATCTATCCCGCACTCACGGGAGACGCGAACGCTCAGGATATGATCGTCGAAACAGGACGGAAAAACCTCCACCTGCTCCCTTCTGAAGTCGACCTCTCCGCAGCCGAAATCGAGCTAGCCCAGAGCGACAACTATCTACAACGCCTCAAAACCGCTCTCCAACCCATCGTCGATTCCGATGCCTACCAGGCTATTATCATCGATTGCCCACCAGCACTCGGTCTGCTCTCGATGAATGCCCTCACCGCAGCGAACTATCTGCTCGTTGCACTCCAATGCGAATACCTCGCACTCGAAGGACTCGGGCAAATTCTCGGCGTTGTCGACCGCCTCCACGAAGCAGGCGCCAACGAATCTCTCGAAGTCGGTGGTATTATCATGACCATGTACGATGTGCGTACCCGCCTCTCCCGCGAAGTCGTGGAAGAAGTAAAAGCCAACCTACCAGAAAAGATTTTCAACACCGTCATCCCACGTACCGTTCGCCTCAGTGAAGCTCCTTCCTTCGGCCAAACAATTTTCGAATACGATAAGATGAACCCAGGAGCAATGGCTCACCGCAACCTTGCCAAGGAAATGATCAAGCGCTTCGGCCTTAAATAGGACCTAAGTCTACAGAGGCTCGCAATCCCATGGAATTTTCCGCCAAGCAGATCGAAACGCTCGAACGTGTCCTCGGATACGAGTTCGACGACAAAGCCCTTCTCGAGCAAAGCCTCACCCATCCCTCCTACTTGATCAACACCAAGGATCAGATCAAAAATAACCAACGGCTCGAATTCCTCGGTGACTCAGTTATCCAACTCATCCTCACCGAAGCACTCTACCAAAAGTTCCCGGAATACCGCGAAGGCGACCTCACCAAAGACCGCTCCGGCTACGCCCGAGGCGACTACATGGCAGGTATCGCCCGGAATCTAGAACTCCACAAATTCCTCCTTCTCAAAGACTGCGACCGTGCCTCCGGCCTCGGCAAACAGGACTCTGCCCTCGGCGACGCCTTCGAAGCAGTCATCGGAGCCATCTACATAGATAGCGATTTCGAAACCACGCGGCAGGTGGTTCTCCGGCTCTACGAAAATCTAAAAATACCGGCCCCCGCCCAAGGTGGAATCGTCAATCCAAAGGGACGACTTCAAGAAATCGTCCAACCCATTCACGGCAACGACGCCATCGAATACACCACAACCAAGGAAGAAGGCGAACCCCATGACCGCACCTTCGAAGTCGATGTACTCCTAAACGAAATCCCCTATGGTACTGGACGGGGCCGCTCTAAAAAGGAAGCCTCCGAAAGTGCTGCCCTTGCAGCCATCGCCAACCTGGAAAAACAGTTGCCTCGATGAGCATCCTCGTTCCAGAAGGAGCGGAGAAGGTAGATGGAAGAATCGGCGTCAACGAGGAAGCAATCGCTCCGATCATCGAAGATTGGATACACCAATCAAAAAAGAAACACCTCATCGTCGTCGCCAAAAACTCGAAATTCGCCGAACAGTGGGCTTCCGATATCGCTTATTTTTCAACTAACGGACGCCCCGAATCGGCCCCGATTGAGATCACCTTTTTTCCCGAGCTTCATAACTCCTCGGACAACGCCAACGAAGCCTTTGAAAGCGGAAGCGACCGCATCGCAGCCCTCACAAGACTCGCAAAACTCAAGCACACCAAAGCTCACCAAATCTGGGTCACCACCCCAAGAGCACTCTCCCAAGCCGCCCCTCTCGCCACAGTTCTCGAGAAACACCTTCTCACCTTAGAGAGAGGACAAAGCATCGCATTCATCCATCTCGTAAAACAACTCGAAGAACTCGACTACGACAGCGAGAGCCTTTGCGAATCCCCCGGACAATTTGCCCGACGCGGTGGACTAATCGACATCTACCCGATCACCGCCAACAAACCCTACCGCGTAGACTTCTTCGGTGACGAGATCGACACCATCAAAGGACTCGACCCCGTCAATCAAAGATCCGGAGAGAGTATCCAATCCATCGAGATAACAGCTTCCCCCACTCTCGAGCTGACACCCGCAAAAAACGGAGTCATCGACCACCTAGGGACTTCAGTAGATTGGTGCCTCGTCGAACCAGACGACATCCTAGAAACCTTCTCGACCCCAACCTCGTATTCAGAAGACGAAGCCATCGGACTATTCTGGAACAAGCTCCGTCAAACCCGTTCTCCAAAAACCGACAATTGGCTCCTTCTTTCAGATCTCGATCTAGGAGCCGAACTCGACGACTCATCCACCACCTACGAAGCAGAATCACTCAGTTTCTACCGCCCCCTCGTCGACTCTCAAAAACTCGCCGACGAACGCCTCGCCGACGAACAATCAACGCGACTTCGTTTCCTCGAACAACTCAATCAGTGGAGCCAAAAAGGCGAACAAGTAATCATCATTCTCCCCAACCAAAGCGATCAATCAAGAATCGTGGAGATGATCGAAGACGCCCCTAAACTCACAGACCTCAAGCCTCTGTTCTGGGAAGGCGAAATCAACTCCGGTTTCCGTATCCGTTTCCGTCCTAAACTCGGAAAGCTCAACTGGCCCCTCCTCAAAGGCAAAAAAGGAATCGTCTTCGTTACCGAGACCGAACTCTTCGGACGCCGTCGCAACCGCCGCCCGCCCAGCCGCAACAAAGCACTGGTCACCCAATCTCAAGTCGACCAACTCCTCGACTTCGCCGAAATGGTCGAAGGCGAATTCGTCGTCCACCTCCAACACGGTATCGCCCTCTACCGAGGAATCACCAAAGTGGAAATGCAAGGCCAACTCCGCGAAGTCCTCAGTCTAGAGTTCGACGAAGGCGTCGTTCTACACACGCCCCTACAAGAATCTCACTTAATCAGCCGCTACGTCGGACTCAGCAAGGTCGCCCCTAAACTCGGAAAGATCGGTTCCAACCGTTGGGCCAAGACCCGCGAAGCCGCCGAACACTCCACCCTCGACCTCGCAGCCAAACTCCTCGAAATCCAGGCAAAACGCGACCTCCGACAAGGACACGCCTTCGCCGCCGATGTCCCATGGCAGACCGAATTCGAAAACGCCTTCCCTTTCACAGAAACACCCGACCAAATGAAGGCCATCCAAGAGAGCAAGGGAGACATGGAACAACTCAAGCCCATGGACCGACTCATCTGCGGTGACGTTGGTTTCGGCAAAACTGAAGTAGCCATCCGTGCCGCCTTCAAATCCGTCATGGACGGAAAGCAAGTCGCTATTCTCGTTCCCACCACGATCCTCGCCCAGCAGCACTTCATCAACTTTCGCGACCGTATGGCCGCCTATCCGATCGTCGTCGAACTCGTCAGCCGTTTTCGAACACCCGCCGAAATCAAAAAGATCCTCAAAGCGACACGAGAAGGCAAAGTCGACATCCTCCTCGGCACCCACCGCATCATCTCCAAAGACGTTTCCTTCAAAGCCCTCGGCCTCGTCGTCATCGACGAAGAACAACGCTTCGGCGTAAAACACAAAGAAGTCTTCAAGCAGTGGCGCGAGACCGTCGACATCCTAACTCTCAGTGCCACCCCAATTCCGCGCACCCTTTACATGGCACTCACGGGAGCCCGCGAACTCAGCGTCATCGAAACCGCCCCCCAACAACGCAAACCTATCCAAACGATCGTCAAAAACTACGACGAAAAACTGGTCTGCGAAGTCATCCGCAAAGAAATCGCCCGGGGCGGCCAAGTCTTCTACCTCCACAACCGCGTCCAAACCATCGAAAGCCTCTCACTCCGCCTCCAAGAACTCATGCCGGAAATCTCCTTCAGCGTCGGCCATGGCCAGATGGACGAGAAAAAGCTCGAGCGCGTCATGACCCAATTCGTCGACGGCCGCTACGAAGTGCTCATCTGCACAACCATCATCGAGTCCGGCCTCGATATCCCCAATTGTAATACCATTATTATAGAAGGTGCCGACCGCTTCGGACTCTCCCAGCTCTACCAACTCCGCGGCCGCGTCGGACGATTCAAACGCCAAGCCTACGCCTACCTCCTCCTTCACAAACACAAGAAGATCATGGACGTCGCCCGAAAGCGCCTCCACGCCATCCGCCAACACAACCAACTCGGTGCCGGTTTCCGTATCGCCATGCGCGACCTCGAACTCCGTGGAGCCGGAAATCTACTCGGAGCCTCCCAAAGCGGCCACATCGTCGGCATCGGTTTCGAACTCTACTGCCAACTCCTCAAACAAAGCATCGCTCGCCTCAAAGGCGATACCGCCGCCCAGACCATCCGAGCCAACGTAAGGCTCGACTTCATCTACCAAGGCGAAGGCAACCTCGAACTCGGCAACCGCCACCAAGACGGCTACACCGCACTCGCCGACGCCGACTCCACAGCAGCCGACTGCCAACCCATCCAAGCCTGCATCCCGCCAAGCTACATCAGCGAAACCCGCCTCCGCATCGATATGTATCGCCGCCTCGCCATGGCCGAATCCACTGCCAAAGTCCGCGAAATCAAATCCGACCTCATCGACCGATTCGGCAAATTCCCCAAACAAGTCACCGCCCTTCTCAAAGTCACAGAAATCCGGACCCTCGCGGAACAAAAACACATACTCTCAGTCGAAACTCGAGGCAACCGCCTCAAATGCCGCCTCAATACCGGCAAAAACGAAGAATACATCAAACACGGGAGTCGATTTCCCCGACTCTCAGCATCGATCGCCTTAAAACGATTGGACGAAATTCTCGTTTTCCTTAGAAATTTCATTGCCCGAAACCAAAATAGATAGCATCTCTCACTTTTGCATATGTTGAAGACCGCCCTACTAGCTCTCTCTCTCGCGATTACCGCAGCCCTTTTTGCCCAGGACGAAGACTCCAATAGCAGAGTCGGTACACGTTTTGCCAACGGCATCGCAGCCATCGTCGAAGACAAAATTATCACTGTCCAAGACATCCGCCGCGAGCTGCAGCCCCTTCTCCCGCAAATCCAACAGCGGGCAAACAACGACCAAGAAGAATTTCGAAAGCTCCTCCAACAAACCGAGGACGAAGTCATCCAGATGCTCACCGACAACGTGCTCATTGTAAAAGACTTCTTCTCCGAAGAGGGACGCCAAATTCCATTCAGTTTCGTCGAGAACAACCGCGAAGAAGAAATCGCCACCCGCTTCGAAGGTGATCGCTCTAAATTTCTGGCCTATCTCAAAGACATTGGAAAAACACCCAACGAATACGACGAGATGCTACGCGACCAAATCGTCGTCAACGTTATGAACAACCGAAACCGAAAGACAGAATCATTCGTCAGCCCGGTAAAAATCGAAGAGTTCTACAAAGACAACCAACAAGAGTTTTTCGAAGAGGAACGCGTTCACCTTTTCTTAATAGCAATGGCCGAAGATGACGAAACGGACACCGCAGCCATCGACGCCCAAGCTCAGAGTGTTTTAACTCAAATAGAAGACGGGGCCGATTTCTCAGAACTCGCCAAAGAATACAGCCAAGACGCTAAACGAAAAAAAGGCGGCGACTGGGGTTGGGTCGACAAAAAGTCCCTCATCCCATTACTAGCCGAAACAACATTCGCCCTTCAAGCGGGTGAACATAGCGAAATCATCTCCCTCGGAAAAAACCGATTCATCCTCTTCGCCAAAGACCGCAAAGATGAAGGCTACGTTCCCATCGAGGAAGTCAGAGCACGCATCGAAGAAATGTTAATTTCTCAAATGGCAATGGAAGCCCACGACCGCTGGATCACCCGCCTCCGTCGAGACGCCTACGTAAGACGCTTCAACTAAACGAAGTACACAACCCAATTTCAAAGCCCGAATCCTCTCAAAGGATTCGGGCTTTTTCGTATTTACCCCAATCCCTAAATACAGTATCCACCTACAAAGTAAAAATCACTCATCAACCCAATCATGTAGGTCCGGATGTTATCCGGACAACCTCACAACCCACTCTATCCTCCCTAAATTTAACAACCTCTCCCGATTGCTTCGTCACTCCGTTCCTCAAGCGTCGGTCTACGAGCTCGGTCCATCCTTCATATTTCATACTTCACCCTTTCTTCCCATGCCCCAACTCCCAGCCCCTAGCATAAAAGACCTCTCCGTATCCGAGCGCCCTCAAGAACGTCTCATTAAACTCGGAGCCAACGCCCTCAGCGACACCGAACTCCTCGCCATGCTCATCCGCAGCGGAAGCAAAGGCCATAACGCCCTCGCCGTCGCCTCCCAACTCATCCAAGAAGCGGGTTCCCTCGCGGGCCTCATCAACTGGAGCGACCAAGAATTCAAAAAGATCAAAGGCATCGGCCCCATCAAAGCCCTCCAGCTCGTAACCGTCGTCGAACTCTGCCGCCGCGTCCTCGCCGCCAACAGCGGAGAACAACCCATCTGCGATTCACCCGAAGTCGTGAGCCGCTTAATGCGTCCCTACGCCATGGGACTCGAAATCGAAAAATTCTGGACCCTCTCCCTCAATCGAAAAAATCGCCTCATCCGCCTCAACGAAATCACCTCCGGAACCGCCAGCAACAGCCTCGTCCACC
>CAWVWU010000145.1:0-9497 GCA_963933925.1 uncultured Puniceicoccaceae bacterium
GGCGCACAGCCCAAGAAGAAATGGCACGAGCTGGCCAAGAACTTCTCGCCCAAAGAGTGAACCTTGAGAAGAACCCTCAAGGCGAACCCACAAGAACAAAGCCAACGACACCAACCGACAACACCAGTCCTCCCTCAGTCGAAGAAACACCGGAACCCGAGTCCCCCACAAAGCCAATCGCCGACACAACAAATGCCGGCACAACGATCGCTCCAACGCCACTTTTTGATACGCCCTCCTCCACTGAAACAACGCCCACTCAGAACACCGACAATGGCGATGTCTCCGAAACAGCTCCCGCAGCACCCCCCCCCTCCATCGAGCTCTCTTCGATCGATGCCCTCTGGAATCACCTTGGCGAAACACAAAACGACGCCGAAGCCTGGCTACAACTAGCAAAACTTTACGCGGATGAAGAGAACTGGTTCGAGGCCGAACCCTGTGTCCTCCAAGCCAAAGCACTTCGCCCCGCGTCAGTACAAATAGCTGCAGAATACCTTTCTATCATCGCACATACCCTTCCTCAGCGACAAGTGATCAGCGAAATCGACGCCCACCTCCGTCTATTCCAGCAAAGCCCAGCGATCCTTCTAGCCCGAGCAAACACCTTCCGCACCCTCAATCTCAATCCGAACACAGTGCAACAAGCTTATCGCGACGTTCTCAATGCAGCATCTCTGGACAGTTTTGAATACCAGTCTGCAACCCAATATTTGAATACCGGGAACTAATCGCGTTCCAATAATTATATGCCAGCGATTAAGCCCAGTAGTATTCGCGATCTCAAAGATCGCATCAACATTCACGACGTTGTCGCACGATCCGTCGCACTCAAACGCTCGGGTTCCAACTACAAAGGACTCAGCCCCTTCACCAACGAAAAGACCCCCTCCTTCTACGTTTCTCCAGACAAAGGACTCTACAAATGCTTTAGCACGGGCCAAGCGGGCGACATCATTAGCTTCGTTATGGAAACGGAACGGCTCAATTTCTATGAAGCCGTCGAAGAACTGGCCAAACGATTCAACGTCGAACTCGAATTCGAAAGTGGCGGACGCCCCGTTGAAGATCGCTCCCTTCGCCAAGAACTCTTCGAACTCCACGAAATAGCCACCGCCTTCTATAAACAACAATTCCACGCCAAGAACGAAGCAGGAGAATGGATTCGAGACTACTGGACTAAAAGTAGAAAATTCTCCATGGAAGTCGCGGAGGATTTCGGAATCGGTTTCGCGCCTGCTGACGGCATCGGCCTCGGTCACGCAGCTTCCAAAAAGAAATTCTCCGGCGAGGCCCTTGAAAAGAGCGGCCTCTTCTACACCCGACGAGGCACCCGCCCTGAACAAATGGGCTACCGATTTAGAGGCCGCCTCATGATCCCCATCCGGGATTATCAAGGACGCGTTACAGCCTTCACTGCCAGACAGCTCGAAATCCCCCCACAAGACGACCCGAGCCGTGAGGCAAAATACGTCAATTCCCCCGAAACACCAATTTTTAACAAGGGTAGTCTCCTCTTCAACCTCGACCGTGCACGCATGGAAGTCGGGCCAGATACCCCCTTCGTTATGGTCGAAGGCCAACTCGACGCCATTCGCTGTTCGAGCGAAGGACTCAAAGGGGTAGTCGCACCACAAGGCACCGGAATCACCGATCGTCAAATCCGCCTCATAAAACGCTACGAACCGAGCGTACGCTGCCTTCTAGACGGTGACTCCGCAGGACAGAAAGCCGCCCTAAGAATGCTCCCGATCACCTTAGCACAAGGCGTCGAAACCACCTTTATCACACTCGACGAGGGGCAAGACCCCGACGACCTATTCTGCGAAAAAGGCCTCGAAGCGATTAGCCTGCTAGCAGACCAAGAAATCGGAGGCCTCGAGTTCGCCTGCCGCTCCTTGGCCCCCTCCCCCGCAGATCTCAGCCCTCAAGCCAAAGCCAAAGCATCCAAGCAACTCTTTGAAGTCGTCAAGGTCGTCGAATCCTCAGCGGCTCAAATAGAATTCGTCAAAGAAATCGCTCACCACCTCGATCTCGACGAAGCGGCAACCGTAAGCGACTACAACCAATTCCTCAGAGGACCGCAAAAAGCAGTTCACAAACCCGTCAATGAGGAAGATGCACCGAAAAAGGCTCCCAAGGCTATCCATTCCGTAGAACGTGATCTTCTAATCCTAATTCTTCATTTCCCTACGATAGGCTTGGAAACTAGCCAAATCGTTAATGCAGAGTGGATTGACGCGAATCGGACCGAAGGGAAACTACTCAATCATATCTTGAATGAATTCCTCCATGACATGTGGAATGGACCCGAATCTCTCAATGAGAGTCTAGATAGTGTCGAACTACAGACACTCGCAGCCAACATGCTATTCGAAACTCCAGACATTGAAAACCCTGTTCGAGTCGCCAATGAAGCGATTAGAACCCTCGTTTATAAACACGCAGACAAGAAAATTAAGCAGATAAAACTTGAAATGGGCCGTAATCCGGAGAACTTCAACGATGAGGTTGTAGCTCTATTAAAGGAATCTTCTGCTTTACAAAAAATAAAAGCTAATCCACCTCAATTGGTTACATCTACAGTTTGACTGATTTTTCACATAAAAACCATATGCCACGTACAAAGAAAAGCGACTCCACCAAGAAAACTGGTCTAACTAAACACCAGATAAACGAGCGCATACGTTACTTGATCAGACAGTCAAAGGAACAAGGCTACCTGACTCACAGCGACATCAACGAAGCGCTCCCAGAAGGTGTTGATAGTCAAGATGAAATCGAAAATGTAATTTCGATTCTTCAAAACCTAGAAATCGACATTCTCGAACAAAAAGAAGTCGATAATTTCAAGCAAAAGCAGGAAGAAAAGGAAGAGGAACAAACCAAGGCCAGCCAATCGGACATCCTTGACGACCCTGTTCGAATGTACCTCAAGCAAATGGGACAAGTCCCTTTGCTAACGCGTGAACAAGAAGTAGAAATTTCGAAACGCATCGAAAAGGCAGAGCTAGAAGCCCAAGAAGCCTTGTTTTCAATCGGCCTCATTGCTCAATTCATCATCGACCTCGGCGAAAAACTATTCCGTCGCGACGAACGCTTCGACCGAATCGTAATCGATAAGAAGATCGAAAACCGCGAAATATTCTTCCAAGAACTTCCTATCCTGATCGAAAAAACGAAAAAGGGTTACGAGCGCACCACAGAAACGTGGAATGAAATCCAAGCAACGACTGATCCGGAGGTTCTGAAAAAACTCCGCACGAAGTTCCGCAAGCAAGAGAATAACATGCGGGCGAATTTTCCGAAGTACTTCTTCAAGTTGAAAGTATTCGAAGAAGAACTAGAGAACAATTACAGCACTAACTTACTACGTATAAGCAAGATACAGCGAGAACTGGAACGTGCAAAGAAACCAAAAACTCAGCGTGACGCACTGATAAACGCTCCAAAGCTCCAAGCTGAGCTCGAGGTCTATCACGACAGCTTCCGCATAGAGCCCGATAAACTTCTCAAAATAATCGCGGAAGTTCAAAAGTTTCTCAAAAAAGCCCACAAGGCGAAAACTGAGATGGTCGAAGCCAATCTTCGTCTCGTAATCTCAATTGCGAAAAAATATACTAACCGTGGTCTCTCCTTCCTCGATTTGATCCAAGAAGGAAACATGGGCCTAATGAAGGCCGTTGAAAAGTTCGAGTACCGCCGCGGTTACAAATTCTCGACCTACGCCACTTGGTGGATTCGCCAAGCAATCACCCGCTCAATTGCCGACCAAGCACGTACGATCCGTATTCCGGTACACATGATCGAAACCTTGAACAAGGTAATGCAGGTCCAAAAGCAACTCCTTCAGGAATACGGTCACGAGCCAACTCCAGAAGAAGTAGCGGAAGAAATGTCACTTCCCGTAGAGCGCGTTCAGACCATCATGAAGATGGCTCAACAACCGATCAGTCTCCAAAGCCCTGTCGGCGATGGTGACGATACCAACTTCGGCGACTTCATCGAAGATAAGTCCGCGGAGAACCCATACGACCAAACAGCCTTCAGTCTCCTACGCGAAAAGATCATCGACGTCCTCGACAGTCTTACCGAACGCGAACGTCGCGTTCTCTCCCTCCGCTTTGGATTGGTAGACGGCTACAGCCGCACACTCGAAGAAGTAGGAAAGCAATTTAAAGTTACACGTGAGCGTATCCGTCAGATCGAAGCCAAAGCACTTCGTAAGATGCGTCACCCGACCAGAATACGCCAACTCCACGGCTTCTTCGAAAACGAACAATTCGATGGACCCAATACATTCCTTTCCGGTGCAAAACCGGAAGAAGGCGATAAAAAATAGACTATAGCCCAAACGGATCATGACATCAGCCTTTCAAACACTCGCTATTTTTTCCACTATCGGATGGCCCGAATATGCTCTAATATTCGGTATCTTCATTCTCCTTTTTGGAGCGAAGAAACTCCCCGACCTTGCTCGAAGCATGGGGAAATCCATCAAGGAATTTAAAAAAGCGACCAGCAATATCGAAGATGACATTCGTTCAGCAATGGACGACGAGGATCAAAAATCCTCGAAAACAATCGACTCTAAAGACAAAGAACCGATCAAAAAATAGGACGTTTTTCGTCGCACATTACAATTTTCGCCAAAGCTGACTTCTCCCGAAGAAGTCAGCTTTTTCGTATCCAAGGCCAAGACACGTCCCATTTACGCCTTCTGAGTGATCTTCTCTAGGAAATAAAATTGCTATTATAGCTTAAAGCCATTTAAACGCTTGATTCGAAACATCCTTTCCTTGAGCATTTTAGACGATTTATGTGGCGCAAATTCCTTGGACTCTTTTCTAACGACATCGGCATTGACCTTGGAACGGCGAATACACTCGTCTACGCCAAAGACAAAGGCATCGTTCTTCGCGAGCCCTCTGTGGTCGCAACACACGGTGCAACAGGTCGCGTATTAGCAGTCGGTAACGACGCTAAAAAGATGCTCGGACGTACTCCGGGAAACATCACGGCAATCAGACCGATGAAAGACGGCGTTATCGCTGACTTTGATATTACCGAAGCAATGCTTCGCTACTTTATCAAAAAGGTCCAAACCGCCAAGATTATCCCACCCCGCGTCGTAATCGCCATCCCTTCCGGAATTACGGAAGTTGAAAAGCGTGCCGTGAAGGAATCTGCAACTCACGCCGGAGCACGCGACGTAATGCTCCTCGAAGAGCCGATGGCAGCTGCCATTGGAGTTGGACTTCCTGTCGAAGAGCCAGCTGCCAACATGATCGTAGATATCGGTGGTGGTACAACAGAGGTCGCAATCATTTCTCTCGCTGGTATCGTTTACGCTAAAAGCATTCGAGTTGGAGGCGACGAATTAGACGCCGCCATCATCAATTACATGAAGCGAGCATACAATCTCCTAATCGGTGAGCGAACCGGTGAAGAAATCAAGCTCCGCATCGGTTCGGCAGACGACCTCGACGAAGAGATGACCATGGAAGTTAAGGGCCGTGACTCGGTTGCTGGACTCCCCAAGACCATCCATATTTCATCTCAAGAAATTCGCGAAGCCTTGCACGATACAGTCAACTCGATCGTAGAAGCTGTCCGCAACGCCCTCGAGCGCTGCCCACCGGAACTTTCGGCCGATCTCGTTGACCGTGGATTCGTCCTCGCTGGAGGGGGAGCCCTTCTACGTGGAATCGACCGTCTTCTCTGCAACCGTACCGGCCTTCCAGTTACTATTGCTGAAGATCCCCTTTCTGCAGTAGCAAATGGAACAGGTGCCGTACTTGCCGAGCTAAACGACTTGCTCCCGTACATTACGAATACCACTAAGTCTTAACCGATCAAAACAAAGGACTCGCGACTGCATTGCAAAAGAAGCGCCTCTTTTTCATTCGTCCAGCAATGGTCCTGGCAGCCGTCCTCGCGACGTGGCTGATCCTTCCGGTTATTCTAAAATCACTGGTAGAAACGAGCTTCTACTCATTTCAAGCCCCAGTCGAAGTTACGGCATCCTATATCCGTGATCTTCAAGATTTTTGGGGAGCACGCAGCCATTCCAAAACAGAGCTTTTTAAGGCTGCTCAAAATCTCGCTCGGCTCAATGCATCCTACGAACTCAAAATAGTAGAGAACCAAGCTCTCGAACGAGAAATCACACGTCTCGAGGATTTACTTCAACTCCCCTCCCGCCCGAACTATCGCTACGAAATCGCTCGAGTGATAAAACGCGATTTCAATTCTTGGTGGCAAACTATCGTCATCCGCAAAGGCACCGTGCACGGAGTACGTAACGGAGCCGCAGTAGTCTTCACTGGTGGAGTTGTAGGACGAGTCCGAAAGGCCTATCGAGAAACCGCCATCGTCGACCTACTAAGCAACGGACATCTCCGACTCGCCGCCATCATCGAAGGCGACACCCGCCCCATGAGTTTTCGAGGGTCCGGTGCCAGTGGATTTGGTGAACCAACCGGTCTAGCCGAATATGTACCCAGAGACGTCGAAATTCTAGACCCCGAAAACCCACCCAAACTGATAACATCCGGAATGGGCGGCGTTTTCCCCCCGGGACTCAACATCGGGTTGATGACTGAACTTAAAACCGGAGCCAGCGGTATGTTTCAAGACGGTACGATCAGACTAGACCCTCGCCTTACCAGCATCAACGAAGTCGCCGTACTTATACCAATCGAACAGTACGCCCAATGAACAAGATCTCCAAGAATCGTTGGATCCTTGTGACCTTAGGCCACTACATTCTCCTATTTTCCCTTTCTCAGCTCAACCACTACCTCGCTCCTGTACACACTTACCTCACGCTCATTGGTTTAGCGATATCCTATAGCGTCATTAGGCTCAGCCTCAAGCAAGGCCTTCTCTCACTCATCCCCATCGCCTTCTATCTAGACTGCACCACGCCACTGATTTTCGGAACCAGTTTGCTAATGATCGTCAGCTTGTTCTGCACGATGTTTCTCTTCCGTTCGCGCTTCCAACGGGAAACCATCACCACCAGCATTTTCATATCACTCATTCTAAATAGTGCCATGATCAGTGCCTACACGATCAGTGCTATCAGCCAATTCGGATACGACTCAGTCAATATAAGCCTCACATTGTGGAATCTTTTATGGAGTTCGCTTGTCATCGTTTTAATACACCAACTCTACTACCACCTCATCGATAGCCTGCTTGCCCGATTTGGGATCCACATTGCAGAGGAACAACGCGAAGCCAAATAATGAACTCCGAAGAAAAAATCAGATACCAATCTCGCATCTGGCCCTTTTACGGTTTTCTCCTTCTTATGCTGCTTACACTCGTCTGTGGGCTCGGCTACAAGCAATTGATCCAAACCGACAAGTACAACGAGAGAGGAAAAATCCAAAATCACCGCCGCATCCTAACTCCCGGTCCACGGGGACTTATTTCCGATAGAAAAGGAAAACTCTTAGTATCCAATAAATCCACATTTTCTGCAGTTATATTCCTTTCCGATTCTTCCGTACGTCGTTCATTTCGAGAACGCTACTACAGCATCGTAAAAGACTACCGAGCGAAAGAAGAAAAATTCAATAGCCGTGCAACGGAAGTACGTGCCCGTGGCGAAGTCATCCAAAGCTATCTCGACGACCTAAACCGCATGCTGGGTCGCGAGTCCCAAGTTGATGCTAAAGCGATTTCCCGACACTTCAGAATTCACCCCCTACTTCCCTACCCGATAATCAGCAATCTCAACCGAGAGGAATTTGCTATCCTCGTCGAGTCCCTCCCCATTGAATCCCCGGTTCAGATTTACGCTGCCAGCACCCGCCACTATCCCTACGAGTCAGCTGCCGCTCACACTTTAGGCCGGGTAACAAGCAGCGTTCTCTCGGCGGAAGACGACCTCAAAGGAAGCGATCTGCGCACCTTCGCCACGAAAGGTTCTTTTGGAACCAGTGGGGTCGAAAAATACTACGACAATATTCTTCGCGGAAAAACAGGTATGGAGATCTGGGTCGTCGACCCCGCAGGCTTCCAAGTCGAACGCATCCAAAACCAATACCCCGACAAAGGACAAGATATTCAACTCAGCATAGACATCGATCTACAGCGAATTGCCGAAGCAGGCTTTGATCAATACGATGACGCAGGGGGCCTCGTTCTCCTCGATATCGATTCAATGGAAGTCTTGGCCATGGTAAGTAAGCCGGACTACAACCTAAACGATACCGCTCCATTTCTCTCCAACAAAGTAGCCAAGGACATCCAAGACCGCAGTGCATGGCAAAATCGAGCCATACAAGGACTCTACTCACCCGCATCTCCCTTTAAACTCATCACCGCAACAGCGGGCCTAAAGTCAGGTGTCATTGATGAAAACACACGAATTCTATGCGAAGGGTCAATAAGAGTCGGCGGACGAAGAATGCACTGTCACAATCACAATGGTCACGGTGAGCTAAACCTCGTCGAAGCAATCAGTGCCAGTTGTAATGTATTTTTCTATACAGTGGCTATGGAAATGGGCATCGATGCCCTAAGCTCAGAAGCAATATTTCTCGGGATGAATGAACAAACAGGTATAGACCTACCACACGAAGCATCCAACATGCTCGTACCTACCCGAGAATGGAAGAAACAAAGACGTGGGCAAAACTGGTTCATCGGCGACACCGCCAATACTGCCATCGGCCAAGGCTTCCTCCTTTTCACACCGCTCCAAATGGCCATTGCCACCGCTTCAATCGGAAAAAATCAAGTTCTCGGACAACCCAGTATATTAAAACGATCACCCGAAAATCTCAAAAACGATCCGCCCCGAAAGTCACTCGGCCTCCTTCCTGCGCAACATCAACTAATCATAGACGGCCTCGCAATGGCAGCCCGAGAAGGCACTGCTCGAAACGCTAAATTAGATAATGTAAACATTGGCGGGAAAACGGGAACTGGCCAAATTCACACTCCGGAGGGTCAAAAAGAGCTCGCATGGTACGTAGCACTCGCTCCCATCGAAAACCCAAAAATAGCACTAGCCGTTGCGGTCGAGCCTTACCAAGTAGGCTCTCATGGTGGCGGGGTTTTCGCGGCCCCAATGGCAAAACCAGTACTCGAAGCTTACTTTTTAAAACACCCGGAACTCACGAACGCAGTCGTCGAGACGCCTTAAAAACCAAGCGAGCATTCGGCCGATTCTCCTTAGCACCATAACGAAGCCGACGCAAATCACCGAGTACTTCAACCTCCTCTGCCCCAAAGCTTCCGTGGTCCAGACCTTCCACTTTGGAGAGTATCCGCCCCGCCTTACGCCGAATGGGATCTCCACGTTTTACGAGGGACAAAATCATCTCGCGGTAATTCAGTGCCAAATTTCGCTGGATTGCGATCGCAGCCGCGAGCACCCATCCCAATGTAACAAAATACAAGATACGCCACACACCCCAAGGTGACATTGCCCAATCATAGAGATACGAAATAGTGTTGCCTGCCCACTTCTCAGCGAC
>CAWVWU010000146.1:0-9383 GCA_963933925.1 uncultured Puniceicoccaceae bacterium
ATTCCACCTAGGCCTTTGGTTTTGAAAGTGTTGCAGGGATTGAAAGACTCAATTTAGCGATGCGGCAATCCCAATATGGGCTTATGCGAGAAGTGGGGGTGGCTTTATGGTGTGGATTCATTTCTCGATTGTGACTTCGCCTGCTCTTACTTGGAAATGGGATCCGTCTTCGCGTTCCAATATAAGTGCTCCGTGGGGGTCGATTCCTGTGGCGACGCCTGAAATGCGGGCGTTGCCTTGCATGAGGCTGACGTGTTTGCCTCGGAGGACGTCGTATTCTTCCCACTTTTCCTTGAGGAGGCTGGTGTGGGATCCGTCGAGAAATTGTGCGTAGGCTTGCATGATGCGGCCGGAAATGGTGGCGGCGACTCGGTTGATGTCGAAGGTGCGGCCGGCGGCGTGGCTGAGCGAGGTGGCGATTTTTGAGAGTTCTTCGGGCCACTGGTCGGCGGCACTGTTTACGTTGAGGCCGATGCCGAGGACGATGTCGCGGGTTTCGTCGGAGTCCATGCGGGCTTCGGTGAGGATGCCGGCGACTTTCTTGCCGTTGATGTGGAGGTCGTTGGGCCATTTGACGCGGCTTTCGACGTGGCAGAGGTTGTTGACGCACTCGCAGAGGTTGATGCCCATCCAGAGGGTGAAGGTGGAGAGCTTTGCCGGGGAGATGCGAGGGCGGAAGGCGAAGCTGGCGTAAATGTTTCCGTTTTCCGGGCTGTGCCAGACGCGTCCGAGACGACCGCGGCCGGAGGTTTGTTGGCCACTGAAGACGACGAAGGGGGCTTGTGTTCCGTTGGCGAGTTGGCGTTCGGCTTCGGAGTTGGTGCTGTCGATTTCGTCGAAGACGATGACGTTAAGGTTCGTGGCGGGGCGAGGCAGGAGGGCTTCGACCATGGCGGCGTTGAGGGTGTCTGGTTTCTTCAAGAGGCGGTACCCTTTGCTGCGGATGGCTTCGAATTCAAAGCCTTGGGAGCGCATCTTCTCCATATGCGACCAGACGGATACGCGCGATACTTCGAGTCGGTCGGCGAGGATGCTGCCTGATACGAAGTCCCCGCCGCCTGAGAGCAGTTCTTTGAGGATGAGGACGTCTTTATTCATGGAGAATGGGTGAGATTGGGAATTGGTGTTGGGTGTTGGAAGATGAAATGGGGGAGCCCTGTTATTCTTGCTTCGCTTCGTTGAGGTGTCGCCCGTTGTGCTCGGTACGACGGGCTCAGGGTTCGAGTTTCACTCGAAGGTTATTGCCAGTCGAGGCCGATGTCGAGCCATGGGCTTTGGTGGATGGTGGCTCCGCTGGAGATGAAGTCATGGCCAATGGGGCCGAGTTGGGGGAGGGAATCGATGGTGACGCCGCCGCTGATTTCGGTGACAGCTTGGGAGCCGATGAGCTGCATGGCAGTGGTGAGTTCTTCTAGGCTGAAGTTGTCGAGGAGGATGATGTCGACCTCGGCTTCGAGTGCGATGGAAATTTGGGCGATGCTGTCGACTTCCATCTCGACGAGGAGGTGTGGATTTTTTGAGCGGGAGGCGTTGACGGCTGCTTTGGTGGCTTCGAGGGGATTGTCGCCGAAGGCGGCGATGTGGTTGTCCTTGAGCATGACGCGGTCGAAAAGTCCCATGCGGTGGTTCCATCCTCCGCCGCAGGCTACGGCGTATTTTTCGAGGTAGCGGAACCCGGGGGTGGTTTTTCGGGTGTCGAGGAGTCGGGTGGGGGAATCGCCGAGGGCGGCGACGTAGGCCTGGGTTGCGGTGGCGATGCCGCTGAGACGTTGAAGGAAGTTGAGGAGGGGGCGTTCTGCTGAAAGGAGGCTGCGAGCGGGGCCAGCGATGGAGGCGATGATGGCTCCTTCGGGGAGACTGTCTCCGTCGGCGTGTTGGGTGTCGAGTGTCAGGGTGTTGTCATAGCGGGCGAGGACTTCGCGGGTGAGCTCGAGGCCACAGATGACCATGGGTTGGCGGGCGGTGACGTGGCAGGCGATTTGTTGTGACTCAGGGAGGAGTGCACTGGTGTGGTCGCCGTTTTTGAGAGGCTTTTGTGCGAGGCCGGAGCCTTCGATGTCTTCGCGATAAGCGAGGTCGATGAGGGCGTGGATAGGTGCGAGGTCGAGGTCCTTCCAAGCTATTTGCTGGCAACAGGCGTCTGTGTTTGCTTTGTTTCTCGGTGACATTGGTGATAACTAATGTTTTAAAGTGCCGCCGTATAAAGGAGAAAATGCCGTTTATGGATCTTGATCAGTTTATTGCTAGTTTGAAGAGTGGAAAAACTCCGCCGGAAGGGTGTAGTTTGCCTTTGCAGGCTCTTTGGTGGAGTGAGAACGGGAACTGGGAAGCAGCTCATGGGTTGTCCCAGGATGCTAAGAATTCCGATGGTGACTGGGTGCATGGTTATTTGCATCGCGTCGAGGGGGATGAAGGCAATGCGGGGTATTGGTACTCTCGCAGTGGAAAGCCGTTTCCTGAGGTGTCGCTGGAAGATGAGTGGCGGGCGATGGTAGTGGCGTTGCTAGGATGAAGGTTGGTTGATTCGGTTCTGCTTTTTTTGCCCATCACCGCAATCGCGGGATAAACTATCGTTTACGGAGGGGCAGGAAGGATTTTTTTTGGGCGGAGTGGTGGATCTCTTTTAAGCGCGGATCGTCCTTTGGAGAGGCTTCGGCGAAGATGGGGACGCAGTGGATGCTGGTTTTTGATTTGGTTTCGTTGCTCTACGCCGTGACAAGGGCGAAGGGGGATTTCGGGGACTGGGGAAAATCACTAGGTTTTGGCGCTGATTCTGCTTTGTGGTGACTTGGGTGGATATCGGAAGGTTTTGCCCGTGCCTCGATGGCGGTATCGGTCGACTGGATGTCGCGTCTTGTAACCTATTGTTAGGAATTTGTAGTTATGGCTTTTGGAGCATTGAGTAGTGGTATTAGCGCTTTGCGTAGTTTTTCGAAGGGGGTGGAAGTTATTGGCGATAATATCGCCAATGGGAATACGACTTCTTTTAAGGGATCTCGTGTTGAGTACTTTGAGTCGTTTAATCAGGTGTTGGGACGTTCTGGTTCCCAGGGGAAGGCAAGTAAAATGGCGAATTTGATTTCTGCTGTTGGAAATATGGAGAAGGCCAAGACGGCTTACAAAGAGGGGATTGAGGGAAATGATGGATCAAGTGCCGATGCCGTTCTGCTGACTGGGAAGTTATCAAAAATAAAGCAGGATTACCGGGATACGCTTACTCCCAATAAAGTAGATCTTGGAGAGATCTCTCACAGTTGGAATGTGGGGATGGGGGATTCTGAGGTGATTGCGGACATCGAGCAACCTGTATGGGTCCAAGCTCCGCAGGTGATAATGAAAGGGAGTATTGAGGATGGCGGATTAGTGTCGACAGGGCGTCCTCATGATTTGGGGATTGATGGTGAAGGTTATTTTAGTGTGAAAGATCCCAATACGGGAATGGTTTATGCGACTCGAAAGGGGACGTTTGAAACTGATAAAGATGGCTATCTGGTAACGCCGGAAGGGCATCGTGTTCAGGGCCTTTCGGATGGGTCGATCGGGTTTAGTGTCGATGTTGATGCTGATGGGGAATGGATTTTTATTCCCGATGATAACTCATTGAAGGGGACGATCACTCCGAGTAAACAGGGTGATATTCGACTTGATTTTGATAAGGGGAATGCGTCGGTTGTGACTGAAGAGTACGATGCGGGAGCAGGTGGGGTTGGACGAAATAGTATCGAATATACTAATGCTATTTTGAATGTGGATGCCTCGGGAGTTCCTGTAATGGGAAATTTTTCCGACCCAACGAATATCGAATATGATCACCGATTCGGAGGAGCTAAGGTTTCTACGGTTGTAGCAGCGGACGGATCAGAAACAGATCAGGTGACTGGAGTGACGGGGTGGCATGCTTTCGTTAAGGATTCGGTAAACTTATTGGCCTCCTTAGTAGGTAAATCAACGGAGGATAGTCCGGTTACGACTGCTCAATTGCAAGAGGCTGTAAGTAGTGATTTCTTTTATCGAATGTTCCCGGCTGAAATGGATGCGTCTCGAGCAGCGGGAGAGACGACTATAGATGGCAATGCAGTTGAGGATTTGTTTGCGGGTATCTCTGATGGATATATTGGTACGCCCATTGATCCTACTGCAGAACGTATCGCTGCAATGAATCTGCTACCCGCTGATCTGGCAGGAGCTAAAGAGATGATTAATTCCGTTCGTTCGGAAGAGACTCCAGAGCTGGCCCGATTTGCGATTGATAATGATGGGGATTTGCGTCTGTTTCTCGATAATGGTGATAGCTTTGTTCGGGGTAAGATTGGCTTGCTAGAATTTGAAAATAAGGGGGCGTTAAGCGACGAAGGGAATGGGCTGTATGCTGGCTTTCAGGCGGCTGGACTAAAGAATCTTAGTCCAGAAAACCCTTCCGGGATGGTTGAAGTCGGGGAGGGTGGTGTCGGAGAAATCCAGCAGTATGCTTTGGAATTGGCACAGGTTCCAAGCTCGTCTTGGAAGAATATAACTGATGAATTTGAACAGGGTGGATTGAAGGCCAGTGGTGGGAATACCGATCTGGCCGTTTCTGGGGAGGGATTTTTTGTGGTTAAGGATCCGAGTTCTGGAGCGACTTCCGCGACTCGTTCAGGGGATTTTAAGGCTGATGATGATGGATATCTGGTTACAAATCAAGGAGAGCGTGTTCAGGGATTTACTGGGGGGTCGATTAGTTTTCGTACGACAGTTGATGCCGATGGCCGGTGGGCTTTTAGGCCGGATGATAATCCGTTTACTGGGACGATATTGCCTCAGCAGGTGGGTGATGTTCGTCTGAATTTTGATGTCGCGAACGCGTCGGTGCTTTCTGCTGATAACGATGGAGGTGCGTTGGGAGTGAATCGAAACGCAGTGGAGTATAGTAATGCTCTGGTGTATCGAAATCCTGAATCAGGTGAGCCTGAAATGGGCGATTTTTCGAAACTTTATGAGATCTCGTATCAGCATGATGTGGGGGGTGTTCGAGTGACCTCAGAGGATGGCGTAGATAAGGTTGGATCGGTAATGGGGTGGAATGCGTTTGTGCCTGAGGTCGCTATTCATTTGAATCTCTTGGCAAACAAAGCGAATGAGTCGAATTCGATCACTCGAAATCAACTGCAAGAAGCGGTGAGTAGTGACTTCTTTTATAGGATGTTTCCTGAGGAATTGGATGTGGCACGAACTGAGGGGACGAGTACTCTGAATGGAAATGCAGTTGTTGAATTATTTGAAAAGTCAGGACTATCGTATTGTGGACAGAATATCAGATCCCGAGGGGATGACTCTAAATTCTGAGGAGTTATGTTACGTTCCAGATTCTTTTTTGTGTTATAGTCCCCTAGATGGGGCAGCGGAGGTCGGAGAGCTTCCCGTTCGAGCGAGTGGCAGGATTACTTTTGGTTCGTTTAATAATGCACCGAAAATTTCGCCACGGTGTATTGAGCTCTGGGCTGCGGCCTTGAATGCAGTGCCGAATTCGCGACTGCTATTAAAGAGCGGTCAGTTTTCGGACGAGGGCGTTCGGGGTAAATTGCTCGAGTCGTTTTCGAAGCAAGGAATTGAGCCGAGCCGAATTGAGCTCAGAGGACGCACGATGGATACGGGATCTCACTTGGATATGTATCAAGAGATGGATATTGCTCTGGATTCGTTTCCTTATAATGGAACGACTACAACGTGTGAGGCCCTATGGATGGGAGTTCCGGTTGTTTCGCTGTGTGGAACGAGGCATGCTTCTAGAGTTGGGGCAAGTTTGCTGCATGTCGTTGGTTTGGAGGATTTGGTTGTTGATTCGGTTGATGCCTTTGCGACCTGTGCGAAAGGCTTGGCTGAAGATTTGGATCGATTAAGCGACTTGCGTCGCGGGATGCGTCAGCGGTTGAAGGATTCGCCTTTGATGGATGAAGTTGGCTTTGCGAAGAAAATGAGTGAGGCCTTTCATACTATGGTCAGTCCTCAGACCGTGTAGGGTGCAGGTTTTATGAATCCAGTTTCTCTTCTTTTTTATCAGTCCGTTAAATCCAGTTACCGGGAGGTTCTTGTTTCGGAGCGAGAAGTGTTCTGTAGTCCAGATGAGACCGATTGCTGTGTTGATGGAAAATATCAGACTATAGGGACGCCAGCCGGTCAGTTTGAAGTGGGGGATATTCTGAAGCGCGTGCCCCCGGAGCAATATCCCGAATTGGTGGTCGTAGAGGCTGATGCGTTGAGGCGTAGTATCCCGCGAGGCTTGAAAGCTCTGAAGTGCCCCAAGGTATTAATATTGGGGGCAACTCATCTTTTAGAGAACTCGATGAGTTTGCTGATGAAGTATGCTCGTGAAGAGGGGTTCACTGTGTTGGTGAGTGATTACAATCGGCAGCATACTCACTTTTTTAGGCGGGCCGGATTTCAAAACGTACAGTGGTTGCCCGGCTTGAATCATTGCATGCGACCTCAACCGATTGTTACTCCTGAGAAAAAGGGAGCACTCTTTGTTGGGCAGTTGGAGGAATTTCACCCTTATCGGAATGGGCTGTTTTCTATTTTGGAAAAGGAAGGAATTGAATTCAATGCGAGGATGGCAGGTCCAGACATTGCGGCAAAGCTCTATAGTTACCATGCGGTATCTTTGAATTGCAGCGTTAACGGTGAATTGAGCCGTGGTGTTTTCGATATTATGGGATCGGGGGGATTGTTGCTGACGGATCGACTTTCTGAGAATTCGGGATTGGAAATGCTCTTTCCGGATGGTGAGGCGTGTGTGCAATATGGTTCATCTGGAGAGTTGGTAGAAAAGGCACGCTATTATATAGAGCACGAAGCCCAGGCGTTGGAGCTAAGGCGGAAGGGTTACGAAAGGATGCGTTCTCTGCACTCTCCGGAAACGAAGCGAACGCAATTGCTTGATTTGGTGTTTTCAGGGGTGGTCGACCCCGTATACGAGTTGAAGGAGTCGATGACCCATTTGGTATCCTTTCCAGCTTCTGATTTGAATCATGATTTAGAACTCTATGAGTGGTTGCAGTCGGCGAATGCCCGCGTGAGCACTGTGACGGTTTTTGGATCTGATGATATAGATGTGGCGTTTGCGAACGATCTTTCTCGATTGAAAAGGTGTGGGTTGGAGGACGTTGCGAGTGATATAGACTTGTCGGAGGAGCGTTTGATGGTCGTGAGTGCCGAGGATGTTTTAGGAGGTCGTCTCGATGAAGTACTGTCTTCTTATGTTGGATTCGATCTTTGGGTTCGCGGAGGAGACACTCGTGGAGTTGATCTTGAGACACGTCTTGGAGAAGATGGATTTATCACAGTGACTCCTGATGGAAGGATTTATTCTCGGAGTGACTTCAAGGGGTGTGCGTACGCATGGGCAGAGTCTTTTCCGCTTGCAGCGGCTGGGGCACTGTCTCGAGAACTTTCTTACGCGGGAAATTATTCGGACGATGAATTGATCGCTTGTGTGCAGTTGGCTTTGGAACTCGGGCGGGTTGATGTTGGTATCGAGTTTTTGACAATGGTGGGGCAACGAAATCGTTCGAGCGTCGATACCTTACTGACTCTCGCCGATTTGAATGCGAACGGCGGTGATCTTGGTGCGGCCCTTATTTGGTTGTTGGAGGCTAGTCGATTAGGTGAATTGGACAGTGATGTTCAGGAGATGCTTGATGAACTCCTTGCGAGCGAAGAGTTGCTTTCTCAGCCTGCAGTGAAAGCGTATTTTCGTAAGATAGGCCGTTATCCCCGCGAATCGAAAATGGAATCGCCGCAGCGAATCCTCGTTTATACGAATCTATTTCCTCCTCAGGAACTGGGTGGGTATGGGCGCAAAATGTGGGAGTTTACGAAGGAGCTCAAGGATCGGGGGCACGAAGTTCGCGTCGTGACGGGCGATGCTGGTTATCTCTTAAAAGAAGCCAGTGCGGATGAGATGGTATTGGAAGGAGATACTCATCGCAGACTGCGGTTCTTAGGGTCTTGGGAGAATGGCGATGTTCAATCTGAGAAGAATCCTGAGAAGAGACTCTTGATAATGAGCCTGAATAGAGATCTCGCGATTGAGGAAATCGATGATTTTAAGCCTGATCTTTGTTTGATGGGGAATTTGGATTTTATCGGATATCATGCTTTGGAGGAGTTCACGAAGCGACGGATTCCCGTTATTCAATGTTTGGGTAACGAAGCTCCCGGATGGCCGAAGGAATTTCGTCCTTCTCTGGAGTATTATCGAGCGGGACCTGCAAGTCAGTGGCTTTGTGACAAGATGCAAGCGGACGGGTGTTGCTTGCATGAACCGAAGGTTCTGTATCCAGGTGCACGAACTGATCTATTTTATCGAGACGTATTACCAGATTGTACGGTGCCTAAGATATCCTTTGCGGGATTATTGATGTCTTACAAGGGCCCGCAGACTTTAATGGAAGCTCTTCATTTATTAAAAGAAGGGGGGATTGAATTTCGGGCGACGTTTGCGGGAGATACTACGGATCAAGGTTTTGTGGATGCCCTTAAAAAATCGGCCGAAGCAGGCGGTTTTTCGGAGTGGGTGGAATTTCCAGGTTTTCTCGACCGAGAGGGTTTAGCCGGCTTGTTTGCGGATACTAATATTTTTGTTATGCCTAGTGTGTTTGAGGAGCCTTTTGGGATTTCTCAAGTTGAGGCCATGGCTTCGGGGGTGGCAGTTATTACTTCTGGCCGGGGTGGATCCAAAGAAATTATCCGTGATGGGCAGGACGGTTTGCTTTTTGATGGCGACGATGGAGGGGACCTCGCGCAAAAGATTGCGTCCTTGGTTGCTGATCCGGAGCGTTGGAAGAGACTTTGTCGACAGGGGCGGGAGCGTGCCTTCTATTTCGCAATTCCCAATACGGTTGATAAGATCGAGGAAGTTTATTTAGAAATGCTGCGTACTGCGGTGAGTTAAGAGTGTCGAATATCGTTAGATTCAAATCATGAATTGCGTTCCTTATTGAAATTGGGCAAATAGTTTTAGAAAAAATGGTTAGTATTGAACAAGCGCTTACGTGGCATCGAGAGGGTAGGAGAGAACAAGCGGAGAAGGCGTATCTGGAATGTGCTACTGCCGATCCGAACAATGCACATGTGCATTTCTTACTTTCTGTTCTCTATGTGGAGTTGGGACGTGTTGGAGAGGCGAAGGATGCTATCGGCCGGGCGGTAGGCTTGAGTCCGAATGTGGTGAGCTATTTGCTGCAGCACGCTGAGCTCGAGGCGAAAAGTGGTGCTCCCGACGCACAGGTTGTTGAATTATTTGAAAAAGCCGCGGGTCTGGATCCGAGTGATTATAGTGTTTCCGCTCGTTTTGCGATGTATTGGGTCGGACGGGGAGACTTTACGAACGCATGGCCATTGTTGAA
>CAWVWU010000147.1:0-9352 GCA_963933925.1 uncultured Puniceicoccaceae bacterium
GTTCTTTTAAAACTTCGGAAGATAGGGTTCCTCCATTAAACAGCACAGCATCGACGTGCCCGAGCTCCCTTATGAAATCTGCCAGATAGCGGGTTACCGCGAAATCCGCAGCATAGGGCAAGCCCCATTCCTGCAAGCCATGCTTCGGAGCATCAGGTCGAGCACTCGCAGGGCAATCGGGGAAGAACCCCTCAACCAACATCTCGCGCACCATTCCCATTTCGATCTCCGCCACCAAAGTACTACTCAGTAAGCCGGAACCGGTTCCAGGAATCGCCACTCGTAATTGAGCTGAATCATCACCCTTTTCGATAGAGCCCAAGCAACGCTCCTTCAATTCACGAGCACGAGCGATCAGATGCCGCCACTGCTCTCCGGAAAGCTCATCATCGTCCGTCTTATCAAGAACGGACTCAATGGCATGTGCGAGAGCAAGGTCGATATTGTCGCCCCCTAACAAGATATGCTCGCTGACTGCAACGCGCTCAAACACCTGTTCAGCCCCACTTGGCTTTACGCGGAAGAAACTAAAATCAGAAGTACCTCCACCGATATCCACGACCAAAACGGTCTTAATCGGACGTTCGTCAACAATGGGCAAAGCATCGCCCCGCTCCATCCAACGATAAAACGCTGCCTGCGGTTCTTCTAAGAGCCGAACGGTATCAGAATAGCCCGCCCGCAGAGCCGCCTCGATCGTTGCCTGCTGAGCTGCCACATCAAAAGACGCGGGCACAGTCACCGTTACAAACTGATCGACAAATGACGCTCCTTGGCTCGCAAATCGAGCATCCCACGCGAGTCGAATATACGATAACAACAAAGACGACGCTTCCAAAGGAGAAAGCTTATCACCTTCCTCGATCGATGTAGAATCCCATGGCAATAATTTACGATCTGGACTCTCCAAATGGTGCCCGAGCCAGGACTTCGCAGAATGTGCCACTCTCCCCGGAGATACCGAAGTCTGTTTTCGAGCAAATTCACCGATCGCCCAACCATCCACACGACCAATCGCAGTTGTCCCTGCTTGTTTCTGTTCGTGCTCATGAGCCAAATACAGAAAAGACGGTAAGCTTTTCAATTCGATCAACGTCGTAGCACTATCCAATTGTGGCATCTGAAAAACTTCAGAGCCACCATCCTTGGAACCGAGATCGACAAAGGAAACCGCGCAATTAGTGGTTCCAAGATCAATGCCAATACTGTATTTATATGTGCTCAAATAATTTGAGGATAGATATCGCTAGTCCATTCGGACCTGGAATTCGACTTTCCATTTCTGCTCCGAAGCTGTGTGCTTCATCCACAGTTCAAGGTTACCGAGCTCGGTAACAACCGAATTCAAATACACGGGAATGGCCTGTCCATCTGTAAACTCTTCCATAGGGGGCAGCGTTATTTCAACTTTACTGGTTTCTTCTAAGTTCTTCTCGGCATTGGAGACGATCTGCCCGGGCTCGTCACCCCCGCGAATCTCGGACGAGAAGAACCGGAAGACTGCCGCTTTACCGGTCACGAGGCCAAACTGACGTTTATCCAAAACGTGCTCACTGCCCTCTTCCATTCCTTGAGGCACCACACACAGTGCCTTAACGGGTGGTTTAAAGCCTGGCACCGCGGGACGAGAGGATTCCAAACCAATATAGTAGGAACGCGCTGTTCCCGACCGGATCCGTATTCCTTCACCGGTGACGCGATTACGACCATAAAATGAGGCTCCTTTCGAAACAGCAAGATCGGGCTGAAAGCCTTCCAACTCTCGAACGGCTTCTCCATTCCCCCACGACGCGAACAATCCAAGCACACGCTCTCTCACCGCAGTCGCCTTAAACACGCCACCGTTGAAAAGCACTGCCGTAGGCTTTAAGTAGCCTCCGTCCAAGGAAGCACCTCCGCGAGAAACAAGCTCCCGCAACGTCTCGCTGCCTTTGATATTCTCCAAGCTTCGTGTGAGAAAGCGAGCGAGATGCTTACTCACCACAGCGTCGGATGCATAGGGCAATCCAAATTCTTGTAATGCCTCCCCACCGCTCTCAACGGGCATATCGTCAATCGAGGTAATAGCGAAGAAACCATCAACTACGATCGCATTCAAAGTCTCACGATCCAAGGTCGTAGACACCGTACCCGCAAAAAGACTCGACCCGCGTGAAGGCACTGCAATTGAAACCTCACTTAGACTGTCATCGCTAAATAAGGACACCTTTGCCGCACTTGCCGCATTGATCAATGCCAAGAACTGCCAGTCATCGATTTCCGTTCCTTCATCTTCGAGCTTTGCCTGCAACGCATAGGCCAGCCCCAAATCCATATTATCGCCGCCCAATAAAATATGCTCGCCGACGCTTATACGTTCTACTGCCAAATTTCCTTCGCTCTCGGCGACTGCGATTAAGCTGAAATCCGCCGTTCCTCCACCGACATCGCATACGAGCACGAGATCACCGGCACTGACTTGTTTACGCCACTCATTTCCAGCCTGCTCAGTCCAGGCATAAAACGCTGCCTGCGGTTCTTCCAATAAAACGACATCACTAAACCCCGCCGCTTCAGCCGCATCCGCAGTCAGTTTACGTGCAACCTCGTCAAAGGAAGCCGGTACAGTGATTACGACTTGGCATGTATCCAAATCCCATTCCCGCCCTTCTCTAGCCTCGGCGTGCAAAAAACCTTGTTTCAGATGAGTCAGATACAGGCGGGAGCACTCGAAGGGTGAACATTTGCCCTCTGCTATTTCCGAGCCCCATGGCAACACCGCAGACTTCGGGTCCACGTGCGGATTCGACAACCACGACTTTGCAGACGTCACCAAACGGTCGGGAACCAACGCTCCGTGATTCCGGGCAAACGCACCCACAAATGCTCCTTCGCCTTCCTTTTGCCACGGCATGCGAGTCGCCTCACTAGAAAACTCGCTCGTGTTGGGAATGTACAAGGCCGAAGGCAAAGTCGACAACTCACCAACCTGGTTATCTCCCACCAATTGAGTCACCTCAACCACACGCGATTCCGAACTCTCCAAATCCGTTACCGTTATCGCACTATTACTCGTTCCTAAATCTATCCCTAAAGTAAATTTTTTCTCCATTACTCAACTCCTAAAATTCCCAACTCCAACCGAACCGATCACCAAATACCCAGTACACATCACTTGCACGCAAGGCGTGCCGTTACCCGACCTCAACTTGTGCAGGAGCGATCGCAGGCAAACCATCTTTGTTCTTAACGATTACTCGTGGCAATTTTACCTGAGTTGTCTTCCAGCCTTTATGGACCAATTTTCCAGTAAACGGAGCACCCCCCTCAACCTTCCCAGAGAGACGATACGTCCCGCTTGGAGCATCAGCTGGCACAGTCACTTGACTCCCTTCCTTCACGCTCTCTACCGGAGATATCTCAAAATGCTCTTTCAGTACCGCCGCACAGCCTTGATGCACGACCCGAGCCGCCCCGCCCACCTGGGCATCAGAATAGGCTGTAATATCGTCCATCAAAAAATCGACCAAACGACCCTTTTCCTGGAGTGCCCCTAGCATCGTAACCACTTCCACTTCACCGCTCGCATCAGGAATTTTAGGAGCTTCCACCTCTGGCTCCGGTGCCACAGGAACAGTCACAGCCCCTTCCGCAAGCTGGCCTTCGTCAATCTCCTGAGCGTCTCCACGACTAATCGCCGCTCGAACGAGCAACCAAAGTCCAATCGCAAGCGACCCCGGTCCCGCATAGGACGCATAAGGCTGCAAGGCGGGTACAAGAGCCGCTCCATTCACCACAGTTAATAATACACCTGCAATTATCGCTTGAGTTTTCATTTTCGAAAAAAAGTAAGAAATTCTAAATATTTGTGGGACCGAATCATTTCCGGTCAATTGTGAGCCCACAACCGTGGAACTCATAAACACCCAGCGATAAGAAAGAACCGCGCCAACGAGTCCACTGCTTTTTAGAATCTAGGCAAAGAATTTGGCCAATCCCTCCATCCAATAGAATTTCGATCGCAATCACCTCTCATACAAAAGCACCAGGTAAGATCGAAAAACAGAGTATAAGCACCTTAATGATAATGAATTAGAAGATATTCTCAGCCAAATAATCTCCCCAAACGACATAATACCAATGGACCTCGGTCCACCAACTGTTTCGCCGCCTTGTTCCTGAAAAAATGGATTCCTCTCTGATTTGTGATTATTAACGAGCACGACCAAATGAAAGCCAGCTTGCTATACACCGAAAAGCCCTCTTCTAATGGCCAAGATCTACCAGTGTAAACAACTCCGACAATCGCAGTTCACCGAGCTCCTTAAAGGATTCATTTTTCGGCTAAAAACCTCGTCTTAATTCGCCCCACTTTAAAAGATTCACAAATGCTCAAGAAGCCCAACATAATCCTGATCATGACGGACCAGCAACGTGCCGACACAGTTGCCGCTCACGGAGCTTCTCACATGGTCACCCCTCATATCGACTCTCTCGTTGAAGGGGGCACTTCATTCCACAACACCCATTGCCCCGGAGCCACTTGTACGCCCTCGCGTGCCGCCATATTCACGGGTATGTTCCCCCACAATACAGGCACCTATAGTTTCAACAATTGGGGACACCAACGCACCTGGGTTCAGGATCTCGCTGACCAAGGCTACTGGTGCACCAATATCGGGAAAATGCACTTCCAGCCCCGCGATGTAGCGGGCGGCTTCCACGATCGCGTTATCGTCGAAAATCCCACAAGCACCGGAAACTGGGGCGGCACCGGAGATGACGCCTGGGGTGACTTTCTTACCGAACAAGGCGAAACGCGTCCCAACTACCGCCACCTTTCCGATCCCGACTGGAGGAACAAATTTCAATGCGTCCCATGGCATTTAGACGAATCGCTACACAGCGACGTCTTCACTGCCGACAGTGCCTGCACATGGATCAAACAATGGAAGGACCAGCAACCGCTCTTCCTTCAAGTAGGATTCCCCGGCCCCCACGAACCCTGGGATGCCCCTCAAAGCTTCGTCGATCTCTACGACCCTAAAAACCTCCCACAACCGGTCGACTTCGATGGCGATCTTTCCACACGCCCCGCCCAACAAGCGGCCATCAAGAATTTCCACGCCACCTGCGACCACGAGGCTCGTATCGACATGCCCAATGCGACCCGCGAGGACGTGCAGCGTATCCGCCAACACTACTACGCAAAAATCTCATTCGTCGACGAACAGGTTGGAAAAGTCCTCAGTTCGCTCGAAGAACGCGGCCTCCTCGAGAATAGCATCGTCATCTTTACCTCCGACCACGGTGAGATGCTTGGCGACCACGGCATGGCCTACAAATGGCTCATGTACGACGGCATTACCCGAGTTCCGATGATTGTGAAAGATTTCCGATCTCAGCACGAAACCCGCTCCACCGACAGCCTAGTATCGCTCATGGATGTCGGTCCAACCGCACTCGATTTCGCAAACCTTCCCATCCCAACACGTCTCGAGGGCAAAAGCATCCGTCCACTCCTCGACGAGAAGTGCGACGAGCTCCACGAAGCCGTCTATTGCGAAGACAACTACATGGTCATGCGGCGCACCAAAACGCACAAGACAATCCACTATATAGGCCAAGCCGAAGGAGAGTTCTACGATCTCATAAACGACCCCACCGAATCCAAAAACCTCTGGAATCTCCCAGCACACCAAGAGCTACGAAACAGGGAACGTTTCAAACTCCTAGACTGGCTCGCAACCAGTGCCTATTTCAATGGCGGCCACAAAACAGGCTCCGCCGACAAAGACGGTCGCTATCCCATTCGCTGGCACTCCGACGGCGATCACGGCATCCACGGAGACAACTACCGCCCCATCAACTCACCACACTAAACATCAATCCTGGGACCGTCGACGACTCGGTGGCCCCACAACCAACATCCTTCACAATCATCACCAAATCCCAATGTTCAAATTGAATACAACCATCCGAACCTCCCTCAAGCTCGCTCTCTTCCTCCTAGCGACGCCCTACTTAGCCTCCGCCGCAAATCACACGATCTCCTCCCTAGAAGAGCTCATGGCCCTCGCGACCCAAGACGGTAACGAAATTACCATGACGCCTGGCACCTACAGTGCGCGCGACTACCTCACTCCAGAACTCCTCGCGGCCGTCGGAACCAACTTAGACAAAAGCAAAGAAAAACGCCCCCCGAGCCCCATTCTCACCTTTAGCGGAAGCGACAACGTCTACAACCTCGAAGGCGTCACCCTAGAAGTCGACACCCGCATATACGACGACATCAGCCTCGACGGTTACCCGCGCTTCGTTTTCATCAACGGTCATCGCAACCAAATCAAAGGTCTCACCATCCGCTACATCGGCCCCAACCAGGGTACCAACGGAAATTGTCTCACCCTCTGGGGTGACCACAACGAACTCACCGACGTCTCCCTCTACGTACACGGATCCTCCCCTTATGGATACGGTGATCTTCTTGGGAAAGGACACAGCCGCCTCGTTCCCCTTCGCAAGCAAAGCGGCCTCATGATAGGAGGCGATAACTGCACTCTAAAACGTTGCCGCGTCATCAGCCGGGCCTTCGGTCACTGCTTCTACATTCAAGGTGCCCGCAACACTGTTCTCCTCGACTGCTACGCCGAAGGAATCAATCGCTCCACCAACGAAATCCTCCAAGAGACCGAGGGCGATGCCTTCGACCTCGGATTCAAGACGGTCTACGAAAACCGCGACGGCCGTTTTATGATAACGCCAGGCTACCGAAAGTGTCTCGTCGAAGACGGATTTCGCACCTACTCTAATGGTGGACCGCGCCAACAAAGAACAGGCCAGACGACTTTCATTAACTGCACCGCCATCAACACACGTGCCGGATTTGAAATCATCGGCCCAGCTAAAGGAGCCCCAACGACACTCACCAGCTGCACCGTACTCGGTGCAGAACGCGGTTATCTCCTCATCAACGGAAACATCATTACCCGAAAGTGCCGAGGCAACACCGTCCACGGACCACTCCTCTACCTCTGGCGTGGCGAAAACGCTGACGTAGAGCTCGAAGTCATTGGCCAAAGATCCGAATACACCGTACACGCCCTCGCAACCATCGCAGGTAAAAACCATCGCGTAAAACTAACCCAATGGGAAGCCGATCCCTCTCCCGTCACTCTTCCTATCATGCTTGGCTACGGCATCCCCGCCCACGCAGAGATGTCCTCCACAATCCCTCCAGAGGCCGCCACCAACATAACCCTCATCAACGAAACCAATTCCCCCGTAATCGCCAGTGACCTCGTCACCCCCACCTACCTAAATTCCACCAAATTCGACAACCCAGTAAAATAACCCCCATTAACTCCTTTACAACTCCGGGAACGCCGACGGCCACACAACCAACATCCCCCAATCCAATTCAAGGTAGCGTCTGTCGTCCCGACGGACATATCAACCCAATCAACAACCACAATAAAACGCCCGCTCTCCCATCAACCATCACGCACCACAATTCAACCGCCCGCTACGCTAGAGATCGCTGAGCCCACAGAGAATAAAATCAATAATTCGACCTTCATAAGCTTCGCGTCTTTAGCGATCTTTGCGGTTACCCAACTCAAAAAAAACTTCGTATCCCTTCAAAACATTCGCATTTATTCGCATCCATTAGTGCTTAGAAAAAAGCACCTTGTCGGCCATAGCCCAACGGGCGAAGGCTGAAACCAAACCATTTCAAATGAGCACAAAACAGTACAACATCGTCATCATAAATCCCGACCAAATGCGCTGGGACTACATGACACCCAACGGGCACCCATTCATCGAAACCAAAAACCTTTCCCGTCTCGCTGCGATGGGGACCAACTTCGACCACGCCTTCTGCTCCTCCCCGATGTGTGGCCCTAGTCGTACATCCTTTCTCACCGGACAATATCCCTGTGAGCATGGCGTAAGAGATTACGGCGGCAACCTCGATCCCACAGCACCCGACGCTCTCAAATCTCTCAAAAAGGCCGGCTACCACCGCGCCCTTTTCGGAAAAGACCATGTAACAGTCGGCGATGCCATCGGCACTCACTACGACGAAGGCGAAGATAATTGTATTGGAAATATGGACGACCATCCCAACTACGTCCGTAGCTGGAGCTCTGGCACCCTAGAAGACGATAGCCCGTGGAACGTCACCGAACGCTACACCACCAACGGTCTCGATTATATCGAACGTCGCAAAAAAACAAACCAACCCTTCTTCCTCACTCTCAATTTTCAAGACCCCCACCCCTACTTCACAGCTCCCAAGCCCTACGACTCCCTTTTCTCGCCAGACCAATTCGAGCTTCCAGAAAACTTCCGCCGCGAACCGGTAGACGGCGAACCGACCCGCCTCAGTCATTGGCGCATCAACTCACGCTCCCTCGAAGCCTCCGAGGAAGATTTCAAGAAAGCCATGGCGATGTACTGTGGGCAGATCCGCTACGTCGACGACCAAGTCGGCCGGGTCATCGATAAACTCGAAGAACTCGACATCCTAGATTCCACCATCGTCCTCTTCTGGAGCGATCACGGCGAATTCGTCGGCGACTACGGCGTCACCCACAAAATGGCAGCCTTCTACGATTCAATGGTGCGAGTCCCGGTCATTCTATGGGACCCCAGCGGTCGCATCGCCAAAGGCAACAACGACACTTTCGTCGAAACGCCCGACATGATGGCCACTCTCCTAGACCTTTGCCAAATCCCACAACCCCACGGAAGCCGTGCCTACTCTTTACTAAATTCTCAATACGAAGCTCGTCGCGACGTCTTCACCGAAGGCGGCATCTATCGTGCTCCCTTGGATAACCCCATCGAAGGAGCCAATCTAAGAGCCCCTCACAGCCCAACTCAACACGGTCCCGGTTCCATGCTGCGTACCAAGAAGTGGAAACTCTGCACCCACTCCTTCGATTGCTGGGAACTCTACGATCTAGAAAATGACCCAAAGGAATGCCATAACGTCATCGAAGTTCCAGAAAACGCCGCTATCATACGCGAACTCACACAAAGACTCATGCACCGCATGCTCTGCCAAGGCCAAGCCCCTGAACATCTTCCGAAACCGACCTGCATAGGCCTCGACGACGAACGCATGCCAATCTGGGACCGAGACTACAACGCAAAGAAATAACCCTAAATTCACCATCGTCTCTCTACATCCTCATCTTCATATTTACCCCGTCATAGCCCCCGCTTGCGGGCACGTCGTCGGGCTCCATCAACCCAATTAATGTAGGCCCGGATGCTATCCGGACAAAACCAATCATCTACCGAGCAACGCGACACCTCAACGCAGCGAAGCAAGTACCGAGCACAGCGACATCGTCATAACATT
>CAWVWU010000148.1:0-9339 GCA_963933925.1 uncultured Puniceicoccaceae bacterium
AAGCCACTCCAATAGACTGGCCTGAAATCACCGACTGGCAAACTCTCCTCCAAAAAAGCCCGGCCTGCTCCACCGAAGACACCTACCTCCCACTCATCCTCGACCAGTCACACCGCCTCTACCTCCAACGCTACTTCCAGCACGAAAACGCAATCGCCACCTCCATCCGTTCTCTAACCAACAAGCCGAGCGAATCCACCTCCAACGAAACAAACACAACAGAAGAGATCCCTGACACGGTATTCGAAGGACTCCATCACCTACAGAAAACCGGCATCCAAGAAGCCCTTCAAAACCGATTTTTCATCATTACCGGCGGCCCGGGCACCGGCAAGACCACCACAGTCCTCCGCTACCTCATCGCCCGTCTCTCACTCAGCGAACACCCGGAGTTCCTCAGAATCGGAGTCGCTGCCCCCACAGGGAAAGCCGCCGCTCGTCTCGCAGAGTCATTCATCAACGGACTGGATTCCGCACCCGCACCAGAGGAAATAAAAGAACTCCTCAAAGTCATCCCATGCCAGACCATCCACCGAATGCTCGGCTCCCTGCCTGGCCTATCCACCTTTCGCCACGACGCCCATAAGCCCCTCCCCTTCGATATCATCGTCGTTGACGAGGCCTCCATGATTGACCTTCCCCTCATGAGACGCTTTCTCGACGCCCTCCCCAAGGACGCCATACTCCTCCTCCTCGGCGATGCCGACCAACTCAGTTCCGTTAACGTCGGCTCCGTATTGAAAGATCTTCTCGAAGCAGGCCAAAACCCAGAAAGTCCCCTTTCCCAAAACATTTGCCAACTCACCCAAACCTTCCGCTTCGACGAATCCAGTGGGATCTTCCACCTCTGCAACGCCATTCGCCGCGATGATCAGCCCGCCATCATCGAAACCCTATCAAACAACCCCTTCTCCGACCTCACCATAGAACTCGGCGACGACAGTCAAAACGCCTTCAAACACACCATCGACAAAGGATTCCAACACTGGAAAGCCATTGACCAATCCACCGACGTCGATTCCGCACTCACCCAACTCAACGCGCACACAATCCTCACCACCCAGCGACGCGGCAAACACGGCACCGAAGAACTCAACAGAGCCATCGCCCAAAAAGTTCGAAACAGCACCCATGCCGATTCACACCAAGAATTCTTCCACGCGATGCCCATCATCATCCTGGAAAACAACTACGACACCGAACTCTACAACGGCGACCTCGGACTGATCTGGATACACCCCAAAGACGGCACCCCTAAAGCCTACTTCCCCGACGCCAACGGCAAAGCCCGTTCATTCCCCCTCTCCAGCCTTCCTCGCCACGAAGCCGCCTTCGCGCTCACCATCCACAAAAGCCAAGGGTCAGAGTTTTCTGACGTCACCGTCTTCCTCAGCGAGACCCACGAAGCCCACCTCTCCAAAGAACTCATCTACACCGCCTTCAGCCGAGCCCGCAAAACCCTCACCATCGCCGGCGACAAACTCGCCCTCCTAAAAGGAATTTCCACCACCGTAAACCGAGCCACCGGCCTAGCCGACAAACTAAAATAGGGTCGACGGTCACGCCAAACCCACGCTCTACGATTTTCCCTGCCTCACCCGAAGAAGCTAAGAGTAGATAAACACCTCTTCACTAAAAAGAAGGCTTCTAAAAATAGTCTAAACCGATCACCTGCATCTGGCGAATATAGAAAGCTACCATAACCAGAGGGAAATGATCTCTAGGAGAGCATTTCACTTCAACGGTTTTAATAACCCAAATTTGAGAGTAAGAGCCTTATGTGGATAAAAAATCGAAAGTCGTCCCGTAAATGGGGTTGAGACGAAAAACCCTTTAGGTTTTAGCCCCCTGTTACCTTTTGGAGAGGAACCTTTTAGCTCTCTCACTAATACCCACGCACAAAAAAAGCGAACAGCTAGAAACGCTATTCGCTTTTTCAATATGGTAACCCGGCAGGGACTCGAACCCCAACTAGCTGCACCAAAAGCAGCTGTGCTACCATTACACCACCAGGCCATACTTGTTAAAGTCGCATAAGTTGGTAAACGAATTAACATCCGTCAAGTGCCGAAATTAACATTTTTTGGATTAGTTAGATTGACGACTTGACCCCCCTCTGGCTTAACGAGTTTTTAATGTCACCTGACTCAACAATTACTGGAAAAGCGAAGTATAAACGAGTGATTTTAAAGCTCAGCGGCGAAGTCCTTCGCAGTTCTGAGACTGGAGATCCCATCTGCTGGGATACACTCAAAACCATCTGTGCACAAATTAAGGAGATTAGAGATCTCGGTGTGCAAGTTTGTATAGTCATTGGAGGAGGCAACATCTTCCGAGGACTATCAGGCTCTAAGAACCAAGGAGTTGACCGCACAACGGGCGACTACATGGGCATGCTCTCCACCGTCATCAACGGTCTAGCGTTCATGGAATGCTTGGAAAAAATGGACGTCGTCACACGCGTTCAGACTTCCATCCCGATGAATCAGGTCGCAGAGCCCTTCATTCTACGCCGTGCGATTCGCCACCTCGAAAAAGGGCGCGTCGTTATTTTCGTCGCAGGAACTGGAAATCCCTATTTCTCCACCGACACGACAGCTGCCCTTCGTGCGAGCGAAATTCAAGCTGACATTATAATGAAGGCTACTAAGGTGGACGGCGTCTACGATAAGGACCCTATGAAGCATGATGACGCGGTTAAATACGACCAACTCAGCTACATGGACGCGATCAAGCAGCGTCTCAACATCCTAGACTCCACAGCCTTCTCCCTCTGTATGGACAACGAAGTGCCAATTCTCGTTTTCGATATGAACGAAGACAATAGCATCCGCCGTGCAATTCAGGGTGAGACCGTAGGCACGCTCGTTTGCTAGATCAATTTCCCCACTCACCTTACTTTAAACATCACAATACGAATGGACGAAGAAACTATCTTTCTACAATTGGATGAAAACATCCAGAAGACAATGGACCACGTGTCTCACGAGTTTGGCGGAATCAACACCGGTAAAGCCAACCCCGCCATGGTCGAAAGCGTAATGGTGGAAGCCTACGGATCGACGATGCAACTCAAGGATATGGCCGCGATATCAACGCCAGACGCCCGCACTATAGCCGTAAGCCCTTGGGATAGAAGCACTTTAAAAGCGATCGAAAAGGCAATCCAAGCAGCCAACCTCGGGATCAACCCAACTGTTATGGGAGACATCGTACGTCTTCCTCTTCCAGAACTCACAGGTGATCGCCGTAAGGAACTCGTCAAAGTTGCCCACAAGTTCGCCGAAGACGGACGCGTTGGTGTACGGAGCTCACGTCGCGATGCCATGGACGCCATAAAGAAACTTCAAAAATCAGGAGACATCTCCGAGGACGACCTCAAGCGTTGCGAAAAGGAAATCCAGACACAGATCGACGATTCAATCAAAAAGATCGCCGACCTCCTAACGACAAAGGAAAAAGACCTCACAACCGTCTAAACTCCATATACGCCTCAAGGCACACGACTCAATTCAGGCTGTAGGCGATCTCTCATTCGAGGCGATTCCCCTACAGCCTTATTTTTTCTCCGTCCGATTGTAGACCTCCCTGTGAAACGCATCGTAATAAAATTAGGTACCGGTATACTAACCACCGGCATCGGAACCGTAGATACCAAAAGGATCGAATCGATCTGCGAGCAAATCGCTCAAGCCCGAAAACGGGGCATTGAAGTCCTCGTCGTAAGTTCAGGTGCTGTCGGCATGGGCATGGGAGCTATGAACCTCACGACGCGCCCCGAAACCCTCGCGGAAAAACAAGCCTGTGCTGCCATCGGCCAGAGTCGCCTCATTCAATGTTGGCAAGACGCACTCGCTCCCCACGGAATCCTCGTCGGACAACTCCTTCTCACCCACGAAGGCCTGAAACTCCGCAACCGCTACATCAACGCCAAGAAGACAGTAGACCAAATGCTGGCCTATGGCGTCATCCCCATCATCAACGAAAACGATAGCATCAGCTCCTACGAAATCCGTTTTGGAAACAACGACCTCCTCGGTGCACTCGTAGCAAGTTTAACGGAAGCAGACCAACTCCAGATCCTATCCACCGCTCCCGGCCTCATCGATATGGATGGAACCGGAGAAATCATTCCCATCGTAGAAACGATTACTCCCGAGATCGAAGGTCTCGCCAAAGGAACCGACTCACCCACGGCCGTCGGCGGAATGATCACCAAGATTGAAGCAGCCAAACTCGCCACAAGTGCGGGCTGCGACGTGTTTATTGCCGACGGCGAAGCCCGGGACATCATCACAAAAATCCTAGACAACGATTTCGTGGGTACTCGCTTCGTTGGCGATAAGTCGCCCATGCATTCGAAAAAACGTTGGCTCGCCTACTTCCAACGCCCCAACGGCTCCATCGAAATCGACGAAGGTGCATGCCGTGCCCTCGCTTTCGGCCAGGCAAGCCTCCTTTCCGTTGGAGTAAACACAAGTATCGGAGAATTTCACAGAGGTGACATCGTCGACATAGTCAGCGAATCTGGCGAAGTCGTTGCCCGTGGAGAATCCCAATACTCTAGCCACGAAATAGATTCAATCGCTCACAAAAACCTCGCCGAACTGGAAATAATCTACCCCGATCGCAACCGACTTGAAGTTGTCCACCACGACGCATTAGTTCTACTGTAATAAAAGAGAAAACCCAACGATCCACAGGAGGCTCCAGTCTCTCAACTGGGATCTCTCCCATTTCACAATTCAACATTCAGCATTCACCATTCTCTAAATGGATTTCGACCTTCACTCCAACCGCTCCGCGGACCTAGACATTCCCCCGATCGACTTCCGAGCCGATCTCAATGACGAGCAATATGAAGCGGTGACCGCGGATCCAGGTCCCCTCCTCATTCTAGCCGGAGCAGGCAGTGGCAAAACCCGCACCCTCACCTATCGCGTCGCGTTTCTCCTTTCCAAAGGTGCTGCCCCCAGAGATATTCTACTACTCACCTTCACCAACAAAGCGGCCAAGGAAATGCTCGAGCGCGTCGAAGGCCTAACCGGCGTAGAAGGCACTCGTTTCTGGGGAGGCACCTTCCACAGTATCGGCCACCGCCTCCTCAGACGACATGGCGAAGCCGTCGGCCTGAAAAACGGATTCACTATCCTCGATTCAGGCGAATCAGAATCCGTCCTCAAAGCCGCGGTAGAAAACATCGACCGCACCTTCTTTAAAAACAAGACCCATCCAAAACCGAGCGTCCTCTCCAACATCATCAGCATGGCTCGCAACACCTGTCGCTCCATCAGCGAGGCCATCATCACCTATTTTCCAATACACCAAGACTTCATCGAGCAAATAGTAACCTTCGCCGAAGCCTACGAAAAATCAAAACGCGAACAAAACGTAGTCGACTACGACGACCTCCTCGTCCTCTGGCTCCGCCTCATGGAAGAAAACGCAGACATCGCCGAAATCTACCAGACCCGATTCCGCCACACCCTCGTCGATGAATACCAAGACACTAACATACTCCAAGCACGCATCATCGATACAATCGCAGCCAACCACCAAATCATGGCCGTCGGCGATGACGCCCAGTGCATCTACTCATGGCGCGGGGCTGACTTCGAAAACATCCTCAACTTCTCCGATCGCCATGAAGGCACTCGTATCCTAAGAATCGAGACCAATTACAGAAGTACGCCGGAGATCCTAAAGCTCGCCAACGCCGTCATCGAAAATCGCGTCAGCCAACGCGGATTCGAAAAAGAACTCCGAGCCCACAAACCCTCCAGCCAAGTCCCTTACATCGTCCAAGCGATGGACGGCAAAGAACAAGCTAATTTCGTCATCACCCGCCTCCGAGCCCTCATAGATGAAGGCCAAGACCCCAGTGAAATCGCCGTTCTCTATCGAGCTCACTACCAAGCACTCGATATGCAAATGGAGCTCTCCCGAGCCGGCGTCCCCTATCAAATCACCAGCGGCGTACGCTTTTTCGAACAAGCCCATATCAAGGATATGGTCGCTCACCTCCGCTTCGTATTCAACCCAGACGACTACACCGCATACGAACGCCTCTTCCTCCTTCTCCCCAAAGTAGGCCCCAAGAGTGCTCAAAAACTTTACAAACTAGCCAAAGACATCGCTCAAACCAAAAAGATCGACCTCGTCGACGCAGTCGGTTCACCCGACCTTCTCAAAAAAGTCCCCAAAGCTGCTCACGACGACTGGGAATCCCTCGCCATTAGCCTACGCGACATGAAACAAGTCGCCCTACAAGGCTCCCCCGACGAAGTCGTGCAAATGGGAGTCGACGGATGGTACGGTCTCTACCTCCAAGGAGCCTTCGCCAATTTCAACGCCCGAATGGACGACCTCAAGTCACTCATCGGCTTCGCTTCCCGATACGAAGACATGAACGAGCTCATCGCTCAAATCGTCCTTCTCAGTGCCGAAATCACCAACAAAGAAGTAGAAGACTCCAGCCAAGCAATCCGCCTCACCACCGTCCACCAAGCCAAAGGGCTAGAATTCAACGTCGTATTCATAATCGGCCTCGCAGACGGTTTTTTCCCCATCCGGCGCTCCATCGAAGAAGGCGATACCGAAGAAGAACGCCGCCTCTTCTACGTCGCAGTCACCCGAGCTAGAGATGAACTCTACATGCTGTATCCAAAGGTAAACGCCAAAGGTGGACCCACAACGATCCTCACCCCAAGCCGCTTTCTCCAAGAACTCCCCCAAGACCTCTACGAGCCCATCCGCATCCGCCGTGCCTACGGCTGGTAATCCGAAATTCGCTCTAGCAATTCTACCTTAATCTAAACATTTCCGATCATTCCTTGTCTCCACCAAACAACGAACCTCCAATTCCACAAAGCATTCACAATTCTATTTCTTAAATTACCAAATCTTTTGTGACTTCTGTGCCTTTTGTGGTTAAAACCAAATTTTAAAAGATAACACCCGTGAAAACGAAACCACTCTCAATACTCATAACTCTCATCCTAGCCGCCCTCGCCAACACAAGTGCCTCGGCCCTAGAAATAATATTCGCCGACCACCGGGACACCCATTCCTTCCAAAGGATATCGGAATTCTTCACCGGCCAAGAAAATCCAGGACGCTACCTCATCGCCCGTACGGACCCAGAGCGCAGAGACGGGTTCTACGTTTCGATCAAGGCCGACCGAAATGACCCACTTGACCAATTCACAAACGCCCGCATTTCATACATCAAAACGGCGTCCCAGGATATCCACATCTCGGAAATCCCTCTCACAGGTAAGATGAAAAAGCGCATCCTAGTCGGACTAACCGAAGAGGAATGGTTTGAAGATAAGACCTACCCCCATGCATGGAAGATTGAATTCCTCGACCAATCAGGCCAAACGCTCGATTCAGTACAAAGCTTCCTTTGGTCCCTCGATAAATAATGGCAATGAAGTGGTCGACGTGGAAACTCCTTGATGACAACTGGGCTCCCACGCCACGATCCCTTCAAGAGACACTCGATGGCGGACAAGCATTTCGCTGGAAATTCCTCGAAGACGAAAACCTCTGGCAAGGCATATTCGGCTCCCATCTCTGCCAGCTCAAACAAGACTCCGTTAACAACAAGGTATCAATAAGAGGGTATCAATGGAAAGCTAAGGACTACAACGCAGCCAACCAATACTTCGGCTGCAAAATTCCATGGACACAGATCGACGACTCCCTCCCATGGCGGAGCGATGCCCACCTAAAAGCGTGCATGGATTCTTTTCCTGAACTAAGAATCCTCCGCCAACCGTTCGCCGAAACACTCTTGGCCTTTATGTGCTCCGCCACCAAGCGAATCCCACAAATCAAAGTCATGTGCCAGAATCTCGCGACGGAACTCGGCAACGAAATCGCCCCCAACACCCACGCCCTTCCAACGTGGGAACAAGTCGCCCAAGCAGACGAAACCTCACTCCGCAAACTCGCCCTAGGATTCCGAGCCAAAAACATAAAAAAGACGGCCGACATCATAGCAGCCACTCCAGATTTACTGCAACAAGTAGAAGACGCCCCTTACGACGAAGCCAAAGAGCTTCTCCTCCAACTCCCAGGAGTAGGAGAAAAGATTGCCGACTGTGCCCTCCTCTTCGGAACCACTAAGCAAGAAGCCTTCCCCGTCGACACCTGGGTCATCAAAGTCCTCTCCCGACGCTACGGACTCGACGCCTGGAGCAACACCCAACTCTCCGCATTCGGCCGCATTCACTTCGGAAAGAATGCCGGTTTCGCACAACAATACCTTTTTTCTTGGGAACGAGCATTTGGCTGATCCCTTCCAAGCCAAAATATAATGAAACCAATAACAAGCGAAAGACTCTTGATACGGCCGATTGCCACTCCAGACGCGAAAGAGATCATTCGAATCCATTCGATCCCAGAGGTTTCACTCTATCAAGGGTGGGCTCCCAGAGAAGAGGAGGAAATTCATTCCCTTGTCGACAGAATGAGCGACTGTAAGTTTCTAGCCGCAGACCAATGGTTCCAGTTCTCTATAATCGAAAAAGAGAAAGGACGATTGATAGGAGATTGCGGTGTACACCCAGTTGGCAGCGATTGCAGACAAGTGGAGATCGGCATCACTATTGATCCTCAGTTCCAGAATATGGGATTCGCACAAGAGTCAATTAATACACTACTAGACTTCCTGTTCGAGGAGACTGAAACTCATAGAGCGAGTGCATCAATAGACCCTAGAAACGAACCAAGTATTCGGTTGTTTGAAAAATTGAAATTCAGGAAAGAAGCACACCTAGTCGAAAGTTTATGGTTTAAAGATAAATGGGTCGACGATCTGATTATGGCAATACTGAGGAAAGAATGGTTACTGTCCAACGAGGTGCCGCAGACATCGAGTGCAGCACTCGTCGTCTAGTCTACACACTCTCCAACCTCAAAATAGGCCTTGTGCCAAATCGACTGTGCAATACTCTCAAAGCCAGTGTCTTAGCTCGCAAAATTAAAATTAATCTCAGCCCAATCCATCAGTGGCAGAATCACATAACCCTCTCGACTTCTTCGCTCCTACCGAATCGCTTGTCTTTCCTCAAAAGCCGATCGAGATGGAACGAAAACCGTCCTACCCGATAAGCGAACCTCTACGCTATTACCTCAATAGCTACTCAAGAGAATACAATCTGCCGATCACCTATAAGAGATTGGAAAATTTTCGAGGGGGTGCCCCTCTCTACGACAACGAAGGCAACGACACCCTATGGGAAAGTGTCATCTACGATCAATTCGAGATGAAGGAACTCGGAGCAGGCCTCATCCAAGTCTACGCCCTTCTAAAAGCCGGCGGTGATCTCT
>CAWVWU010000149.1:0-9339 GCA_963933925.1 uncultured Puniceicoccaceae bacterium
TATCGAGAGAGCGTTTGCTTTGGAGACGTTTTTGACCGGCAGCAACCGCCATCACCTTGGCTAGAACTGCTTGGATTTCTTGTTTCGAAACTCGGTTCGATTGACAACGTTTAAGGTAGAAGGTGGTACATGGCTCACAGTTGGATGCCATGGCAGCAGCAAGACCCACTAAGCATTCGGTCTTGGTATCGAGTGCATCGGTTTCGTGAGTCGATTCGTAGAACTTGTCGTAGAGGTCTTGTTGCTTTGTTGAAAGATTCATGGGCGTCTCTAATTATTCAAAGATGTTTTGTTTGGCGGTGATAGCTCCGCAGTAGATACAAGAATCTCTTTTTGAGTTGGAGTTTCGGTTACAAGAAGGGCATTTGACGACGGTTTGGCTTATTCTTTCGTCGATTTGGCCATCTCTTAGGTCAATTTCGAGTATTTTCGATTCGATGTCGCTATCTTTGAGGTTGCTATGTTCTTTTAGGAGTTCCCACATGGCCTGTGAGGCGAGTGCCATGCTGTTACAGTGCCGCTCGAGTTCTATTATCTTTGCCTCTACGGATGTCGCTTTGTTTCGAGCTGACTCTGCCTCTTGTTTGGCTTCGTTGATTTTTCGGTTTTGGTATCGGTCGAATATTGAGTCTATCATTGGTCTCGTGCGTGCTGATTCTATGATCTTTTTTGACCAGTAAAAGGAGTATCTTCGCCGGTGATACGTTTTCCCATGCTAATGACGTCATCTTCGGCGTAACCAATTTTTTGATAGAAGTTGATGACGTCCTTATTACTCCTTCGGATTTGTAAACTGATTTTTGGGCACCCAGCCTGTTTTAGCAGAGTCTCGCTATGTGCTATTAATTGGGCGGCGTAGCCTTGGCGTCTTTCGGATTGTGCGACAGCTAAATAGTTGATCCATCCTCTATGTCCTTCGTAGCCAGCCATGCAGGATCCGACTATGGTGTCACTTATTGTACCAACGAGGAACCATTGTGGTTGGATCGAAAGCTTGCGTTGAATGTCTTGAATTGGGTTGTTGTGGGGAACAACCAATCCGGACTCTAGCCAGAGTTGAATGACGCGTTCTTGGTCGGTTTGATTGTAGGGGCGTATGTGGAGTTCGCTCATTGGTGATGAGCCTTGCAGGGAGGGTGTATTGTGGCGAGCCGAGTTTTGAGAGACGTGTTGTCTTGGTGATCGCTAGGCTGCAAGGGTTTCTCTAATCTTCGTTTTTGGATCGATTTTGCTCCAAATCTTTAAAAGACATAGCTGAAGATTTGTTTGGTAGTTGATGGAGGTAATAAGTGAACATGTTTCAAAAAAAGCTTCAAGAACTGCAAGGGACTCATCGCCTTGTAGTTCTATTTCGATTTCGTCTTCATGTGGATCTCGTATGATGAGTACCATATTATGGTTTTCTCGAGCGAATAGGTTGACGCGATAATTGTCGGCGGAACTACTCCAAAGTGCGAATAATTCGCCAGAGTTATCCTGCCGATTTTCTAGGAGCCAGTAGTTCATGAGGCCGGTTAGTTGTTTCTGGGAAAGACCTAGGTCGATCGCTAAATCATTTAGAAAGTGGCCACTAAATAGAGGAATCATCGTTAATTAAAGAGAGGCTGTGTAGCTTGATTAAAATGAGAGGTTCTTTATTTCTTAAAGACTCTAGCAATTAGGTGCCATTTTACTTTTTTAGTACCTTTTCCCCATGCTAATTTGAAGTCTTCTTTCAGTTCTTCGATGGCGTTGCGTTTTGTCGATTCTTCGAAGTAGCGGTTGCCTGACCACGATTTTAAGTGAGACAAGTATTCCTCAAGTGACCATTTCGTCTGTATCTGAAATTTTGGGGAAGAGATCTCTGTCAAGGGAGAGTAGATTGATTGGTATCCTTCGTGAAGAAGGATGCTCCTTTCTGGCCAATGACTCTGAATTTCTTGTTTAAAGCGTTCCAGTACACCATCGACTTCCGGATTGGTTTCTGGCCAAAGGTAACCGAGAATGGCAACGACTCCGTCTGGCTTCAATACGCGTATTGCCTCTTCCCAGAATGGATCAAATTCAAACCAATGGTAGGCCTGGCCTATTGTGATTAAATCGATTGAGCTCGATTTGATTTTTGAATTTTCAGCTGGGGCGGAGTGATAGCTGATTTTGGGGTGTTCAGGGGCAAGTTCTAGAAGTTCTTTGCTGATATCTGTTGCGACGACCTTCTCGAATACATTAGCAAGTTTTATGGCTGCTTGACCTGAACCTGTTGCACAATCCCAAGCACATTGGAAATTCGTACATTGGTGAGCTAGAAAACTGTATAACTTTAGAGGGTACTCTATCCGACCTTTATCGTACTCTTTGGCAATGGCTGAAAAATGATCCTGTCCGTATCCTATTTTACTTTTTTTAGAGGAATTAGTCTCGTGCAGCATGATTGCAGTAGCAGTAGTCTAATTATTGAGATCGGAGAGAGCGTTATTTTTGTGCTAAGGATAGGATTGCCTAGGTGTTTGTTGCTCGTCAACCTGTAAAATTATTCGAGGCGAGAGATTAAAGGTTTTCCTACGTAATCTGTTTGGTTGAGACCCGCGTTTAATCGGTGGCTCAGGCTTAGTTCGAAGCCCTACTAGTTAGTACCGAAAACGAGGTGTTGAGTTGGACGGGGGATTATTCCTATTCCTATCGCTTTTCTAGGATAGGATCGACTGCAGCTCGAAGAAGTTCAATGAGTTTCGGATCCATATACTGGTAGAGGTCCTTTATTCCGAGAACGTAGATGTGCTTTTCTGTTAGATCCGATTGGAATTGTTCCTTGAGGCGTTTTTTGTGGGCATGCTCCATTGTGAAAATGGCGTCTGCCCACTTGATATCGCTTTGAGATATTGTGCGTCGTGCACTTTTACTTGTCCCCGCTGAGCGAACGGCGAAGCGTGGGTCGTTCCGATAGATCTTTTCAGCGGTCGGGCTCCTCCACTTGTTTTGGGAACAGATGAAGAGTAGGTTTTGGGGAGATGAGATCAATTTTTCGCGAATCTTAAGAGGGATTAGTCTTCATTTTGCCAACTCTGTTGAGGGAGTTCTGTGAGACGGCTGATGTAGGTGGATTCGTCGAAATCTCTTTTGAGGGTAGACATTTCCCACATTTCGATGGCTAGCACAGATCCTAGCATCTGCATGACTTTGTCGTGTTCTTCACCGCTTGCTATGAGGCGATCGTAGTGCTCGCGGACGTATGGAGACTCTGGAGATTCGAGCTGTTGTTGGACGGCGTTGAGGATGGCATCTAGGGCTTGAGGATTATCTTCCATTTAGAATATTTGTAATTTGTTTATACTGGAATGACTAAAGGTTATTATTGGTTAACCTTGGTTGTTCGGAAGGTTTTTTGAAAGCCATGTTTCGTCAGTCAATTTCAGGAGACATTTTCCGGCTTCATGAAGGGTGCTTTCTTGTTTCGCGTAATGAAAGCGGAGGTAGCGATGCTCGGGGTCACGAAAGAAGCTTGATCCAGGAACGCCCGCTACACCTAGCGTGCGAACGAACCATTCGGCGGCGAGGGTGTCGGTTTCAAAGCCAAGAGAGGATATATCTACCATCACGTAGTAGGCTCCTTGCGGTTCAGTGTAAGGGAGTCCGGTTCGTTTGAGGTAACTGAGGAAAATGTCGCGTTTTTGCGTGTAGAGTTGTCGCAATTCTTCGTAGTAGGAATCGGGGAGTTCGAGTCCAGCTATGGCGGCTTCTTGAAGAGGGGCGGCGGCTCCGACAGTGAGGAAATCGTGTACTTTTCGGGCTTGGGCGATTACTTCTTGGGAGGCGAGTACGTAGCCGAGGCGCCAGCCGGTTATTGAGTACGTTTTGGAGAGAGAGTTACAGGTGATGACTCGCTCCCATGCGTTTGGAAGGGCGGCGGCGTAGATGTGCTCGTGGGGCTCGTAGACGATGTGCTCGTAGGGTTCGTCAGTGATCACGTAGGCGTCGTGTTTTTCGGCGAACTCGAGTATTTGAAGGAGTTCTGTACGCGTGAATACTTTTCCTGTAGGGTTGGAGGGATTGCATACGATGATGGCCTTGGGATTTTGTTCGAAGGCTTCGGCTAATTCTTCTGTGTCGTATTCGAAATTGGGGGCGTGGAGGGTAACGTAGATGGGCTCCGCTCCGGAGAGGATGGCATCGGCAGCGTAGTTTTCGTAGAAGGGGGAGAAGACGATGACTTTATCGCCAGGATTGCATGCGGTCATCATGGCAACCATCATGGCTTCGGTGCTGCCGCAGGTGACAACGAGGTGTTTGTCGGGATCTACTTCGAGCTGGGTGTCGCGTGAGATCTTGCGGGCAAGGGCTTCTCTGAATCGTGGGGCACCCCAGGTTACGGCGTATTGATGGAAGGGGCCGCGAGTGGCTTTTTCCAGAGCCAATAATATTTCTTCAGGTGGGTTGAAATCGGGAAATCCTTGGGATAGGTTGATGGCGTCGTGCTGGGTGGCGAGCCGTGTCATCCCTCGAATAACGGATTCTGAGAATTGTGCGAGGCGGTCTGCGGGCTTAGGCATAGAGGTTCGTTCGAGGTGAAGGAGGTCGGCCTTATTGGTCGCGTTCAGACTTGGGAGTATTGTCGATGATGGCGAGCCCACTGGGGTCGATGGCAGTCATGTAGTACTTTAGCTCGGCGATGGATTCTTTAATGTCGTCGATGGCTCGATGGGTGTTTTCTTTGACGAACTCTCGTCCATAGATTTCTCGAAAAACGATCTTGAAGCTAGAGACGTCAAGCATGCGGTAATGGATACGAGCCGCGAATTTCGGGAGATAGCGTTCGATGAACTTGCGGTCTTGCGAGATGGAATTGCCACAGATGATGAGAGGGTTCTTTTTTTTGAAATAGGTGAGTGCTATTTCGCAGAGTTTGTCATCGAGCTGTAATTCTGTGATGCCGTCGGGGATGCGTGCTGTTAAGCCACTTGCGGCGTGATGGTGTTGGCACCATTCGTTCATGCCTGATACAACTTCCGGTGGCTGGAATACAGCGGATTCCCACTCGTAGACAGGTTCGAATTGTTTGTTGGTTATAATGACTCCCGCTTCGAGGATGCGGTCGGTCTCGGACTCAAGTCCGGTCATTTCTAAGTCTATCCAGCAGTATCTTCGTTTTGACATGAATGGGAGGTTTTATTGTGGTTTGAAAGGGGAGAGTACTGAGGCGATGGCCTCGGAGAAAGGGGTGTAGGACTGTATTCCTAGTTTGGTGAGGCTGCTGGTGTCGAGTTGGCAGTCTTTAGGGCGTGGGGCTCCAGCTGGAGTATTGGAGTCAGGGTTGAGGTGTGTGGTGTCGAGTTCCCATGCTTTTCCAATGATTTGGGCCATTTCGTATTTGGTGAAGCATTCGTTACCTGACCAATGATAGGTGCCGTGAAAGTCGGGGTGTTGGGATCGGTATTGAATGATTTGAGCGATGACACGTGCGACGTCTGTAGTCGCCGTTGGGTAGCGTTGGGCCCAGTGGTCTATAGGCTTGGGTGTTTTATCTAGGAGGTGTTTGCTGATGGTTGTCACAGCTGATTCTTCGAGAGACTGGATGGGGCCGTATAGTATGGGGACGCGTAATATGAGGGTCTCGTCGCCGCAAGCCTGGGCTTCTCGTTCACCGGCGAGCTTACTTTGGCCGTAGTGGTTGAGAGGGTTGGGTATTGCTGTGGTGCTGTAGGGGGCGTCTTTGCCGTCAAATACGTAGTCGGTGGATAGATAGATTAGGAATATGTTGTTAGCCTTGCAGTGGTGAGCGAGGGTGGCGACGGCATGTTGGTTGAGAGCATCGGTGGCAGGTTTGTTGCCTTCGCTTATGTCGGGACGCCTTTCAGCGGCGCAGTGTACTATGCAGTCTGGACGGCTCTCTTTGATGAGCTTAGCGACTTGTGTTGGGTCTGTCAGATCGGCTTGAAGGAGACCGTTGTCGATGCGACTGAAAGCTTGTCCAATGACTGATAGGTCAGAATTTTTAACAAGTTCGCTAAGGGTTGTGCGGCCAAGCATTCCAGAGGCTCCGGTGACAAGTATACGTCTCATAGGGTGCTTAGGCATCGCTTTTCGGGGCTGAGGGCAAACTCAAAATATCGGGTACTGTTCGGAGATCTTTTTGCATTGTGGAGCGTGGCGGGTCGTGAAAGAAGTGTGTTATGTCTAAGACTATTAAGATCGGGAACATCGAATGTGGAAACGATAAGCCTTTTACGCTGATGGCGGGGTTGAACGTGTTGGAATCGAAAGATTTTGCACTGGAGATTGCAACGGAGATGAAACGGGTGACCAGTAAATTGGGAATCCCTTATGTTTTTAAGGCGAGTTTTGATAAGGCTAATCGGTCCTCGATCACCTCATTTCGTGGTCCAGGAATGGAGAAAGGGCTCGAGATCTTGGCAGCCGTTAAAAAGGAATGTGACGTTCCCGTTATTACGGATGTTCACGAACCTTTCCAGGCAGCTCCTGTGGCGGAGGTCTGTGACATCATCCAATTGCCAGCATTTCTTTGTCGTCAGACCGATCTTGTGGCCGCGATGGCGAAAACGGATGCGATCATCAACGTAAAGAAGGCTCAGTTCTTATCGCCTCGCGAGATGGGGCATATCATTCGCAAGATTGAGGAAGCAGGGAATGATCGCGTTATGTTGTGCGAGCGCGGGACTAGTTTCGGATACAATAATTTGGTCGTCGATATGTTAGGTTTTGGGATTATGAAGCAGTTTGAAGCACCGATCATTTTTGATGTTACGCACGCTCTACAAATTCCAGGTGGGACGTCGACTGCGGCAGGTGGGCGTAGAGCTCAAGTTTTTGATTTGGCGAAGGCTGGAATGTCTTTGGGGCTAGCTGGCTTGTTTCTCGAAGCTCACCCCAATCCTGACGAAGCAAAGTGCGATGGTCCTTGTGCCTTGCCGTTAGATAAATTGGAAGGATTCCTCACTCGTATCAAGGCTTTGGATGACTTGGTTAAGAGCCAAGGTACCTTGGATATTAGTTGATCGCTTTGATTTTTAGGAATACGGGGAATGCCTGTTTGAGCGTTCCCCGTTTTACTATTTGATTTCCAAAGTAAAGGCACGCCCTTGAGCTGAGTGGTTGCCGGTTCCAACTACGATACGGTTGTCTGAGAGCACGGTTATATTGCTCGCTCCTCCACTCATGTCTTGATTCATCTCAATCCATTCGAACCAGCTTTCACCTTGATCGTCTGAGATGAGTACGACGTGTCTAAATGTTTTTTCTCGTTGGTCGGTGGCACTGAGAAGGCGATAGCGTTTGCCGTCTTTTTCGAAAGTGGTGGCCATTCCGAGAAAGCCTTTGCTCCAGAACTGGTGGTCTTTATTCCATGTCTCTCCGCCGTCTGTACTGGCGTATAAGGTGGCTATTCCTGAAGCTTGTATGAATATTTTGTCCCCTTCATTGAAGAACCACATCATATCGCGGGCTTCTGGATAGTCGGCTTTTTTCTCCCATGTTTGGCCATAATCATTGGATTTGTAGATTTTTCCGGATCCTTGATAGCCAACGCCTGCGAGTACTTGACCACCGCCGATTTCGTGGAAGCAGGTTACGTTTTGGGCAGGCTGTTCTTTCGAAACAGAAGTCCATTTAACAGTTTTAAAGTAGTCGGTTGAGCGGAGTAGGCTCGTCTCTTTCTCGAAGGAACGTCGAATTCCTTCCAGGATATCATCATTGTCGAGTTGAATGAGACCGACAGTGCGTGTTCCAGGTGCACAGGCTACTATTTGCCAAGATTCACCTTCATCCTTGGAACGGCATACCATGGCAGGTTCTGTCGTAGTTATATATAGATGTCCGTCCTTGGCTCGGATGTAGTTGCGCACATCCATAATACCCCAGGCATCGCCTCCATCGAGTACTTTGCGCCAAGAGTTGCCAGCGTCTTCGGTTTTAAATATATCGCCTGTTTCTTCGGTTCCTATGAGTCCGACCCCATCGGATAGAGTAAACGAGGAACGCACATTGGATTCGCCTTCTGGCTCAAAAATATTGACGATTTCAATCTGTGGGAAGCGCCCTTTCTCGGCTTGGGTGATTGGGAGAGGATTTTCGATTTCCTTCTCAGTTGCGATGTCTGCACACGCTGAGACGCTGAATAGAGTGAATGCGGAGAGTATCGGAATGAAGCACTTGTGGGGTCCTGACATAGTACGTGGGTTTAGGCTTTAGTTGAGTATGCGGCTTTTGTTGGGCGTAAAATTAATGAATTCGTGCTCTTAGGGCAAGTTCTGGCTTTGAGCTTTTCGATTTAGTACAAGACTGCCTGCTGAGTAGATACAGGCACCTAGTAGTGCGATTGAGGCAGTCGTCCAAAACATGTATTTGTATCCAGTGTTTTCGGCTATCTGGCCGCAGAGTGCATTTCCAATGAGTTGCCCGAGCATTCGAATCGAAACATAAAAAGAAACTGCGGTCGCTTTTTGATCCTCTTTTACAAGGCTAGAGAGATAGATGATAGCTGATACTTCGACTCCACCCCAGGTGATTCCGTGCAATAGAATGGGAACCCAAAGGTAGTTTGCTGACTCTATGTTAGAGGTAATTAGGATACGTAGCGGTTGAGCGAAAAATGAAATGGAAAGAATTAGTGCGGGATTGATTTTGTCGACGAGTTTTCCCATAAGTGGGAGGCATAGAAATGCTACGAAGCCCATCGTTCCTGATAGGACTCCAAGGAGACGAGTGCTTCCTCCCAATTCTCGAGCATAAGCGAAGAAGAATCCATGAAGGGAAGGTTCTGCTATGGATATAAATAAGAAGGCGACTAGAAAAAGACTGATTTGAGGGGTGATATCACTGAATCGCACTGGTGAGGCTAGGGGCTTCTTTTTATCCGGAGTCGGGAGTTTCGCTATTAGAAATAGTGATGAAATTAAAATCACAGCAGCAATTCTTGTAACAATAGCGATGTCGTTAAAAATCAATGGAAGAGCCATTGTTCCTAGTATGTATCCTAATGATCCAAATGATCGATACACCCCGAATTTTTTCCCCTGTTTTCTGGCTCCAAGGGTTGAGACTGCAAAATTACATCTCGGTTGAGAAGAGGGCTCTGACTGCCTTTATTGCGTATTTTGAAATACGATTTCCGTTCGAGGTACGTCCTTTGACAGCGAGTTCTCCGAAGTCGTATTGAAATTCCTTGGTGCGTGCTTTGCTCGTTGGCGTGAGGCGTATCATGATCGGTTTGGTTGATCCGTCAGAATTGGCACGGAGGTAGTGAACTTTAGAGCCTTTGTCGCCCTTGGTAAGGTCGTAGACTTTGTCGCGGGCGACGCCACTGACCATAAAGCGTTTTGCGAAGGAATCGCCCCTGGCACCATCGCG
>CAWVWU010000150.1:0-9308 GCA_963933925.1 uncultured Puniceicoccaceae bacterium
GATTCAACGAACTCTTAAACTTCGTATTCCCCCAACCGCCATTGCCGCCTTTGAGCAAAGTCTTGCGTACCCCAATTTCTAGAATTTCTGCAACTACCTCACCCGTAACAGGATCCATTACGATCGTGCCAGGCGGGACGTACAAAATCCGATCTCGGCCAGAGCGGCCATTTTGATCTGAACCACGCCCATATTCTCCATGATCCGCCTTCCACAAGGGATTAAACCGATAACGAATCAAATGATTCTCATGAGTAGAGCCTTCAATAATGACATCTCCGCCCTTTCCTCCGTCCCCACCATTGGGGCCCCCAAACGGTTCATATTTCTCACGGCGAAAACTAATACAGCCTCGTCCACCATCACCCGCCTTAACGGATATCTTGACTTCATCCACAAACATAAATGACAAGCAAACACCTCATACGCAAAGATGCAATGGCTATTGATCATATCTAAGGGCCGGTTTGTGAATATTCTCAAAGCAGGAGAAAACCCCATTTTTAGAGACTGTTAAATAAGTCTGCACGAGTAGGTGAATTAGATTTTTCAGTCAAAATATCGGATTGCGTACCGAGGAACGAAGAGACGACACTTGAGGAACGGAGTGACTAAACTTTGAGGTGTGCCAAGTGGCACGCGAAGATGGCGAAGCAAATGAGCAAACGAGATTTGGGCGAAAAAGATACGAACATACGAAGCAGCCTACTTATTTAACAGGCTCTTAGAGTACAATCCCTAACGCAACTCGTACGCCTCAACCAAAGAAATGCCTTCACTCCCATCGACTCCCGAAACCACGATCGAATAAACACCCGGCGACAACCAAACGTCCAAAGCCGCATCTTTCGAACCACGATCGAACGAAAATGCACCAGCTCCCACAAACGACTCCTCTAGTCTAGACGTTCCGGAATCCATCCAGTTGTCATTCCCAGCGATATAAAGGTCTTCTTTGAAAAGATCCAAACGGGGGTTACTCAAAGGATTCTCCACGTCAAGCGAACTTAGGCTAGGTCCCGCAGCTCTCAAAAGAACGTTGATTGGTTCCGTCCCCTTCACCACGAAACCGCCAATCAACACAATGGAATTTCCTGCGACCCGCCCTCGAGTCGAAACATTCACAAATGCCGAATCCATACCTGTCGATGCGTCATAAACCTCAAACAAAGCCTCTCCTGTTTTTCCATTTTCTCCTCGAATAATCGCGGTATACGCACCCGACTCGAGAGACAATGCAACCGCCGCATCACTGCTACCTTCACTCAAACCGAACGCCCCGACACGCTCAAAGAGTTGCGACAATTCCTCGGAAGCACCATCGCCCGCCCAATCAACCACGTCTATAACATCTCCACTTTCATCCAATACCTGAAGTAAAGGATCCTCCAGAACATCCAACAAACCAAAGGTTCGGGCCAATCCGGGCCCCACACCACGAATCAACACGTTCTGCCTCTCATTGCCTTCGATTACGAAACCACCAATCAACACTGCTTCCCCATCGGCCACTCGACCTCGAGTCGACAAGTTAACAAATCGACTCGCACTCGCCTCGCCGTCACGACGACAAAAGAATTTCCGACGTTCTGATTCAAGGCCAAGCACCCCTTCAACAAACCGCCTATTCTCCACAACCCGCCCATCAAACAAAACACCACCGACTGATTTGATCGAGAAAACCCCATCCGAATCAATCTCCCCCCAAGCCATATCCTCGACCAAACCACTTCGAACGATCAAAACACGACCGTCGCCAAACACTTGAACATCAAAACGATCCCCACTCGAGCCTACAACACCCCCTCGATAATCCCCTACGAGCTGACCAAACGCAACTCCCTCTATTCGCTTCAATTCCAAAAACGCAATTCCAACACCAGACACAGACACGACAACATCCCCATCAATAATGCCTTTCACCAAATAAGCCGATCCTTCGCCTGTCTCAAAAGCACCATTCCCCAAAACATTAATCGCTTCTCTCAATAGAAGAGTTTGCCCATTACGATCAAACAAACTCACATACCCAGAATCCAAGGACTCATCGAGATGCACAACGATCAAAGCCCCTGAAGTATCCTCACCGATCCAATTTCCCGTTACTATTTCACGCTCCTTAAGAACGAACTCTTTCGTAAAATATTCTGTCACTACTCCATCACTCGCCTTGGCAACAATAAGCAAATCCGATCCCTCAAAAAATTCAAACGACGCGGTATTTCGGTCAACAGTCAACACCTCATAATGATCTGCCCCCAGAACACTCCACTCAACAGAACCTGAAAAGAAGTCCACCCCGTCACTCATCAAGGAGAACACATAAGACGAATCAAACTCAACACTCGCTTCCCTCCTTATCGAAACGTCCTCCCATTGCCTTCCATAGTGAGTCGCTGCCAATGTCGACACTTCCCCATCGCTCAAAACACGATCATACACCCGCACTTCGTCAATTAAACCGTCGAACCCTCGTAATCCATCTTCGTTATCTCCAACATAAGCAGTCCCATCAAAGATTAACTGATTTCCAATCGCAGGAGCCTGGACACGCGCCAATCGTTTTTCTCCATCAATATACAAAATCGGATTATTATTCTCAGAGCTGCTATCATAAGTCGCCGCCACGTGAATCCATCGTCCCGAGACAATAGACCCCGGCTCAGTATTCCAAATCCCAAATGACTCGGAGCGATCTGAATAGAACTTCAAAACATCCGAATTCCCATCCGGATCAAGCTCTGACTCACGAGCCGAAATATAAAGATAATAGTCATCCATATTGAGGATACGGGGATGAGGATTATCACCCAGTTGATCCAAGCGAACCATAGCCGAAACCGTTATCAAGGGTGTATGAGTCGACTCAAAACTCATATAACTATTTGACCCCGTAAAACGCCCCGAGCTACCCAAAACCGACGACTGACGTGATACGTTCAACAAAGTCCCATTAGAACCGCCTGCAAGATCCGGCTCCCCCTCAGTGTCACCATCAAAATTCCAATAGTGAAATAGCCCATCTCCAACCGACTCAATAGGACCGACAAAAACCGTCCGCTTTACAATTCTCAACACCTCATCCAATTCCGCAGAAAACTCAATCTCGTAGCGTCCCTCCTCCGGAAACCTAAATTCATAAACACGCCCAAGCCTCTCAATCGAGACCACTCCAACACCACTAACAACCTCCTCTGAAATAATAGCTCCCTCCGCACCTTGAAGTTCGAAAAACACCGGAACTCGAATATCAGACAAAAAGATTAACTCTCCATCATGCCTGACCTCTTCTAGAGAGAACTCCAGAAGACTCGGACGCAACGCTGCCGCCAGGTTTAACCTCCCTCCCGAGAGTACGCGACCGTCCAAAGATGACACACGATCCACCGTATCCAACAAACGGTTCTTAACATCTCTCCAAGCGAGAGAGCTATCCGAACTCATCATAAGTGCAATCGCTCCTGCCACATGAGGACACGCCATAGAAGTTCCCGAACGATAGCCGTAGCGTTCACCCTCCAACGTCGAATAGACATCGTTTCCTGGTGCCGCGAGATCGACACTAGTCCGACCATAATTTGAACTCACATTAAGCGTGTCGATCTGATTACTACTCGCCACCGCCACAATAATATCATCTTCAAACCCCGCAGGAAACTCCGCCCCGGCACGATCTATATCCTCCCCGTCATTTCCCGCAGCGACCACGAACAAAATCCCATCAGCCTCTTGCTTCGCAATTTCGCTATGAATCACATTACTTGGACCATCCGAACCATAAGAGTTATTCGAAACTACCACGGCAACACCACGCTCCTTCATCATTCTCATATAACGCAAAGCCTCCGCGATATTCGAAGACGAAAGCGACTCACCATCTCCAGCTTTTAAGGCCATAATTGAAACATCCCAATTTAGTCCGACAACCCCTTTCCCATTATTTCCGCTTGCACCAACAATACCCGCTATATGAGTACCGTGCCCCGCGTCATCTTGGGGATCATTATCGTCATTCACAAAATCCCAACCATTCACATCATCAATAAAACCATTCCCATCATCATCCTTCCGATTACCTGGAATTTCATTTTCATTGACCCATATATTTCGGACGAGATCAACATGACTATGATCGACCCCCGTATCAACAATCCCAATAACAACATTCTCCCCACCCGTTGAGACAGCCCAAGCATCCTCTATCTTGATCTGGTCCAAATTCCACAATAACGCAGAATTATAATCATTCGGTTTGGACGAGGTAAAATGAAGGATGTCCGAATCCACTAACACCTCAGGAAAAAGCTGACCCAAACGATATCGAATTCGATCAAATCGAGCCAAACGAGGATTTTCGATTTCGATCTGCACAAAATTCGAAAGCCGCGACTGACGCCCGATACGTAACCCCTCTTGCTCAAAGAATTCTGCGAGCTGCTTCGAATCCACGCGATCGCGATCATTCTCAAAGATCAACTCATCACCGACCATAGCAACCCAAGTATCCATGGTCCATGCTAAGGATTGATTCTCCTTGCGATAGGTCTCTTCAATTAAAACCGTTTTATTCGAATCATCCTTACTTCGTATCAAAGTACGACGAACAACCTCCACTTCACTCTCCACTTCTACCGTTTGATCGAGCAACGAATACGCCTCAAACCCCAGTCGACGATCAATTTCAATTGGCGGTAAAACGTCTTCACCGAGAGTCGGTTCATCTTCGTCATTCTCCCCTACACTGAATTCACCCAACAAACCAACAGGTTTTGGCTCACCATCAATGTCCTCCTCAACACTCCAAAAGAACCAGCCAATCAAAACGACGATTAATGCGACTGATGGAAACAAACGATTCATAACAGGGGTAACGAATGGATAATAAAAAACCATTCAATTATCTATTGAATAGCAATACAACTTGTTCCAAAAGAACAAACGAACACCCCACAAAAAAGCCGCGTACCAAAAAGCGGCACGCGGCTAAAAATGCATTCCTTCGAACGTTTCTAAGAACTCTCGGATTCGTGAGGAATTTCTTCCTCTGACTTGCTTATCGTTTCAAATGATAGCTTATCCTCCTTACGTCCAATCTCAAGAGTATCACCCTCGTTGACGGTTCCACCCAATAGAGATTCAGCGAGAGGATCCTCTAGGAATTTCTCAATCGAACGACGCAACGGACGAGCTCCATATTTCTCATCATACCCCTCCTCAATAAGAAGCGCTTTCGCCTCGTCATTGAGAGTAATCGAAATTCTCTTTTCCACTAATCGCTTCTGAAGGTGGGCTATTTCCAAATCCACGATACGAACCAACGACGATTTCTCGAGGCTATGGAACACGATCATATCATTGATACGATTTAAGAACTCGGGCTTAAATACTTTCTTAGCCTCATCCAGAACCTTCAAACGAATACCGTCATAGTTTTCACTAAACGATCCCGTAGTCCCAAATCCCATACTAGTCTGGCGCTGAATCACTTCTGCACCGACATTTGTTGTCATGATGATAATCGTATTTCGGAAATCAATCACGCGACCCAAACTATCCGTCAGACGCCCTTCTTCGAAGATCTGCAACATGATCTGCACCACGTCCGGGTGAGCCTTCTCAATTTCGTCAAACAAAACGACTGAATACGGCTTACGACGGACCTGCTCGGAAAGCTGTCCACCTTCTTCGTGACCGACATAACCCGGAGGAGAACCAATCATTCGAGACACTGAAAACTTCTCCATATACTCAGACATATCCACCTGAATAATAGAATCACGATTCCCAAACATTCGCTCAGCTAAGGTACGAGCCAAGAAGGTCTTACCAACACCTGTTGGTCCGAGGAACATAAAGGCACCGATCGGACGATTTGGATCTTTCAAATCCGCACGGCTACGACGCAATGCTTTCGCAATTGCAGTACACGCCTCGTTTTGACCGATCACGATATCTTGAAGCTCTGACTCAAGTTCCAACAAACGAGCAGCTTCCTTCTTCTCCATACGATGAAGAGGAACTCCCGTCCACGCGGAGACGACCTGCAACATTTCATCCTCGCCTACCGTAATACGCGTTTCTTCACGACTACGCTTCCAGTCTTCTAGAACCTTCTCATGCTTTGCACGGAGCTGCTTCTCCTGATCGCGAAATTTCGCTGCTTCCTCAAAATGCTGCTTGCTGATAGCATCTTCCTTTTTAGCACACACCTCTTCGATCTCCTTAGCCAAGATTTCGATTTCTGGTGGACGATTCAAAGAGGCGATACGCGCTCGGGAGCCCGCTTCATCCATAATATCAATCGCCTTATCCGGCAAATGGCGGGATGTGATATAACGATCGGATAACTTAACCGCCGCTTCCAATGCCTTATCAGTAAACGTCGCTTTATGGTGATCTTCGTACTTATGACGAATCCCCTTCAAAATCAATATAGTATCTTCAACGCTCGGAGCATCGACCTGCACACTCTGGAAACGACGATCCAAAGCACTGTCTTTTTCGATGTATTTACGATATTCATTTATCGTTGTCGCACCGATACACTGCAACTCACCTCTAGACAATGAGGGCTTAAAAATGTTAGACGCATCCATCGCACCTTCCGCAGCACCTGCTCCGACGATCGTATGGAGTTCGTCGATAAAGATGATCACGTTTCCAGCACGCTTGATTTCGTCCATCACGGCTTTGATACGCTCTTCGAACTGACCGCGGTACTTCGTTCCTGCAACCATCAACGCCAAATCCAAAGTAACCACCCGCTTATCTGCGAGGATTTCTGGGACCACCCCACTCGCGATCTCAGACGCAAGCCCTTCGATCAACGCGGTCTTACCCACGCCCGCTTCACCGATCAAAACAGGGTTATTCTTAGTACGACGGCAAAGAATCTGAATAACACGACTGATCTCTTTCTTGCGGCCAATTACCGGATCCAACTCTCCCGCTTTCGCAAGCTCCGTCAAATCACGACCAAATGCCTTCAAGGCAGGAGTCTTCGTCTCTTTCTTATCCTCAGCAGACTGAGATTGACCACCAGCTACTGCATCCTCGGTTTCACCGGAAAACTGTGGATCGAGCTCGCGGAGTATTTCGTTGCGAGTGCGTTCGATATCAACATCGAGCGACTTCAAGACGCGTGCTGCCACCCCTTCGCCTTCTCGAAGAAGACCAAGAAGGATATGCTCCGTTCCCACGTAGCTATGGTTCAAAGCCTTCGCTTCCTTTCCAGCCAAAGCTAAGACTTTCTTAACGCGGGGCGTGTAAGGGATGCTCCCAGAGCTCTTACCCTCTGGGCCTGAACCAACTTGTTTTTCCACGGCATTACGCACCGTTTCTAAATCAAGTCCCATCTTCTGAAGCACGCTTACCGCGACTCCCTGTCCGAGCTTTATCAGCCCGAGTAAAATATGTTCAGTTCCAACGTAGTTGTGGTGGAATCTATCGGCCTCCTTACGTGCCAGAGCCAAGACCTGCTGTGCACGTGGGGTGAAGTTGTTCATTGGTTCCATAAATTATTCTTCCTCAGCAGAGGGTTTAGGTTGGTCGGGTTTATTATCTTGAAAGGGAAAGACGGGTTTATTGACAGCATCAAACTGCTCACGAAGGTATTGTGCCCTAAAGGCATCGCGTTCCGCAGGTTCTATCGATTCGCCCGCGTGGTACTGAATATGACCAGGCTGACACTCGATAAACATACGATCCACAACATTGCGCACGTCTTCAGGAAACATCTCCAAATCGACGCCCAAGCGAGCCAATGAAGCTAAATTCATACATTCGCTCGAACTCAACAGATGACTATTCTGCAAAATACCGTAAGCACGTCCAATTTTGTCGAACAATTTGCCGGACTCCTTTTCGAGAATCATCTCTCGAGCGTTCATCTCCTGATCAATTATCGTTTTAAGAACAGCCGATAACCGCTTGATGATCTCCTCCTCGGACTCCCCAAGAGTAGTCTGATTAGAAATTTGAAAAATACTTCCACTGGCATCCGAACCTTCGCCAAACAAACCGCGAACCGCGATCCCTAGCTGATTCACCGCACGCACCACCTTTTCCATTTGGTTGGAAATCACCAAAGCGGGCAAATGCATCATCGCCGACGCACGCATCCCGGTCCCCACGTTAGTTGGGCAAGCGGTTAAAAAACCGAGCTTCGAAGAAAAGGCGAACGCCAGATCTTCCTCAAGAGCAGAGTCCAAGGTATTGATCGCGTTCCAAGCCGACTTAAAACGGTAACCCGATTTGATTACCTGGATCCGCATGTGATCCTCCTCGTTGATCATCACCGAGATCGACTGGTCCTTACTAATAACGACTCCCGCCTTTTCCGGAGAACCGGACAACTCACGACTGATCAAATGACGCTCGACCAAAATCTGTTTTTCCAAGTCAGAAAGATCTTCCAACTCCGCAGTAATCCCGCGCTTCATCTGATTCTGAGACGCCACAGCGGGCAAACATGTCTCTAAAACAGTTTTACGGTGTGCCGTTTTGCTCCACCCAGGAAAAGGGGTATCTGCCAAATTACGTGCCAGCCGAACTCGGGTCATCAACACGACTGGGCATTTCTTAGCAGCCCCGCCGGTCATTTCAGACTTCCCTCCAAATATGCGTTTTATCAGCATGACTTTCTATTTTTCTTGAAGCTCCAACGCCTTCTTTAGCTCAATGATCTCGTCTCTAAACGTCGCCGCATTCTCGTAATCCTCAGTCTCGATCGCTTGCTTTAAGCTCATCTCCAAGTCATGCAGACGCGTACTATACTCCTGACGTGCCACCGCTTTCTGCGGTACCTTCCCTTGGTGGGCATCTCCCTTGTGCATCGTCGTCAATGCCGGACTAACCAGACCTGAAAACGCTGTATAACAGCTCGGACAACCCAATCGGCCTGTCTTCTTAAACTCACGCTGCGTATAACCACACACCTCGCACACCAAACCGCTTTCCGCCGGAGCCGCCTCAGCCGCGTCCTGTGGTTTAACCAATAAATCAGCGAGAGAGTATCCATTGGGATCAGTAATCCCCTTCGCCTCTGCACATTTCTCGCACAGATCGACTTTATGAATCTGGTTATTAATGATCTGCGTCAGGTGAACAGTCGCCTGAGAATCGCATAGATCGCACTTTAAGGGCTTCGCCATATTATTTGATTGGACTAACTGTGGTCATGAAAGGTGTTTGCAGCAAACATATACGCTATGCAGATGTTGTGCCAGAATTTGGCTGCATTATTGCCTCCACTATGAAGTGGACCCCATTAGTGAGACAGGGGTAGCCGAGTTGTTAGTTGGTTTATT
>CAWVWU010000151.1:0-9192 GCA_963933925.1 uncultured Puniceicoccaceae bacterium
ACCAGATGACTCTGCGTTGTGGGTGAATAGTGGAAGTGTTTTGAGAAAGCTTGGGGAAACCGATGCGGCAATCGCTCATTTCGAGGAAGGGTGTCGATTGGACCCTCAGAGTCCGATTGGCTGGAATTCTTTGGGTGAGGCTTATCAGGGAAAAGGGATGTCGGAAGAAGCCCAAGTATCGTTTCGTCGTGCTTTGGATGTCGATTCCAGTTATACGATGGCTTGGGCGAATTTGGGGATTTCTTTACACAAGGCAGGGAAGATTGGTGAGGCGATTGAGGCTCATCAACGTTGTTTGAATGTGGATGGTGACAACCCGAACTATAAGGCGAATATGGCGTCGGTGTTTCGGGATTGCTGCCGCCATGAGGAGGCCTTGCAGTTGATGTGCGATGCGGTGGAAGCTTGCCCACAGGACGCAACGCTTGTGTCGAAGTGGTTGTATTCGCTGAATTTTATAAATGGTTTGCAGCCCAATGAAATTCTGGATGCACATACGAGGATCTCGCAGTGTTATGCGACTTCGAATCGTCTGGCGAAAATTGGTGAGAAAAAGGATCAAATCCGGATTGGATTTCTCTCAGGGGATTTCTGTGCTCATTCGGTGGCGTTTTTCTTAGAGCCTTTATTGGAGGTTTTGGATCGTAGTCGTTTTTTTGTGGCGTGTTATTCTGAAGTTCTGATGCCGGATAAGGTGACGGAAAACTTTCAGGAATTGAGTGATCGCTGGTATTCTACTTGTGGAATAGATGGAGCAACGGTGGCGTCGGTAATCGAAGGGGATGAAATCGATGTTTTGATTGATTTGTCCGGTCATACTTCTGGAGGCAGATTGGATGTGGTGGCTTGTCGTCCTGCACCGGTTGTTTTGAACTGGTTGGGGTATCCGAGTGCTATGGCTTGGGCGGCCTATGATGGTCGACTTGTGGATGGTCATACTGACCCCGAAGGAGAGCAAATTAGCGAAGTGAGTGAGCAACTTGTGCGGATCGAGGGAAGCTTTATCTGTTATCGAGGTCGTTCGAGTGCTCCGGAAGTGAAAGCCACACCTGCACTTGAGAATGGGTACGTTACTTTTGGGTCGTTTAATAACGCGGCCAAATTGAATGATATTGTGATTGAGAGCTGGGCACGTGTGTTGAATGCGGTGTCGGGTTCTAAATTGATGCTTAAATCTTGGCAGTATACGGATGTTGTTTTTCGGAAGGATTTATTGGGCCGCTTCGAGTCTCATGGAGTGGCTGCAGATCGAATCATTTTCAAAGAGCGTGTGGCGTCTTATGACGACCACTTAGGGTGTTATGGGGACGTGGACATCGCGTTGGATACGTTTCCGTATAACGGGACGACGACTACTTGTGAAGCGATGTGGATGGGAGTTCCTGTTTTAGGATTGCAGGGGGATCGACATGCCTCTCGCGTTGGAGTGAGTTTACTAAATTCGATTGGCCGCTCTGAGTGGGTCGCTGCGAATGTGGATGACTATGTTGGTAGAGCGGTGGGTCTTGCAGGGGATCTCGAACAGCTGAATCAGGAACGCTTGGGCTTGAGAGAGCGTGTGAAAAAATCTCCGTTGGGAGATGCGTCGAAATTTGGAAACGCATTCGAAGCGGCGATTGAGCAGGCCGTTTCTATGCCTAAGCAGTCTGATGTTCGTATTGACGATATGGTGCAGCAAGGGCTGAGATTGCAGATGCAGGGACAGTTGATGGATGCTAAGTCGATCTATCTTAAGGCACTCAATGAAGGGGCGGCTAGGGCGGATCTCTTTCACTATCTAGGAGTGTTATGTTATCAGCTTAAAGAGTTTGGTGATGCTAATGTGTGTCTTGAGGAAGCAGATAAACGAGATCCGGAGAATGGCGAAATTCTCACTCATCTGGGCAGTGCTCTTCAGCAGATCGGTAAGGTTGATGAGGCCCTTCGGGTGCATGCACGGGCGGTGGAGCTTTTGCCCGAAAATCCGGTCGTTCGCAACAATTTGGCCAATGCACTTTTGGACTTGGGCCGGACGCCGGATGCAGTCGAGGCGTTTGAGGCTTGTTTGAAGTTGAATGGAGATAATTCTCAAGCGTGGTGTAATTATGGTTTGGGCTTGAAGCAGTTGGGGCGTCTTATGGAAAGCGTAGCAGCGGGGCGACGGGCGGTTGAGCTCGATCCTGAGTTTTCTGGGGCGTATTCTAATCTTGGAGTTTCATTAGTTGCTGTCGGAAGGGCGGATGATGCGGTCGACGTTTTTAGGAAATCAATTGAAATTGATGATCGTGCAATTTGGGCGTGGAGTAATTTGATCTATGCCTTGCACTATTCCGATCAGTCAACGAACGATGAAATCGCTGCGGCGTGTCGAGGGTTTGCCCAGAGCTTGAGTGATATTTCTCCTTTGGAAGAGATCGTCTGGAACCATGATCGGGTTAGAATCGGTTTTGTTTCTTCCGATTTTCGGGAGCATGCGGTGGCTCGATTTTTATTTCCGTTGTTGGAGAATACGCCTGATTCGGTGGAGGTGTATCTTTACGGTGATTCTCTATCGGAGGATGGTTTTACTGATAGATTGAAAGCTATTGGTGACGATTGGCGTAGTATCGTAGGTAAGAGTGATGGCGAGGTGGCAGATCTTATTCGTAGTGATGAGATTGACATCTTGATTGATCTGGCGGGGCATAGTTCGCGGAATCGTTTGGCGGTTTTTGCTATGAGACCGGCTACGCTGGCGGCGACCTGGTTGGGTTTTCCGGGTTCAACTGGATTGAAGCAGGTCGATTTGAGAATCGTTGATGCGGTTACGTTGAGCAAAGAGGAGTCGGCGTTGTTTCCAGAAGTTCCGTTGTATCTCGATTATGGGTATCACTGTATCGATGTGGCGGGTGGCTATGAGGTTACGAAGAGATCTTCAGTGGAGGGGAGGCCGTTTACCTTTGGCTCATTCAATAACTTGTCGAAAATCGGCAATGAAACTTTGGATGCGTGGTGTGCGATCTTGAGACGTGCACCTACGGCACGCTTGGTACTGAAAGCGTATCAACTTGAAGATTCCGAGTTTAGGGATGGATTGCGGGCACGTTTTGAGGAACGCGAAATTGAGGATTCTCGAGTGACGTTTATGCCGCCTGTTGGTTTGTACACCGGGCATTTGGCTGCCTATGGTGAAGTTGATCTTTGTTTGGATAGTTTTCCCTACAATGGGACGACGACAACCTGCGAGGCCTTGTATATGGGAGTGCCGGTGTTGACATGGTTAGGTGATCGGGCATGTGCTCGAGTGGGAGCGAGTTTGTTGCGAGAGGTCGGTCTCGATGATTTTATTGTAGATTCTGTTGAGCATTATATCGAGGCCGCTGTGCGTTGGGTGGAACGAGTGGATGAGTTGAATGAAGTAAGGTTTGGGTTGCGTGATCGGTTGATGGCTTCGCCTTTGGGTGATGGGCGTAAATTTGCCGAGGAATTCTTTTCAAAGTTAATCGAGGCGTATCGGGTGAAGACATCATGAAACGAGAGATTTTGGGTGTAGCGTTATCGGGGGGGCGGAGCTCTCGTATGGGCGAAGATAAGGCGAGGTTAAGGATACACGGTGAATTGTCTCAACTCGATTATACGCTGACGTTACTCGATAAATTCTGTGTGCGGTTGGCTGTTTCTGGGCGTTCCGAACAGGAGGTTGAACGCGGTAGTGGATTTGATACTGTATTTATTGCCGATGTGGATGGGGTGAAAGGGCCGATGGCGGGGGTGATCTCGAGCTTGCATGAATCAAGGGAACGCCCGGTTTTGGTGGTCGCTTGCGATATGCCGCTGTTGGATGCGAGTGTTTTGCTGATGTTGGTGAGTCGCCGTAATCCCGATGGGTTGGCGACGTGTTTCGTGGCCAACGATGGTAAACCCGATCCAATGTGTACGATTTATGAGCCGAGGAGTTTGGAGTTTTTGGAGGAGCGGGCACGGAGCGGGCGTTTTGGCTTACGTCACTTTCTAGAAGGTGATGAGATTGAAAGAATTGCCTTTGATCGTCCGGACTTGCTTGCTAGCGTAAATACGCCTGAAGAAGCGAATGCGGTTCGCAGGCAGCTTAACTCCTGATTATTGTAAATGGCTATTAGTAGAGCGTTTTCTATTTTAAAGATATTCATATCTCCTGGGCACGATTTTAAAGGTCGTCACGGGAAGGAGCGTTTGAACCACGGTGTTGAAAGTGTGGATTCGGTGGAGTGTGTGCTTGGGCGCGGATTGAAGGGGGATCGATTTTTCGATTTTAAGGAGAATTTTAAAGGGCAAATCACTTTTTTCGAGCAATCGGTTTTCGAGGCTGTTAGTGCGGCTTTGGAGATTGAGGATTTGGATGTGGCTCAGATGCGTCGCAATGTGATTGTATCTGGGGTTGAATTGAATGAATTGGTTGGCAAGGAATTTGAAATTCAAGGTGTTCGATTTTTGGGGACCGAGGAATGTGCTCCGTGTTATTGGATGAATGATGCAGTGGGCGAAGGTGCTGAAGAATTAATGAAAGGTAGAGGAGGTTTGCGTTGTCGGATTTTGTCCTCGGGAACCTTGAGCTTGGGCAAAGCGACCGTGACGGAGGTCGAAGTTTAGAATGCGTTATGTCTGAGGTTTGGCTAGATGGTGAGCAGGTTGACTTCCAGGGTCCGGCTCCGTCTTCGACTTCGGAGGTTTGGGCGGTTTTGGAGCAGTATCTTGGTGGTGTTGACCGAGTTGTCGCTGAATTCTTGGTCGATGATGAAGAATGGAATTCCGAGGGAGGCGAGGTAACGGCGTATCAGGTTGTCCGTGCTCAATCTCGATCTCAGGAGGAGAATTTGGCGTTAATCGCCAACGCTTTGATCGATCAAAAGGATGTTTTGTTGGGTGCATGGCGTGAGGTTTCGTTAAAGGTATTGTCGACGGGATGGGAGTCGTTTCAGCAGGAGGCGATAGGAGTTTTGAATGTGACTCAACCGTTGTTGGAGAATTGCGGATTGCTGACGCAGTTTGCGAATGCTCGTGGTTTGGGCTGGGAGGATTCTTTGCAACAGGCGAGTCAGGGAATGGAAGGAGCATTGGGCATTTATATGGATGCCTTTGAAGCTGCGGATTGTGTTGCATTGTCTGATTGTGCGGCTGTTACGATGACAGAAGCCTTGGGGCTAGCTTATGATGGGTTGGCTTTGATTGGTGGAGAAGCGTCTGAAGGAGAAGTGTCATGAGTGGGCCGCGACGAACGTTTATAGATATAATCGAGGAGCGTTTTCCAGCTTTGCTCGAGCGTGTTAAGGCAGTGTCTGTTGCTAAGAAGGCGAACCCCGCCAAGGGACTTCGAAGTCGATCGCAGGATTGGGATGGATTGATTGCTCGTTGGGTGGAGGGTCTAGATCTCGAATCGAACGCGGCGATTGCCTTGAGCGGTTTTGGAGATGGCAGTCATGTTGAAGCATTGATGAAGGCCTTGCCTTCGGAAACCTGTGTTTTTTGCGTTGAGGAGAAGGTTGAGGATTTGGTGGCTGCGGGTGCAAATGAACGCGTGTGTCGTCTTTTGGAGGATAGGCGGCTTTTTATTGGGTGTGGGGAGTTGGATCAGGAGTGTTTTGAATCCTTGTCGCGGTTTCCGTTGTTGGAAGTTCGCAGTGCAAGTCCCGTAATATTTGCACCGATATTTAATTCTTCGCCTCGTTATTACTCTCGATATTTCACGGAATTTGCACGGGCCTTCGATTATTGGCGGAAGCTGTTTGGCACGAATGTAACGGCGTCGGGTAAATGGCAGAGCAATACTTTGAAAAATTTGCCGATCTTAGCGGGGGCTCCGGATATTGCTGTTTTGAAGGGAGCGTTTGAGGGGCGGACCATGATATTGATTTCGGCAGGCCCTTCTTTGGACGAGTCGCTCGAATTTGTACGTGAGAATGAAGATCGGTGCGTGATCGTTGCGGTGAATTCCTCGTATCGCGCATTGCGAAACGCGGGAATTGTTCCTCACTTCGTGCTCGCAGCGGATCCGTACGAGTATACGGCGAAGGGCTTCGATGGCGTCTCGTGCGATGGAACCATACTGTTGTGTCCTTATATTGTTTACTCTGATGTCGTTAGACGTTTCTTGGGTCGGATAGCGACGTGGTCGGGTAGTAATATACTGGCGAATTATGCACGGAAGAAGGCTGGCCATTCAGCCGGGTCTCATGTTGTTGAGATGGGGACAGTGTCGGCATGTGCGTTTGATTTTGCGGTGTTGTTTGGTTGTACGCGATTAATATTTGTGGGGCAGGACTTAGCTGCACGTACGGATGGTCAACTGCATGCTTCGGATAGTTTTTATGAAGAAATGGGCATTAATAGTGTCGATACGGGCTTATGTCGTCAGATGCCTGGAAATACTTTGGCTTCAGTACCCGTAGAAGAGAAACTCTATGTGTATTTGAAAGTATTCGAGACCCTCGCAGGTGCGTATTCTCAAAAGCTTGAATTGATTAATACCTCTCGGCTTGGAGCACGGGTAGAAGGAATTCCATATATTCCAATCGATAAAATGATGTCGGAGAAGGTCTCTGTGGAGGAGATCAGTATCGGGACGATAAGAGATCGGATTGTGCTTTCGTCGCTAGATACTGATTGGGTTGAGCCCTTTTTTGCGAGAATAGAGGCTTTCGTACAGGCTTTGTGTTCCTTGAGTTTAAAGGGAGCTTTGAGACTTGAGATGTCAGACGAAGCGACTCCTTCCAAAACGGATTTGGGACAGGTCATGGAATATCGTTCGCGTCTCCTTGGGTATATGGAGAAGGAACAGGAACTTTTCGAAGTGATTAAGGATGGAGCCTTAAAGTATGAGTTGGTTTTGTATACTCGCTCGAAGGGCGATGCTGACGGATTGGATGAGATCGAAGCTGAGTGTAATGACTTGAAAGAATACTTTTGGGCGATTGCAGAGGGGAGCTTCGCTTTGTTAAAATCTATTGAAGAGGCTCGATGCAAGGCTCTGGTGGAGTCAAATACCTAGACTTATCGTAAAAATGACTTATTTTTTGTTTTTTCGTTAAAGTTAATTACTTAACGGTCGAACGAGTAAGGGAAGAGTTAGCGTACGTATGGATTTTCAATTGGCAGGATTAGCAAGTGGTTTCGACTGGAAGACGATGGTCGACCAGTTGATGGCGATTGAGCGAATCCCCCAACAGCGGATGCGTAGCGATCAAGGTACCAACACGAGTAAAATCAACGCGTTGGAGACTTTAGAAACGAAGCTCGGTTCTTTGAATACGAACGTTGAAGGGTTCGATTCTAGTAGCTTATATAATGCTAAATCGATTTCGTTGTCTGATGATACGCTTGGGATTAAAGGGACTGCGAGTACTTCAGCCTCGGTCGGAAGCCATTCGGTAACGATTTCGAATCTCGCTTCAGCTACTAAGCGTACGGGAACTGCAGATGTGGGTGGTTCGATGGGGACGACGGGAACCGTAATTACCAATTTGAGATTGGAGACCGATATTTCCGAAGGAACGTTTTCAATAAACGGCCAGGACGTTGCGGTATCTTCGGGAGATACTCTTCAGGATGTATTTGATGCGATTTCGGTGGCTACGAGTGGAGTGGTCACAGCCTCATATGATGGCGGGACTGATAAGATTAGTCTTAGTAGTGCATCTGGCGAATTGGAGCTGGGTGGCTCTGGGGATGATAGCAATTTTCTAACAGCGATGAAGCTGGATCAATTTGAGGTCATTGGATCTGGGGGGACTTCTACGCTCACCAGTACTAAGGCTTTAGGAGTCGTAGATTCTTCTAGTTCGATAGCGGACAGTGGAATTGGTGGCGGTTCACCGATTACTGGTTCAGGGACGATTATTATTAATGGCGTATCGATCGATTTCGATGCGGATAGCGATAGTATGTCGGCTCTTCAGTCTCGGATAAATGATTCTGCGGCCAATGTGACCATGTCGTACGACTCGACGAGCGATCAATACCGCATGGTCAATAATGAGACCGGTGCTTATCAGATGTCTGTTTCCGATAGTGGAAATGGTATGTTGGCGGCTCTCGGTCTTGATGGATCTGCTGATGTCGGGGATAATTTGGCGTTTTCTTTGGATGGTGGAGCGACTCAGTATGCTCGCAGCAATTCTATCGATAGTGACGATCACGGAATTACGGGGCTTACAATAACAGCGACCGAAACGGGGACTCAAACCATTGGTGTTGCACGTGATTCTAGCGAATTAAAGGAGAAGATTGATAAGTTTATTTCCGCGTATAACGACGTGCAGGATTTCATCTTGGAAAAAACCAAGATCGAGAATAAGGATGATACAGTCACCTTGGGGGATCTTGCCGGGAATCGTGAAATATCAGCGTTGGATTCCAATCTTCGTAAATTGGCTTTCGATAGAATCGATGGGATGGGTGGCGACATATTTCGTCTCGAACATCTTGGAATTGATTTTATTAGCGGGACCTCGAAGCTTGAAGTGAAGGATTCGAGTGCTTTGGACGAAGCGCTTGCCGGAAATTTGGATGATTTGGAAACTTTCTTCATGAATGGAGAATCGAGTTTTTCCGGTCGAATGACCTCATTTGTCGAGGGATTCACTGCGAGTGATGGGATTCTCGACTATCAAAAAGAGAATCTTGAGAGTCAAAATACCAAGATCGATGCTCAGATTGAGGAGATGGAGCGTCGTTTAGAATTTAAGAAGTCAGCTTTGGAAGCTGGGTTTATTGCCATGGAAACGGCACAATCGAATATTCAAACTCAGCAAAGTGCACTTTCGAGTCTTGCGAATGACACGTAGCTCCGGTTGATATGATGTATCGTTTCTACAGGCATGAAAAATTACGTTAAGCGTATTTCAAATCCGCTTTCAATGGCGGCTATCCTTGTGTTGAGTTTTTTAGTGGTAGGTTGTCTTCCGATGACCACATCTGCTAATCGTCAATTTAACACGACTCTCGGCAAAAAGCATAAGGTCGAGAATGTTTACCGTGCGGAGTTGCCTGAGCACTTACGCCGTATCGCTGTCCTTCCTTTTCACAAAGGAAATTTTGAGCATGGTGATTTTAGCGAAATAGAACGCAACTTTGCGTTGGAGCTTATTAAGCTGAACCGTTTCGAGGTTGTGGTTGTTAGCCCTGATGCGATGAAGGAATTATTTATGGGGATGTCCCACTTCTTGTTAAAACTTCAGGTGGTATAGTTCTGTGTTAGGT
>CAWVWU010000152.1:0-9160 GCA_963933925.1 uncultured Puniceicoccaceae bacterium
GACCGGCCCACCCAACCCTCGCCGATCAACAAAGCCTCATCGCACTCACCAAGTCCCTTTGCCGCCGCGGCTACGACATCTTTTTCGGCACCGACCACGCCCCACACGCCCTCGCCTCTAAAGCCTTCAAAGACGGCCTCCCCGGAAGTCCCGGCACCCGCAACATCGAGCACAGCCTCCAATATTACATGGAGCTCATCGAAAATTACGACTACACGTGGGCCGACATCGACCGACTCGCCTCCATCAATCCTGCCAAACACATGGCACGCTACTTTAAATTTCCCTACGAAGTCGGCACCATGCAAAGTGGAGCCATGGCCAACCTAACAATATTCGACCCCGAAGCCGACTATCAAGTCGACGAATCCTCCCTCGCAAAACGCCTCGAAGACCCCCACTACCACAGTGCCCTAAACGGAGAGAAAGAACTGAAAGGGAAGACCTTATACACCGTAACCAACGGAAACGTCTGGCAAATCGGCGATCAAATTCAACTCATCAATTAAGCCCCTAAAATTATTTTTCACATTTGTTAAAATTCCCATTGACGGAAGGCATCTCCCTTCTATTGTCCGGATTCTTCAAGCACGGCGGGTTAGCTCAGTTGGTAGAGCAGAGGACTGAAAATCCTTGTGTCACTGGTTCGATTCCGGTACCCGCCACCACTTGAAAAACGACGAAAGTCGATTAGAACGCACCTTTAACGAGGTGCGTTTTTTTGTGCCTGCCCGACACCTAATCTTCGAGGTTTCATTCTCTACCGAAAACAACGGTCGACACACACTGACGGAATCTTAACAGCACAAATAGCAGTCAACTATACCAATACCAAATTCTCTAAATGGTTACGACGCTTGGCTTCAAAACGGCCACACCCAAGGAATCAGAAGACACGCGATCACGCCAACGAGTAAATTCAACGGCAATCCGAAGCGGACAAAATCCTTGAAATGATACCCGCCTGGTCCGTATACGAGCAGATTGGTCTGGTACCCCATTGGAGTCGCCATCGCTGTCGAAGCCGCGAAAGCCACCGCCATGATAAATGGCTTCGGATCGACGTTCAACTGCTGAGCGAGTATCACCGCTAAGGGAGCCATAAGAGCAGCGGCTGGCTTGTTCAAAATTAGCAGGCTCAGTACGCCTGTCATTATATAGAAAACCCACAGGGTCACATGCGGACCGAGGGAACCGACTCCTGAAATGAGCTGAGTCGCTACGAGGTCGAGAGCTCCGGTTTTTGCCATCGCATCACCAAGGGCGATCATACCTGCGATCAATACCAGCACCGGCCAATCCACCGCTCGATACACCTCGCGTGGAGTCAAAAGACGAGCCATCAATACAACTACGACACCACCCAATGAAAGCACGCTAATGGGAAAAACTCCAAACGACGCGAGAAGAATAATGACTGCAATGGTCGCAATGGCAACCGGGGCCTTGTGCCGCTCTTCACGCTTCTCATGAACGCCCTCGAGCAAAATGAATTCATTACTCTCGCGCAAGCGCGAAGCCTCCTCGATCGAGCCACGAACCAGAAGAATATCGCCCATCTTCAGTTCGATTGCTCCAATCTCCTTTTGATGGTGTTTACCACGCCGCTGAATAGCAAAAATCGAAACATCGTATTCCTGCCGCAAACCGATCGAACTACAACGTTGCCCTATCAGATTCGAATCCGGTGCTACCATAAGCTCGAATAGAGTCATCTCTACCCGTGTTACGTCACCAACCCGTTCCGTGAGCTCAGGCGTTATTGTGACTGAGTGCTGCCTATCGAGCTCGAGGATTTCATTTAAGTCGCCGCGCACGAGCAGGATATCACCTACTTCTAAGTTGGTTTTACGATCGAGTCGCCGAATCTGCTCACCGCGGATTAACTCCACCACAGACACCCGTGACTTGCCAAATGGGGTCTCTCCGAGCGTTTGCCCAACAAGATTCGAATCCGACCCCAAATGCACCTGCGTCACGTACTCTTTCGCAGCATCTGAACTCACAGTTGAAGCAATGGTGACCCGATCCGGCAGCATTCGAAACGAAAGCAGAAGCAAGTAGGCCATACCGCCGATTACGATAACGATACCGACTTGGGAAAATTCGAACATGCTAATCGCCCCTTGCCCCGCGCTTTCCGAGATGGAGGAAACCAAAATATTCGATGACGTACCGATCAAGGTGCAACTCCCGCCCAGCATAGAGGCAAACGAGATCGGCATAAGAAACTTCGATGGACTCTTACCCACCTTCGCACAGACCGTCAAAACTGCTGGAATGAACACCAGAACCACGGGCGTGTTATTGATGAAGGCTGACATCACGCACACCGTTACTGTCGAAAAGACGAGAAACCGGGTCGGACTCCCGCGTGAATACTCGGTCAGCTTGCTGCTGAGAGCTGAAACCATCCCCGTACGGGTAAGTGCGGCACTAAGCACGAACATCGCCCCAATCGTAACCACCGCTCGATTACCAAAACCATGCAGGAGATCGTCCGGCTCCAACACACCCGTCAATCCAAGCAATACCACGACCAACAAACCAATCAGATCATGCCTTATTCGCTCTGTAACAAACGCTATTACAGCTAGAACGAGTATCAGAAATACAACGATAATTTCAAACGTCATAACGGATCAAGAGAAGGACCATACGCTTTGGGGATTTATCGATTAAGGGGCTTAATCATAGAATTTTACTTAATCGAAAGCTAGTGAGTTGCTTAGACTCAGGTCAAAGAGATTCTAACCATGGCCGAAAAGAGCTTAGAAGGAGAACACCTCCACTGGAAACCCTATTCTCCGCTTTGCTAATCAATCGATATATTTGGGAAAAGAAGATCCATGCCCCTCTTCAACAGAGACAGTTTTACACCCTCCGACTCAATCCTTCGTAACAGGCTCCCCTGGCTATAATTTCGCTTGGTACCGAATCTCGCCACCAGCCGACCAACGTCCAAAACCGTAGAATCCAGCAAACCCCTCATCCCGATGGCCACCTAAACAAGTCCAAACATCCGCCGAAACGATGAATAAGTCCCCAACATAAAAATACAAAACGAGGCCACCTCAAAAAGTGTTCAACCCCATAGCATCTTGTTTAGTGGTGGGTATATGGCAGCGCCCATAGTCCCGATGGACATGTAGGAAGCGAGTTTTGACCACCAGGGGTTCTGATACAAAAAGACTGGCCACCTCTAAAGGTGACCAGTCTCAAATTTAAAAATTAAACTGACAATTAATCCTTCTTCGCTGCCTCCGTAGAATCCTGCCGTTTTTTATGTGACTTCGAGGCCCTGTAGAGCAAGCCACCAATGGCGACGATTAAAAGTCCACAGAATGCAAAAGCCGCACGCCCCCCAAGAGGATTTGGAATGATCAAGCCCAACGCGGTAATAAAGCCACCGTAGATGAAACAGAGAATTCCGAGTACCCGTGCTTGCATGGAGTCAGACTCCTCGCCGCCTTCGCCCGAATAATCAATAGGCGTATTCATACGTCGGAACAAATCCTCCGTAGCCGGGCTAATCTTGTAATTGATCTTTTTCCCGATCCACACCGTGATGAAAAACCAGAGGGAGCAGACCACAATATTACCAAGACCACTCCAAATATAGAGGAAGTCGGACATTTCACGCTGGGACAAATCTTCATATCCGAACCAAGATGGCTCCAAGGCCCACTTGACGAAGGCCGAATAGCTCATACCGACAATCAAACTACTCCACGCAGCCCATCTCGGTGCTCCCTTGAAAAAGATACCCCAGACGAGTGGCATCGCATACGGGATCGCTACCAAAGATCCGAAGAGAAGCATTATTTCGAACAGATCGAAGCCCGATATCTGGCGGATTGCCAAAGCGGAAAGAATGATCAGAAAGCCGAAAAAGGCAGATGCTATCTTTCCAGTGAGGAGCAGCTCTTTCGACGAAGCGTCCTTGCGAAAAACCGGTTGATAGAAGTTCTTAACTAAGATACCAGCATTTCGATTTAGCCCCGAATCCATCGAGGAAATAGTCGCGGCGAAAAGTGCACAAAGTAAGAGACCCAACATTCCGACTGGCATCAACTCCATGCCGATGAAAACGAAGGCACCTTCATAGGCTTTTTCTCCTAAATGCGGAAAAACAATGCCCAGATCAGGCTGGATGATACGTGCTGCCATCGGTGGGATGAACCAAATAATCGGACCGATGAACATGAGAAGAGACGCCATTAAGGCTGATTTTCGAGCCTGCTTGTCATCCTTGACGCAAAGGTAACGGTAGGAATCGAACATATTGTTCAATTTGAATCCCTGGATAACGAAAGCTGCAAATATCCAAATATAGACGAAAGTGGCATCCTCAGCCTCCCAGAATTTCAAATGACTGGTCGGTATTTTCTCAAAAAAGCCGCCCAAGCCGCCGACGGCGTCGTGACTCAAGGCCAGGAAACAGGCCACTAGAGTGATCGTCATCAGAAGTATTGTCTGCATGAAGTCCGAGGCAACGATAGCCCAAGAGCCACCGGAAACCGCCATAAAGACAACGACTGCACCCACGATCCAAATGGTCAGATTTGGCGGTATATTAAAGAAGCCCGAAGCGACGATCGCCAAACCGTTCAACCAGATGCCGGCGTAAACGATACTCATCGGAATCTGCAACCACGTGAAAATTTGCTCGTTGGTACTTCCGTATCTGTCGCGCACCCCTTCGATCGCCGTGATAACACGCATTCGACGGAATTTTGACGCTGTTATAAGATAGTTGAAGAAATAGCCGACGCCATTGCCCATGAAGATAGCGACCACGAGGAACCCATCCACGTAGGCCTTTCCAGCCGCACCCGTAAAGGTCCAAGCAACTAAACTGAGTCATGAATGCCGAGGCCCCTACGAGCCACCACAGCATGCTCCCCCCTCCGCGAAAATAGTCACTCGCGTCCTTGCTAAAGACACGAAAGATCAGCCCAAGGCTGAGCTGAAAACAGAAGTAGAAGACAATGACCAGCATGTCCCAGCCGTTCAAATTAGTTCCAAACATAGTTGAGGGGGTTAGAGGATATTCGACTGTCCGACTCAGGACTCGGCCGATTTATAAATATTAAGAAAACGAGTGGATTCAAATGCAATAGAATTGTTTAAAATTGGAGGAGAAGTATCAGGGCATGAACCCTTTCCTCCTCTAATCCGACTGCATCAATACCTCAGCTTGCATCTAGTGACGCGACTTTAAGAGGCCCCCTCCCCAGTAATCCGAAGAAAAAAATACCAACGAACCCAAAACAACAACTCAAAGCACTACAGATCTAGTAAAGCGACTTAAGAATATATACGGATTATTGCCGAAACGTCCTTTCATGATTCATCTGCTCCGAGGAGCCGTAGCAATGAGGAAATGATATCTTAAGAAGCCCCCGTCCTCTTATATGATTCCTTTGTTTTTCAAAAAAACGCTGAACCCACAACTCAGATTTCCAGCCAAATAGAGACCTACGCCTCATTAGTCGCCTCGTTGAAATCTTCCCTCCCATCGAATCATATGAGACAAAACGATGACCGACCGTTACACTAACGGTATCAATGCATCAGGTGACTAGCCCCCAACAGCCTAGGACCGTACATGCCTAATAATTATAACCAAAACGTTGCGAACTTACGCCATCCCTCACGACCGTCGCCTTCCATCTTCTCAAAGTATAGATCGAACCAACACATAAAAAGTGAATATCAGCCCCCAATTGAACGCCCGTCATTGTGCGACAAATAGCCCATGACTCCATAGGTTCACCACTCCCTCTATTGTACGAGCGATCCAAATCATTGATAAGTTCAGCACTATCCGTGATCAATCACCCTCCCATCCCTATAAAACCCATGAAATCGAATATCAAATTTGCAGGCTTCCTTGGTTTTGTTGCGTTGGTGACTTCCGTTACTTCCAACGCAGGAATAGTTGAAGGAAATTTACAGACATGGCATACGATCTCCGTAACCTTTGAAGGGCCGCAATGCTCAGAGGCAGATCCGACTACCTTCTTGAATAATCGCTTAACTGTGACGTTTAGCAACGGTGACTCCGAATTCAATGTCCCGGGCTATTTCGCGGCCGATGGTTCTGCTGGAAACTCGCACGCCACTTCGGGCAACAAGTGGCGAGTACTCTTCACTCCTGATCATTCTGGAGACTGGAACTACAGTGCTGAGTTTGTCACCGGTGAGCAAATTGCGATATCAGACGAAGCGGGCACAGCTATGAATCTTGCCGACGCCTCCGGCAGCTTCGTAGTAAAACCGAGCTCTGTCTCCGAGGAAAGCAACGACTTCCGAGGCAAGGGGCGCTTGCAGTATGTTGGCAAGCACTACCAGCAATTTTCGGGGTCCGGCACGTATTTCATTAAAGGAGGTTTAGGCAGCCCTGAGAACCTCCTCGCATTCGATGGAATCGACGGAACGTACGACGCAGCAAAACGTCCCGATTTCCCTGCATTAGGAGAAGACCAATTACACCACTACGGCCCACACCAGCCTGACTGGAAGAAGGGAAACCCGCTTTGGACAGATGAAGATGGCCAAGACAGTAAAGGCATAATCGGTGTGATCAACTACATGGCGGAGATGGGAATGAATTCTCAATATCTCATGCCCTTAACTTATGAGGGGGATGGCTGCGATATTTGGCCATGGATCGACCCCACTAAACGGGATACCTTTGACGTGAGTAAATTAGCCCAATGGGATTGGATTTTTTCCCATATGCAACATCAGGGCATCCACATCCATATGTTACTTACAGAGACGGAAAACGAAAATCTCTTTGAGTTACGTGATGGTGGGGCTCCGTTTTCGGATACTCGAAAACTCTATTTCCGAGAGCTCATAGCACGTTTCTCCCATCATCTGGCTCTCACGTGGGACCTTGGCGAAGAGAATGGTTGGGATGATGAAAAAGGCGAAGAAGTCGGAAAAGGAAATTCAAGCGAACAACGCCGGATCTTCGCCAGTTTTATCAAAACCCTAGATCCCTATAAGCATCCACTCAAAATCCACGAAATCGAAAGCGTCGACATTTATACCGATCTTGTTGGCTTTTCAGATTTCGATGGTCCGGTACTGCAGCGCCACAACAACTACAACGAGGTTGTCGCCAGCTATGTCGAGATGTCCCGTGAGAGCGGTCATCCGTGGTTAGTGAGCATGGATGAACCTCTCGGCTGGGAGTTTGGGTTGCGCCCGGACATTGATGACCCAACACGCGAAGTTCCGAGAAAGGAAACGCTATGGGGCACCTTGATGGCAGGCGGCGAAGGCGTAGAGTGGTATTTCGGTTGGCAAAACAACGCTCCAACGAGCGACCTAAGCAGCGAAGACTTACGAGTGCGGGAATCGATGTGGAAGCAAACTAAAGTGGCACTCGATTTCTTCAACCGTTTCCTCCCCTTTCAAAATATGCGTGCGGCCAACGAACTCGTCAGAACCAATGACACATACGTATTCGCTGACAAAGGACAAACCTACGCAATCTATATCAAACAAGGCGGCAGTGCGTCTCTCGACCTCGCCGACACAGAGGGTACCTTTGACGTCCGATGGTTCGATCCTATCCGAGGTGGAGATTTACAACTCGGCTCGGTGGAATCGGTTCAAGGTGCTTCAGTCGTCAGTCTCGGCGAAGCTCCGCACAGCCCGGATCAGGACTGGGCAGTACTCGTGACGAAATAGATCTCCCAGATTTTGTTAGAGACTTCTAAAGAAGTCCCTTAAGGGTGCCCCATTTTTAAAGTTCTCCATCCCTGACCGACTCAATTTATTGTTCGCTGACTCTGTCGTAATCCTGCCTGTTTCCGATGTGATCTGGAGGCCCGGTAGAGCTAGCTCAAGACTGCGCTGAAAGCAAAAGTAGAAGACTATAAACCAGCATCCATTCAAACGCTATAGAGTTAGAAGAGAAGGATCAGTGCATGAACCACTTCCCTACTCATAGAAGTGGGCCGAAGCTCTATTTATTGAACCCCGTGGTAAAGCGAGCCGGTCGGGTTTTCGACGTAGCCCCAGCCGAAAAAGACATAAACAGAGTACTACAACTCAAACACTCTCCTAATAAGATGCCCCCAAATTTGCCTTTTCACCAGAATTGCATATCGTAATTCTTCCCCTTTCCAGAAGAGCCGAAGCCACTATGAAAAAGACATTTTTTGCCCTCGCCGTTTCTATTATTCTTTCAAGCGGCATAGTCCGTGCTGGCTTGATCTCCGGCCCAAGCACGACCTACGAGCCCTTCGTCGTCCCCCACGAATCATTCCCTGACATCGATATTTATTCGATCGTTTCCGCAGGCCCCAATGAACCAATGTTCGACGGCTATTTCCATACCGGCTCAAATGACGGCACAGCAGCCTACAGCAATAACGACGGAACATTCACCATTCTAGTTAACCACGAAATTCCTTATATTCCGACAATCACTGTACCATTCCCTTTGTCCCTCGTCATCCCTTCATTTGTAAACGAAATGAGACCCTTGGCCCATGGAGGAAAAGGATCCCACATCGCTAAGTGGGTTGTGAACAATCCTAACCACCCAACCGATCCTCTCAAAGTCATTTCGGGTGAGGACCTCATCACATCGGTTTTTGTATGGGACAAAGGAACAAGCAACTACGTCGCGTCACTCGAAGAAAATTTTCAAGTCCTCTGCTCGGCTGACTTGGCTCCTCAATCAGCGTTCTACAACTCCAACACTGGAAACGGTACGCTCACACGACTACACCTCACTGGCGAAGAGTTTTCGCCATTCGACGTCGCGGCCGAAATTGCAAACTCACAGGGAATGACCAGAGAACAAGTGGTCGATCTGATCCCCGGGTCGGATTACAAACTCCTAGAAGGGGGTCGTGCCTTCGCAACGCTTGTCGATGGCCCGAACGTAGGCACCACCTACGAACTGGCAGCCCTAGGGAATATGAATTTCGAAAACGCCGTCGCCAGCCCCCATGAACAGGAGAAAACAGTCGTTCTTCTTTCCGATGACGACAACCCTGGCCAAGTCTATATCTACGTCGGTTCCAAGAATAGTAGCGGCACACTCGATATCGACAAAGCAGGCCTCACCAACGGATCCATCAATAAAGGGCGCTTCTCAGCTTGCTGAGCATTCGCCCATGGTTGAACA
>CAWVWU010000153.1:0-9113 GCA_963933925.1 uncultured Puniceicoccaceae bacterium
CTTGACGTGTCCTTCTTCGACGAGCTGAAGGAGCTTTCGCTTGCTCGTCATTACGTATTCGATGTTAAGACGGGCGAACTCGATTTGTCGTGGATTGTTTGGTACGGGAAGATTTGCGAGAAACCACTCGTAGAGCGGACGGTGTTGTTCGAATTCGAGGGAGCAAAGGCTGTGGGTGATCCCTTCGATGGCGTCACTCTGACCGTGGGTGAAATCGTAAGAGGGGTAGATCTTCCATTTGTCGCCGGTGCGATGGTGCTCTACGTGGAGGATACGATACATGACGGGATCGCGCATGTTCATGTTGTCATGAGCCATATCGATTTTTGCTCGAAGTACTCGTGCTCCATCTTCGAACTCACCCGCTTTCATGCGTTCGAAAAGGTCTAGGTTCTCTTCAACGCTGCGGTCGCGGAATGGGGAGTTTTTTCCAGGTTCGGTGAGTGAACCACGGTACTCTCTCATGTCTGCGAGACTGAGGTCGTCAACGTAGGCTTTGCCATCTTTTATGAGAAGGATAGCCCAATCGAAAAGTTGGTCGAAGTAATCGGAGGCGAAAAAGAGGTGTTCGTTCCAGTCTGCTCCGAGCCATGTGACGTCTTTCTTGATAGCTTCGACGTATTCGTCTTCTTCCTTGGCAGGATTGGTGTCGTCAAAGCGGAGGTGGAATCGGCCCTTGTAGTCTTGGGCTATGCCGTGGGACACTTGGATCGCAAAGGCGTGACCAATATGGAGATAGCCATTGGGCTCGGGTGGAAAACGAGTGACAATTTGTTCGTGCTTGTTAGCGGCGAGTTCTTCGTCGATAAAATCGCGTATGAAGTTCGAGGGCTTTTCCTCGGCTGTGGTGTCTGTGTTTGATTCGGTCATCGTGTTAAGAGGTGCGATTTTTCAGAAAGGATTCGAGACGCGTGATTACGCGTTGTTTCCCGAGGACTTCTAGCATGGGTAGGAAGTCTGGACCAGAATTCGTTCCGCTGAGGGCGAAGCGTACGACTGGAAACCATGCGAAGGGTTTGAGTTCTTTTTGTTCGGCGAGGGTGTTGAAGGCAGTTTCAATCTTTTCGGCAGTCCAGTCGGTCTCGTCGAGGTCTTGAAGGACGGTCAATATTTCCTGGATACGGACGAGAGGCTCGCCTTTTTTCATTACCTTGCCTTCTGCCTTTTCGTTGAATTCGAATTGGTCGCTGAAGAAGAAGGCTGCGAAGCTGGGCAGGTTTTCAAAGCTGTCGATCTTAGGCTGGCAGAGTGCGAGGCTCGCGTTGAGGTAACTCGTATCGGTGCTTTCATCGATAAGGTTCGCTGCTAAGAGGGCCGGCTTGGCGGCAGTTGCGTAGTCATCGGGTGAAAGGGCCTTCATGTACTCGAAGTTGATGTGAGACATCTTCTTCTCGTCGAAGCGGGCACCGCCTTTTTGGATATCCTTGAGGTCGAAGCGCTCAGTGAGTTCGTCGATGCTAAGAATTTCTTGGTTGTCCTTGGTGGACCACCCGAGAAGGGCGACGAAGTTGAGGACGGCACCTGGTAAGAAGTTGCGAGATTTGTACTCTTCGATAAGAGCACCCTTGTCGCGTTTAGACATCTTGCCTTTGCCTTCTTTCGGGTCCTTGAGAAGCATCGGCATGTGAGCGAAAATGGGGGGCTCTACATTGAAGGCTTTGAAAAGTTCGACGTGTTTTGAGCTATTGGGCAGGTGGTCTTCGCCACGTAGAACGTGGGTGATGCCCATTGCGATATCGTCGACGACATTGACGAAATGAAAGGAGGGATCTCCGTTGGAGCGGACTATTACGAAATCGCGTTCTTCGCGTCGTGTTACTTTGCCACGAATGATGTCGTTGATGACGACGGGCTCGGTGCGGACTTTTTCCATATCCGCTTTATGATACTCGTCGTACTCGGTGTAGCGTTCGCCTTCGAGTTTGAAGAAGGTGGCTCCCTCTTTTTCGTAGGTGCGTCCGGCGTCTTGGAGCTTTTTGAGGTACTCTTTATAGATGTCGCCACGTTGACTTTGGAAGTAAGGGCCGTAGTTGCCGCCGACTTCTGGGCCTTCGTCCCAATCTAGGCCGAGCCATTTGAGGCCGTTGAGGAGTTCTTGCAGGGCGGCTTCGGTATTTCTCTCCTTATCGGTATCTTCGATTCGAAGCACGAAGGTACCACCGGTTTTGCGGGCGTATAGCCAGTTATAGAGGGCCGTTCTGGCTGTTCCGATATGGGTGGAACCAGTTGGGCTGGGAGCGAATCTGACGCGGACATTGCTCATAGGGAGGCGAACGTTGGCACGAAGCCGCGTAGAATCAAGCTCAGCTTTGTCTTGGAAAGTTATTTTGATGAGCCATTGGCTGGGCTCAACTGCTGTCGGCTAGGTCTCGTTGTGCGATAGGTAGGAGAGCTTAATGCGTTTTGGGGTGAGTTCCTTCATTGAAGTGGTGAGGACTCAAGGGGCAAAACGGATTTCCTCACGAGCGCAGGAGCTTGGGCGCGGATAGGGCTCATTTTGATATAAATGGCTAATGAAGGAGGGGGTGGAGGTCGGTTTAAAGGAGTATATCATTATCCTATGTACACGTTGCTCGTAAGTGAGTGGCTCATTTCCATCTAAGAATTCAATTCAGATTATGAACTCAAAAAACTTGAAACTATTGGCCTCTCTAGCCGCAAGTGGTTTCCTTAGCCTCAACGCTTGGGCCAGCCAGATTGACGGCGAGATTGTAAGTTTAGAAGACGGCGTTGCGACAATCGCAGTAGCGTCTTCTCTCGACATTAATAAGGGAGATCCGGCAAAGGTGGTTAAGGCCATTGAAGGCGGAAACTTCGAAACGACAGACGGTGAAGTAATCCATACGATGGAAGGAGTGGCGATCGTCCAGTTCGAAAAGGGTCACATTGATGTAGGTCTTCGTGCGACGATTGATATCAAAGCACCTTTCCATGATGCGGATGAGCTTTGTGCGATTCCTAATGATAGGTTTTCTACGAGCGAAGGCGTAATCGACGAAGATGTAGACACGATTGCTTCTATCGAAGCGTGCCGTGCTGCCATTGCTCAATATCCAGATGAAGCTCGTTTCTTCGCTCAACTTGGCCGTGTGTTGGAAATTCGTAAGAAGCCAGCTGGTGCGATCTTGGAGTATGAAAAGGCTTTGATTATTCAGCCAAACTATCCGGTCGCTTTGCACCGCTTGGCGTCGATTCGTTTCTATGGACCGATCGAATTGCGTGATAACGACGTGGCTCGTAACTATTTCAACAAGGCGGCTAAGCTTGGGTTTGACCAATCGATGCCAGTAATCGGTTCGATGTGTCGTGATGGTTTAGGCGGAAAGAAGGATCTTCGTGCTGCGGTTCAGTGGTTCACACAGTCTGCTGACCAAGGTTATGCTTACTCTCAGTTTGCATTGGCTGAATGCTACCAACGTGGTTGGGGCGTAGATAAGGATCTCCGCCAAGCGCTTTTGCTTTACCGTAGTGCTTCGGAAAAGGATTATGTCCCTGCGATGCGTAAACTCGGTATGGTCTTCTCTGAAGGACTCGGAGTGGATGTAAACGACGAGGTCGCGTTTGCTTGGTTCGAGCGTGCTGCCGAGGAAGGCGACGTTGAAGCTCAGTATCAATTGGGTACATTTCACCGCGATGGTCGTGCGACGAAGCAAGACATTCAAGAGGGTTTGCAGTGTTTCAACACCGCCTCCAACGAAGGTCATATCGAAGCGAAACGTGAAATTGCTAAGGTATTCCTAGAAGGTAATGGTGTTGAGCAAGATTTGGAAATCGCAGCGGCTTGGTTCTTGAAAGCAGCTGAAGCAGGCGATGTTTCGTCTCAGTACAATGTAGGGTCGATGTACGAAAAGGGCGAAGGTCTTGATCGTGATAAGGATTCTGCAATCACTTGGTACCGCAAGGCAGCTCGCAGTGGAAGCACTGCTTCTCAGAAGCGCCTCATCAAGCTCAAGACTGAGTGGTAATCACTTTTTTTAGTTAGGGGTAGTTAAAAAAAATGGTCTCGTATCCGTTTCGGATGAGACCGCGCTATGCGAGGGGAAGGGTTAGGGGCCTTTCTCCTCGTTTTTTTTGCATTTACCAGTGGCTTGGAATTCTTGGCAGGTGGCAGTGACTTGGAGGCGTTGGCTTACAGGAGATAGCCCCAGATTCGAGGAAACCGTGTTGCTGTACCAGCCCATGAACGGGGCACTGATTTCGAAGATCTTCTGGCAGTCGCTGCAGATGACTTGAGCCTTGTGGGCATCAGTCTCCGAGATATTTGGCATGTAGTACTTTAGATTTGTCCCGATATCGACTTCGCGTACGAGGTGACTCTCGACGAATATTGGTAGGGTGCGATAAACAGTCGCTCGAGAGACGGTACGGTCGATTGCCCTCGCTTTATCGAGGAGTTCTTCGGCGGTAAAATGGCTAGACTCTTTGAATACAGCCTCGAAAATTGCCATGCGTTGCCCCGTGGTGCGCAAGTTATGCTTTACCAAATAGGTACGGAACTTATCTCTACATTCATCAATCGTCACGCCGCGCAGTCTCAAAACGTTCTCAATAGCTGTCAACTGAGAAGCTATTCTCGTTACGCATGTATTTTCATGGGTAATCGATTTGGAGGGCTATGCTACTAGATATGGACCCGACGGATCGTTTAGTGAGTGTTTGGCTGTTTTCCGGATTCGACAAGGATCTGCATTATCGTGTACCTGCGGCGATGGCTCGGGAGGTCGCGGTGGGCAGTTTGGTTCGTGTGCCTGTGGGGCGTCGTTTTGTGATCGGGGTGGTGAATGCGGTCGATTGCGAGCCTGATGTTCTGCTGAGCAAGTTGAAGTTGGTCAGTCAAGTGATCTATAAGGAACCCGTTCTCCATGCGGGGCTGCTTCGTCTCTGTGAGTGGACGCGTTCATACTATGGAGCGTCCCGGGAATCGGTACTTGAGGCGATGGTCCCGTCTCCGGCTCGGCAAGGAATGGCTCCCAAAGTAGAAAAAATGGTTTCGGCAGGCACAAAATTGTCCACTGAAGAATTAGCGGTTTTAAGGAAACGGGCTCCGAAGCAGGCGGATCTGTATGAAATTATTTCCCAGCAATTCGCGGCACAGTCGAAAAGTGTGCTGATGAATCGGATGGGTATTGGGGCATCGACTTACAATAGTCTGTTGAGCAAGGGGCTGATTGCTGAGGAGGGGGTTGAGCGTGAGCGCGTGGCTTACGAAGATGATTTAGGGCAGGTGGAGTACGTCACCGAGAAAAAAGTTGTCCTCAATGAGGAGCAAGCGGCTGCCGTGGATTCGATCGAGGCGAGTCGGAAAGCGGGCAAATTTATCGTTCATTTGCTACAGGGCGTAACCGGTTCCGGTAAGACGGAGGTTTATTTGAGTGCGATGGAGCGAGCCCTCGATGAGGGGCGAACGGTTTTGTTTCTGGTTCCGGAAGTCGCATTGACGCCTCAGACGGTGGGGCGGTTGCGAGCACGATTGGCGTCTCGGCCGGAAGTGCGGACCGTGGTTTGGCATAGTCACTTGTCGGACGGAGAGCGTTTGGACGCATGGATGGCCTGTTCCAGTGGGAAGGCTCAAGTCGTTGTGGGTGCTCGCTCGGCGGTATTTGCTCCGCTTAAGAATCTTGGATTGGTGATTGTCGACGAGGAGCACGAGCCTGCGTTCAAGCAAGACGAAACGCCGCGTTATCATGGGCGGGATGTGGCCGTGTACCGTTGTTTTATTGAGGGGGCGGTTTGTGTTCTTGGGTCTGCGACCCCGTCGATGGAAACCTATCGCAATGCCATTAATGGCAAGTACAAGCATGATCGGTTAACGAAGCGTGTTGATGATCGGCCTTTGCCTATGACGCACATTGTTGATATGCGCGGGGAGATCATGAGGAGTCGGAAGCAAATTACCTTATCGTCTGTATTGGTTAATAAGTTGCAGGGGCGCTACGAGAAAGGGGAGCAGAGTATTCTGTTTATCAATCGTCGTGGATTCTCATCGAGCATGATTTGCCAGGAGTGTGGGCATGTTCCAGAGTGTAAGCGTTGTAGCGTTTCGATGACCTACCATCGCACTGACGAAACCTTGAAATGTCACCTTTGCGGGCACGAAGAGATCGCCCCCAATCGTTGTCCTGAGTGTCGCAACCCAAAGATCCGCTGGAAAGGCCTAGGCACGCAGCGTATTGAAGAAGCCGTGAAGAACGTTTTGCCGCGTGCACGTATCGTTAGGATTGATACGGATACGATGGGTCGAAAGCATTTGTTTCGCGAGGTTTTGGGAGATTTTAGATCGGGCAAAATCGATGTCTTAGTGGGGACTCAGATGATTGCCAAGGGTCTAGACTTTCCGAATGTTACTTTGGTGGGACTCGTCGATGCTGACTTGTCATTGCACGTTCCTGATTTCCGGGCGCATGAAAGAACCTTTCAGTTGCTCGTTCAGGTGGCGGGTCGTGCGGGGCGAGGTGATTTGGCGGGAGAGGTCGTGGTACAGACCTTTACGCCACACGCGGATCCGATCCAGTTTGCTCGAAAAGCGGAAGTGGACCAGTTCCTCCAAATGGAAACCGAGACACGCAAACAGTTTAACTATCCACCGTTTCGGCATTTGATACGTCATATGTTTCGGGGGCCAAATCCAGAAAAGGTGAGCTTTTTTGCGGAGCAGTTCGTGAAGCAAGTGGAAGCACGGTTGGGAGATCGTGTTGAAATGAGGGGCCCGGCTCCTTGTTCAATTGAGAAAATCAAGGATCACTATCGATTTCAGATTTGGTATTTCACGAAGAACGTGACTCAAATCGTAGCGGAGCTGCGTCAGATTCAAGATGGGATTAACTGGCCGAAGGACGTAATCCAGGTGATTGATGTTGATGCGTTTTCGTTGAGCTAGGGGGGGTCTTCTCTTCAAAGATATCTTTTTCGAGTCTGAGCTAAACTTCCTATTGAGACTGTCGTATTATTAGGTAGTGTAACTTATAGAGAACTAAGCTCTAGTATCTACGGATGTTCATTCCGATCACACGTTGGGCAACGTGCGGGATGAGGCCAAATTCAAAATTGGTTACCTACCATAAACGACTCACTTCTTATAAGTAGGCCGAATCGAGAAATCGATTCGGCCTGTTTTTTTGTGACTTGTCGAACACTCCCTAGAGACGAGTTAGTCGCTTTCAGTTCAAACCCCACGCTGTCTGCCAAATATATCTTGATTCTGTGACTAGTTGATTATACCTATTATCTAGATCTTCACAGAACGTATGAATATATACCTCATGTTATTTGGATACCGGTTTTTCGCAGTCGCGATTGCAGCGATTTTTCTTCAATTACCTTTAGCTCTAAAGGCTGCCGCGGAAACCCAGGCTCAAGAGGAACCGCAGGTTATTGATTACATCCACAAAGACTCGATCTCAAATGTGAGACTATCTAGGAGTGGACGTTATCTCGCGATGATTAGTCGTAGAGATGGTGAAGAGTGGATCATGATCAAGGACTTTGAGACCGGAGAAGAGCGGTCTGTAGAGACAAGGAAAAATAACGATTTGACGGGCTTTATTTCATTTGGAGGTACCGATGAAACGCTCTTCTATAGGCAGAGTTTCCGTAATCGGGGGAGTGATATGTTTATCTATAATATTGCGAAGCGAAGTTTCGTAATGCCGAAATATACCGTTGCGAATTCTCTTATCAATGCTTGGCCCGAATTTGAGGATCTTACTGATGTTTGGCCCTCCAATCCTTTCAAACTTATAGCCGAGTCCGATTTCAACAACAGACTATCGACGTACCACTATGATGTTAAAAAGAACAGAATGAGTTTTGTTAATAGGGGACCTCTAAACTCTGTGGCTCTCTTTCATGATCAGACGACGGGTTTGCCTCGTGTCGCTATAACTTCCGAACGAAGTATTGGTAAGCGAAGACTGAGTAAGGGACGACGGGGTGTCGAACTCGCTTATTTCTTGCCGGAGAAGGATTCTACGTGGGAACGATTGCCGTTTTTCGATAATGATTTTAGCAGTTATAAAAAGATATACGACTCTAAGTGTATTGTGGATCTTTCTCCAGATGGCAAAATTGTGTATTTCACGGACACGACGGAGCATGGGACGCGAGGTTTGTTTTCTTATGATTTGGATACGCATGAGGTCGTAGAAGTTGCGAGTAATCCTAAATATGATTTGTTTTCTATCGGCTTTGAGCCGGGGGAAGATGGAACTCTATATTTTTCCGATAAGAATGGGACGTTAATTGGTTTTAACGATAATAGTGTGATTCCTAAGATGGTTTGGGTGGACGCCCATTTTGCTTCGATCCAGAAGAGTTTAGATTCTTACCTTCCGAAGGGCTTTATCAACGTGATCGCCGATTGGGATTTTGATGAAACGAAATTCATAGTATTAGCGTATAACGACGTCGAATTCGGAAACTATTACGTTTTCGATACAGAGAAGAAGAGTCTTGTGCCGCTTGGTAAAAAGCGTCCAAAGGTAGGAAAAACGTTTTGTGGAAAGCAAATCGGTTTGTTGATTCCCTTGAGAGACGGAAAAGAAATGATGGTGTTTCTCCGCTTTCCTGCAGGTGTAGACGTTGCGAAAAACCTTCCTACTGTCGTGATGTTTCCTGGCGATCTGTATTCAAAAAACAGTTGGGGTAACTATCCGGCTGATCAACTTTTAGCGAAGAACGGTTATGCTGTATTGGATCTGAACCCACGAGGGACTTCGGGGTATGGTCGGGAGTATTTCGAAGAAGGGTTAATTGATGGAGGGCGCCGGATTGTGGAGGATTTGGAGGATGCTCTTTCCTACTTGATAAAGGCTGGGACGATTGATCCAGATCGACTATGTTTGCAAGGGCGTTACTTAAGTAGCTATTTTTGTTTGCAAACACTAGCGGAGAATCCTGACTTATTTAGAAGTTCGATTATTATCAATCCAATCTCTGATTATGCAGACTTCTATACTGAATTCAAAAGGAGGTATGAGTCGAGGAAGAGGTGGTCAATTTTCGAAACTGCACTCGAGGGTAACGATGAAAGTCTAAAGGATATTTTTGATATTAACTCGATTGTTAACCCAAACGTTTCATAAATCCTCAAGCGGCGGCGAGGTAATTTCTCAAAT
>CAWVWU010000154.1:0-9046 GCA_963933925.1 uncultured Puniceicoccaceae bacterium
TGCACCTGCCGCTGAAGTAGCTGCACCTGCCGTTGAAGTAGCTGCACCTGTCGCTAAAGTAGCCGCACCTGCCGCTGGTGAATCTGCAAGTGCCGCTAAAGCAGTTGCACCTGCCGCTGAAGAAGAGAAGAAGGACGCATAGTTCTTTTGGTTTTTAACGATTAACCTATTTGAAAGGTATTTAATGAGTATTACAGCAAAACAGGTTGGAGAGCTCCGTGGCCAGACCGGTTCGGGTTTAATGGACTGCAAGAAGGCTTTGGTCGAGTCGGATGGCGACATCGAGAAAGCGATTATGATTCTTCGCAAGAAGGGGATGGCATCGGCTTCCAAAAAGGCCGGCCGTGCAACTTCGGAAGGTCTCGTCGAATCTTACATCCACTTGGGTGGCAAGGTTGGCGTATTGATCGAAGTTAACTGTGAAACCGATTTCGTTGCTAAGACGGATGATTTCAAAGGTTTCGTAAAGGATCTTTGCTTGCATATCGCTGCAGTGAATCCGGTTTGCGTCAGTCGCGAACAGGTTCCCGCGGATTTGGTTGAGAAGGAGCGTGAGATCGCGGCTTCTCAAGCTGAAGGAAAACCTCCGGCGGCAGTTCAAAAGATCATCGAAGGCAAATTAAATAAGTTCTACGCCACTGCTTGCATGCTTGATCAACCATTCGTGAAGGATAGCGATAAGTCGGTTCAGAACGTTTTGTCCGAGCAGATCTCGAAGCTTGGCGAAAATATGGTGATCAATCGTTTCACTCGATTCCAAATCGGTGAAGAATGCGAAAGTTGATCTAACGCTCGATTAGCGAATTCCCTAAGGCGGTCCGATTTATTCGCACCGCATTTTGAGGAATTCGACAAGATCAAAGACGCGATTTGGATGGCCTTCAGATTGCGGAGTAAAACAAATCACAATGTTGATCGACCCCCATCAACACCGATCACCTGGCCCGTTATCCAACTTGACGCTTCAGATAAAAGAAACGTAGTGGCGCTGCCGATATCTTCAGGAGTTCCCAGTCGTTTCAGAGCATGCAATTGTGTAATCGCTGCGGCTATTTTTTCATCAGCTAACAAATGACTGGCGAGTGGCGTTTGAGTCAATGAGGGTGCGATAGCATTCACACGTATGCGTGGAGCAAGCTCTGCAGCCAGTGATCGCGTTAGGCCTGAAACGGCTGCCTTAGCCATCCCGATCGATGCGTGATACGAGAATCCCCGCTCAGCGGCCACACTGGAGTAAAATACGACGGATGCGAAGGGCGATTTTTTTAGTGCGGGCAGAGCTGACTGCACCGCAAGGGCAGGGCCAAGAGCATTTATCTTAAAATCATTTTCATAGGTCTCGGCTTTCAGTTTGCGGAATGGCTGGAGGCTGATTGTGCCAATCGCGTAAACAAGTCCGGCAAGTACATCGCCCGCTTCGCTAGCGGCTTTGGAAAAAAGTTCGGTGTCCAATACATCACCCAAGGTAAATGATGCATCGAACGCTTGGGCCTGAGCATTCAGTTTCTCTTCGTCTCGAGCGACGAGGTGGAGTTCGCATCCCTTTTTATGCAGGAGTTGACAAACTGCTGATCCGACGCCGCCTGTACTTCCGTATATCATATATTTTTCTGACATGCGTGGAGCATAAGACTGAAATGAGAAATTTCTATAGCATTCGCAAAAAAAGTACGTTCGGTTTATGCCGCACTTAAGTAGCGAGGCAGTGCCTTGCCAGGGCTTTGCTTCGAGGGGAGGTGAATGTGGAAGCGTAGATTGATTATCCTAAAAATCAGCGGCTATTCTAAATCCTAAACATCAACAATTCTTGAAGGGACAAACTCACTCTAGCGTCGCACGCGTATCGGTCAGTCCTAATTAATCCTCGGAACGCGCTTCCCCATCATGCTCCATCTCGCATGACGTAAGCTTAGGATCTTTCCAAGGCGAGGGAGCTAAGGGCTTTCCTGGTGTTTGCGTGAAGGTCGCCGTGTTCCGCCTGGCTTCCTCTTCGGAATCTCCGCAGAACCTCAGTTGGTCGTTGTCTTGGCGATTCTTCCAAATCAAGGCAAAGGGATCGAGCTTCTTGAGCAAGTAGGTCTTTGGCATGGGAGGATCTTATCATTCACGTTGGACAGGTGTGGTCTCATTCCTTGCGTTGAGGCGTAGTTTGCCGGCAAATACTAGTTGATTTCGGATATTCTCCGTTTCGCAAGCTCCACGTCGATGAGGTCGAAGATAGAATTCGATATATCAAAAAACTTCATTTTCTAGTATTTGTATTAAAAACAATGAGGTCTGATTGTGAAGGCGACTGATCATTCTGTCATGGTTGCTTTACCTTAAAAGATCGCCGGTGATTCTGTGGCGCGGCACCTTCGAGGAGTCCGTCGCCTATTGGCGAAAGCGTTGCTCGCTAATCGGAACCGGAGCAGGCGGATGGGCGGACGGAGTAATCGCCAACCGCGACCAAATGGCCGTTCGGATAATGCAGGGCTTAACGTCCTTGAAGGGCAAATACAGCAAGAAGCAAATAGAGAAGGCCTGCGTAAAGGCAGCGCTTCACGGGCAGTATCGGCTAAGCGATCTCAGGAGCTGGATATCGAGCCCGCAAAGCCAGGAAAGCTTCAACTTCATGGAAAGTCACGAGATCATTCGAGAGCCCGAAAATTACAACGGGCATATCGGAACCCAAGGACTCTTCGACGGCAACTAGCCGTATCCAAAAAGACAATAGAAACTAATAAAAAACATATGAACGAAACGATAAGAAAACGCCTGGGAAAGCTACGGCTCTCGGGCATGGCCTCGACCCTGTATCTTCGGCTACAGGAAGCGCGAGGCAACGATCTCGATCATCTCGAGTTCCTCGAACTCGTCCTTCAGGCAAGCTTGACATCCGCGAGCAACGCTCGATCGAACGCCGGGTAAAGCTCGCCGCATTCCGCGAGCCCCGCTCGCTGGAGAGCTTCGACTTCTCCTTCAACCCCAGCATAGAGTGCAACCTTGCCTACGATTTCGCCGCCGGGCGTTTCATCTACGAAGCCTGAGACGTTCTGCTGATCGGCCCGTTCGGAGTAGGGAAAGCCACCTCGTGCAAGCCATCGGAGGATCGCTGATAAAGGCGGGAAAGACGGTGCTTTATAGATCGATTTTAGACGTCGTAGCGGAGCTGCTCGAAGACGATCTCATGGTCCGTCATCAGAAGATCATGACGCTCTACCTTAAATGCGATTTGCTGATAATCGACGACATGGGCACAAAGCAGCTCCCGCCCAAATCCGGCTATTATCTCTTCGAGATCGTGATGCGCCGTTATGAAGTGAAATCCACTATGATGACCGTCTGAACCGACCCCTAGAAGAATGGGGTAAGCTAATCGGCGACGTACCCGCCGCCACGGCTATCCTAGACCGATTCTTTCACCACGCCCAAATCATCAGGATCAAAGGTAAAAGCTACCGGATGAGAAGTCAGGCTTGCCCAGCGACAGCATAAAACACCTGAAAAATACTCGCTCAGATTGTACGTTTTGAACGGATGACGTGTGGTACGTTTTGAACCGCTTTTTGACACTTTATTTAGTTAGCGTAATCCCTAAAAATAAGGATACTAAGAGCTTGAAGTGCCGCGATTTTTTAAAAACCACGACTACCGCTACTGCCGCCGCAGCCTTGTCGTCGAGCCTCTCTGCAGCTGGCCATTCAGACGCTCCTCGAGAGTACTACGAACTGCGCTGCGATCATTTGAAAACGGGGAGCCGTCTTAAGGGTAACGCGGATCCCGCATTGCTCGACAACTACCTCAAAGATCCCTTTCTACCAGTGGTCCGCGATCTTGGCCTGAAAAATACCGGCGTCTTCACCGAACTCGAAGTTGATAAGAAAGCCGGCACGAGCATGCCGATCTCTAATTCTCCTGTCTGGGTGTTGATGACCTATCCCACTCTCGATTCCTTTGTTCGCGTTAGCACTTCGCTCAACGCTAACTCAAAGATCCAGAAAGCGGGGGTCGCCTACTTGCAAGTTCCCCAACGGGCACCGGCTTTCGAGCGGGTTGTTACTTGCGTTCGCGGGCATGCCTTAAATCGAAATACCTGCCTTTTCGAGGGATCGGATACCGACTCGGGCTTTCGAGATGCGTGATTACGAGAGCCACAGTGAAGCGAAAGCCCTAGTCAAGGTGGCTATGTTCGACGAAGGTGAAACCGAATTAATGAGAGAGCTTGGCATGAACCCTGTCGCATACGGTCAAGCCCTTTCTCGGCCAATTTTGCCTCATCTGCTTTACTTCACCAGTGGGCCTGACCTAGAATCTCATCTCGCTAACTGGGGGAAGTTCGGACCCTCCGGTGGCTGGCAGAAAATGAAAATCGATCCCAAGTGGGTAAACAGTACCTCGCGCAACACGGCTCGGTTCCTTGCACCAAAATCTTACTCGAAACTCTAAAATACTGTTAAAAAAGCACGTTTCGTTCTGTTTGAGTTCGAAAACTGTTTCTTTACTTGCTGAAAAAGGCGGGGCAAGTAAATTGAATTTAATTTATTTAGTGGTTTTATAGGTGCTAAAGTCCAATTTTTTTAACTTGGATACATATCATAAATATAGTTTATATATTTGACTTTATTACTATTTAAAGGTTATCGATTAGAAGCAGATAATGTAAAGTTACATTTTACCATAGTATTATAATTATATAAAATGAAAAATATAACCATATTGTTATGGCTCATCGTTGGGTTTTCTTCTCAAGCGCAGAGCACCACTTCTTATTTCAATAGCGGCAATACCACCACCCAAAAAAGATATGTGGGTGCCTCTTGGTTGCCTGGTATCATTGTGATGGAAGACGGCATTGAGCTCAAAGGAGATGTTCGTGGATATAGCTATAAAAGAAATGACATTAAATCCTTCAAGTATAGAACAAAAGAAGGTGAAAAGTCACAAACGTTTAAGGCCGATGACTGCAAACTTGTTGTATATGACGGTTTGATCGTTTTGTCATTGCCTAAAGATATAAAAAAGAAATCAGGAAAACGAAGTTTTTATGTCACTATTTACTATGGAGAGTTTTTATCTATTTTTCAAAATCCTAAAGCAAATGTTGCTACGGGGATTTCTGGTTCGATTATATTTAACCAAGATCAAATGTTAAGTTTTCTTGTGCTGAAAGATGGAAAAATTGAAAAATTGACAAAGTTAAGATTTAGAAAACCGATGTTAACAATTTGTTCGGATAACGAAGTTTTTTTAGCTCGAACGAAAGATAAAAAATGGTTTAAGTACGACAATATTTTTAAGATTGCTCACTTTTATAACCAAACAAAATCGAATTTAAACCATTAGATTAAATGAAATTAATATTAAAGATATTCTTGTTGTGTTTTATGATAGGAGTTCAAATTCAAGCCCAAGACGAAATAAATCATGATGTATTTAAGTATACTATGACTGATGAGAAAAAGGCTTTTATTGGAATCAAATCTATTATGAATTCTAGTGTTTCAATAAATAATAAATTAACAGCTAGCCAAAATTATACAAAAATATTTCTTTACGTAAAATCAAAGTATGAGTATCCAGAAGATGCTATTATTTCAAATTTAGAACCCACGCTTTTGGTTATTCAAGAAACGGTAAGTGATTTATACACCTCTGTTTCAATGGGGTTTTCATCTAGCTTTGATATTCGTTATAACATGAGTTTTGAGATTAGCGACGGTGTTATTCGATGTACCGTTGGTAATATGTTGGTGGGAAATACAGCAGCTGTAAATCGCACTATGGAAACGGAATGGAACTCGGTTACCGGTTTATATTTACACAAAAAAAATGGGAAACCAAAAAAATCAATGAAGGGAATTACAGATGTGAAAATTGAAAATCATTTCAACCAAATAATCGATACACTACAAAAATTTTAAGAGAAACCCGCAATGCAAGCTTTAGGCTCTTCTGGGTTTAGCGTGTGATTGGTCAAGAGCTTGATTTAGTTGATGGATACAGATTGAGATCTCCCAGATGGAAGAATATGGCGTTCTTTATTCCGGTAGCGGTAGGCTTTCTTGATCAGTTCTTGTATCCCTGAATTGAGTCCTTCTATGAGAGCGTTGGTGTTCTCATATTCGGCAATGGGAACACAGCCGTGATCAGCGTCACCACCCCCGACAGCGTTACGAGTATTGGGGGCTGGGCGTTCCAGAAGTGCACCACCGTGACCAGCGTCACCATTGGAAACAGCGTTACGAGTATTGGGGAATAGCTTAATAGGTTGATTTCACGCTATCGAGTTAGAGAATTTGCGGGCTGTCTGGATTACAATGCTTTATTCGAAACTATTAAGTACGTCGGGAAGGAGTCTCGGTTCCCTGATTCTAATGGTTTGGACACAGGCACTTTGTGCTCAACCAACTATCAACTACCAACCGATTTCGCAGCGAACAACTGTAGGATCATCCGTTTCATTTTCGGTGACTGTCGACGGCTCCAACCCAATTAGCTATCAATGGCGAAAAAATGGAATCGACCTGGAAGGGAAAACGAATCGACAGTTGCAGCTAACGAATATTCAGCAGGAAGACGTGGGTTGGTACGATGTGGTCGCTACGGATGCCAGAGGGTCTACAGCAAGTAACAGGGCTGGCCTATCAGCAATAATCGATATTGATCCGCCCTTCGATCCAAGCATGAACATAGCATCCGAAAATGGCGACTTGATCTTGATCTGGGAAGGGGAAGGCGTGCTGGAAACGTCCGACGATCTGACAGAGAGTTCCTGGGAATTATTTAGCGAAACCAGTCCAAGCAACATCGCTCCCGCGATTGAAGGTAACGCATTTTACCGGCTTAGGAATCCCCAGCCCCGATCGGTTCCGATAACATTGCCTCCGGCTTATGACGGGGAGACCTTACTGCCCATGATCGTAATGCTTCACGGCCATTCGGAATTTCCGAATTACATCAACGGTTACATGAAGATTCACGCCCAAGCTGCGAACTATGGCCTTATTTACGCCTCACCCGATGGAGTGAAGGGGCCGGGTGGGAATTTTTTTTGGAATGCTACAGATGCCTGCTGCAACTTTGTCAATTCAGAGGCTGACGACGTCGCCTTTCTCCATTCATTAATTATCGAGGCGTTGAATACGCTTTCAGTCGATCCCAAGCGTATTTATTTTTTGGGACACTCAAACGGTGGATTTATGTCATATCGCATGGCCTGCGAGTATCCCGACCTAATTGCGGGCATTGCCAGCCTCGCAGGAGCCACCTTTAAAAATCCAGATCATTGCACCCCCTCCGAACCAGTAAACATTCTCCAAATCCACGGCACAGCCGACTTCGCTATTCGTTACAACGGTGGAAACACTGGGCTATCCCCATACCCTGGAGCTATACAAACCATCCAAACATGGGGAACCTACAACGGCTGCGAAAATTTGATAAGTAATGAGACAGCAAGTCTGGACCTTGATTTTAATGTGGCAGGGCTTGATACCACGGTTACGAAATATATGGAGTATCCACAGGGAGGTGCTGTGGAGCTTTGGACGATCAATGACGGAGGTCACATGCCAATTATTACAGCTGGCCAAAATATATCAGAATTTCCGGTAAGAGTTATTGAATGGCTACTCGACCACCCCAAAACCTAAGCTAATTTCGAGAGAGACAAAGGGGGTAGATATCTCTTTTAAAAAATCAGTAGGAAGCGGCGGTTGTTCACGGGCAGAACCATTTCAGCGCACAAACGAAAAGCGACTGCTGCTGCATCGGTTTACTTTCTAGACTCGAGGGCAGACTATTTGTAGCTATTGAGACTCCAAACTAGTTGAATTTTATCTCAGAATTTGGCCGTTTCACTCTTTGAGGCTATCCTTGAGTAATCCCAAGTATTTTGATATCCTCATAAGCCTGCTCCTCGCTATCGAAAGCAGAGATTTGTGTCGTTTGGCAAAACAGTAACAAGGCAGTCGCTAGGATATATCTCACCTGTTCAAGTAAGCAATATGCGTGGATAAGAAAAACTCTAAAAACTCTAAAAACTGCTAAAAATGAGCATAAATGGCCTAATTTATTCAATTTCAGGTCATATTAGGCCGAAAATATCTTATTTTTGGCGAAAATAGGAAAATAGCGATTTGCGGGAAATATTTCCCAATAATGGTTATTAGGGGTAAACAAACAGCGTTGCTATTGGAATGGTTTAACCATCTCCCAGAACGACAATTTTTTCTGGGGGCAGTTGATACACATATACACAGCAAGCGCCGCCGCCCCGACCCCCGCCCCCTCTTGGAGTAGCGATTATGGCCACTGCCTTTGTTGACTAGGCTTGATCAATGGTTTGCTCTTCTTAATAGAGGTGAGCGATCCCGAACTTAGGTGAACTGTGTATTACCCTGTGTATTACTTTAGGAATTAGGGGTCTTGCTGTTCAACTAACTCGCTTAACAAAAAAAAGTTAAGTAATGGCGGAGAAGGAGGGATTGGTTTTCGCTTCGCTCTAAGTCCTTTGGACTCATGCTTCGCATGCCCCATCTGTGCTCCTTTGTCGCTTCGTCGAACCCTTTGGGGTTCTCATCCCCCCTGTTGGCAGCATCGAAGCAGTAGGACGTCAGCTCTAATTGCGCGTCTTAATGTTTCGAATTAATGGCGGAGAAGGAGGGATTCGAACCCCCGGTAGAGTTACTCCTACAACTGATTTCGAGTCAGTGCTATTGTGTGTGAATTTTAGTTCTTAAATTACTGTTATTTAATGGTTTCTGTGTGTATTAGAGGTTTAGTGAATGGTCTATTTTTTCTAAACTGCCCCAATGCTGCCCTTAATAAATGGAAATCGACCAACTGAACCTCAAGAATCCAACTCCGCAAGGGAGCACGGGGGATAAGCCGCACAGCGACGACGGGGGGCGGGGGGCTCGTCGATGACGCCAGAGGATATGACTATGGATTCATCACCCCCGAAAAAAAACAAGCACTCATAGGGCTCTGGGGATCAAGAAAACCTACCCCCCCTAATAGGGGGATGAAGATTGGTCACTAAATGGGTTCCGTGCTGAGAAAA
>CAWVWU010000155.1:0-8998 GCA_963933925.1 uncultured Puniceicoccaceae bacterium
ACACATATGACTAGACACGGAGCTCCAAATCACGGTGCTTGGTGTGACGCTTACGTACCATCGATAACGATCACACCTTTATCCGCATCAGCATCATTGGGCGAGATATCAAAGTTCGCTGTTTCAGCTGGGGTCACACCAACGGTATCAGAATTGAAGTCATAGCTCAGGTAAGTAGCTCCAATTGCCGTCGACGGTAACAGCACGAGAGCTAACACCGCTGGCAAAGCCATAGCAGACAAATAGAAGGATCGCTTGGTTTTCATAAAGGGTACAATCAGGGGGTTAAAAATACATCAAAAGCCCTTGGACTTATATTTATAAGTTCCACAATGAGTGATTTAATCAAGGAAAATCATTCCGCACTCATACAAAAGAATCCGCTAGACGACACATTTCACAATCCCCGCCCCACGGGCTTACTCCATAGAGTAAAGACACTATACGAAGACCTAATCAGCTCGTTATCAGGACTTAAAAAAGCACCAAAAGGCAAAGAGTTCTTCTTCGTTTTTAAAGATCAGAACACCCTCACCAGAAATCACTAATTTTGTTGTCTTCTTTTATATTTATTAGTCTATTCTTATTCATATGTCTACTACGCCCCATTACTCACAATTTAAATGGACTTTTTCCACCTTAGGTTGCCACGACTTGAGCCTCGAGCAGTGCTGCACTCTCGCAAAAAAATACGGCCTAGGCTTCATCGAAGCACGTGCCCTTGAGGGCCGGATTGACCTTCCAAAACTATTCGAAGAACAATTCGGAACCCCAGCTGCACTCAATGACTACCTCACCAAACAAGGCATCGGCGTTAGCTGCTTCGACACCTCACTCAAACTAGTTGGCAACACCCCCGAAGACCGCGAAGCCTTTCTCGAATTCATTCCATGGGCAGAAGCCACAGGAACAGCCCTTCTCAGAATTTTCGACGGAGGCACCCCAACAACAGAACTCGAAGGCGAAGTTCTTGAACAAGCAAAGGATACTCTAGCATGGTGGAATGATTTAAAATCGTCAAACGGATGGAAGGTCGATATGGCGATCGAAACCCACGATTGCCTCACTCCAAGTCCAGCCTTTGCGACATTAGTAGAGGCAGTCGGCAAAGCTCCCACTATGATCTGGGACACTCACCACACATGGAAAAAGGCAAATGAAAGCATCTCCTCCAGCTGGGAAGCCCTCGGAAGTGCAACTGCCAGCGTACACATCAAGGACAGCATCACCAAACCATCAGCTCGCCACCCCTTCACCTACGTACAACTGGGCACCGGAGAATTCCCTCTCAACGAAACACTTGAGACCCTAGTAACAGCGAACTACCAAGGGTTCGTCTGCATAGAATGGGAACGCATGTGGCACCCTTACCTAACTCCCCTGGACACAGCTTTCGACAAAGCAAAAGAGCTCAACTGGTTCTAAATAATACAAACAAAACATTCCCTATGGTAAACAAACTAAGCGGTAAAAATATCCTAATAACAGCAGGAGCACAAGGAATCGGAGAAGGCATCACGCGTCACCTCATCGACCATGGTGCCAACGTTGCAATTCACTATTTTTCAAGTGCTGACACAGCTAACGAACTCGTAAAATACGCAGAGGAAAAAGGCTGCAAAGCCATCGCAGTATCTGGTGATCTTACAATCGAATCATCCGCCCAAGAACTCGTTGCCAAAAGCATCGAGACCCTCGGCGGTCTAGATATCCTCATAAACAACGCCGGATCGCTAGTAGGAAGAAAGCTACTACACGAAATGGAAGAAGACTTCTGGCACAAGGTAATGAACATAAACATGACCTCCATGATGTTCGTGACCCGTGCCGCAGCACCGCACCTCGGCAAGAACGAAGGCAGCAGCATCGTAAACCTCGCTTCCCTTGCGGGACGCAAGGGCGGACACGCAGGATCACTAGTCTATTCGACCAGTAAAGGAGCCATCCTGACATTCAGCCGTGCCTTAGCCAACGAACTCGGACCACAGGGAACACGCGTCAACGCCATCGCTCCTGGACTAATTCTAGGAACTTCCTTCCACAACACACACACCTCAAAAGAATCTGCCGATAAAACGATCGAAGGCATCCCAATCCAAAGAGCGGGCAATGCTAACGACGTCGCAAGAGCAGTTGCCTTTCTCGCATCAGAGTACGACGGCTTCATAACAGGAGCTACTCTTGATATCAACGGTGGCGTCTATAGCTGCTAGTTTATTCCAAACGTCAGCTTAACAATATTTATCCCAAAGAGAGCAGTATTCCTGCTCTCTTTTTTTTGCCTGATTCAATCGCCCAATACCAACCGATCAGACACTTAAACGCGATAGCGTTTGCGATACTGAGACGGAGTAAGCCCGGTATTCGACTTAAATGAAACCGTAAAACGCTCCACATACGAATAACCGCAACGCTCGGCAACAAACGGCATTTTCAAATCCGTACGCAACAATAACTCCTTCGCATACTCGATTCTCACTCGAACAATCTCAGCCTTCGGAGCACGCCCTAAAGTACGCATAAATTCCCCCTCCAACTTACGACGAGAAACCGGAACCTGATTCACAACATCGCCGACATCTATCCCCTCATGAAAATGCTCCCTAATATAGTGCATCGCTTTTTCAAGTACAGGATTTTCAAATGCCATATAGTCGGATGAGCGACGAGCGACCACCCGTTCTGGATACACATTAACGGGACAATTCAAATTCAAGCCACTCCTACCAACACGAAGCTCGTCGATCAATTGATCCATAGCGAGAGCAACCTCAGCACTCACTTTATCCCATGGCAACTCCACGCTGGACAAAGGAGGATTCGTCAACTCGCATATCATAGTATCATTACCAGCCGAAACGATACTAACCTGCTCCGGCACAACAACACCTGCTTCGAAACAAGTCTTACTCAAATACCAGCCAAGGGGGTCACTCGTCACGAATACACCACTAGGCTTCGGCAACGCACTCACCCAATCCGCCAAGGCCCGATTCTGACGAGGCAACAACTCCATATAACGACTCCACTCATGAATATTCTCCAAGTAGATATCGCACGAAAATCCATGCTTACCTAACTCAGCCTCAAACCCGCTTTGTCGCCCTTCCGTAAAATACGAATAATTTCCCAACATCGCAAAATTGCGATGTCCAAGGTCAAGTAAGTGTCGAGCAGCCAAGCGCCCCACCGACTCATTATCGATTCGAACACTACACACTTTCTCGGAACAAATAGTTCCTCCAGAAACCACAATCGGTATACCCAAATCAATTAAGGCTTCAGTAACACCAGGAGCAATACGAGTTACGATACCATCGGGACCGAACTCACGCAACTTCTCAATCAGATCAGGCAACGGCCTCAGCAAATCGATCAGGCAATACTCCTTATCGGGACGTGAATAGTTCATCATCCCAGAAAGGCGGCGAGCCACAACCGGCTCCAAAACCAAAGCAATCCTCAAACGCTTTACGCCATTCATCACAATAAATCGATCAGACTAGACAACACAGGTCATTCCGCCGTCAACAAAGACAACCTGACCATTCACAAAACTAGACCCCGCTGAAGCCAAAAAGACCGCAGCTGCTTGAAGCTCCTCGGGGTTTCCCCAACGTGCCGCAGGCGTACGCCCACAGATCCAGCTATTAAAAACGTCGTCTTCAACCAAAGGCTTCGTCATCTCTGTTGCGAAATACCCTGGAGCGATTCCATTGATCTGAATATTCGACTCCGCCCACTCAGCAGTCATCGCCTTGGTCAACATCTCCAAACCGCCTTTTGCCGCGGCATAATTACCTGTAGTCCGCCTACCCAAGCGACTCATCACCGAACAAATATTAACGATCTTACCACCACCCTTTGCGATCATAGCTGGAACCACCGCCTTCGACACAATAAATGACGCATTCAAATTAGTCTTAATAACTAACTCGAAATCCTCAACCGAAAGATCAACCAACGCCCCACGGCGCTGAATACCCGCATTGTTAAACAACACATCGATACACCCCTCCTTCTTAAGAATCACGTCGATCGCTTCGTTCACCTCCGACTCATTCGTAACATCGAAGGGTGCCCCTTCTACATTAAATCCATTGGAACGCATCGTCGACACAGACTCCGCAACACCATCCTCGTTACGTCCGTTCAAATACACCTTCGCACCAGCCTGAGCCAATGCCTCGGCAAACGCAAGCCCGAGACCGCGATAGCCACCAGTAACCAATGCTACCTTACCTTCTAGAGAAAACCATTTCTGTATCATAATGAAGCCCTTTTCTAAACAAACGAAATCATCCCCTTGAGCAGACCCGAATCAGGCTTAAGCCACGTGTCTATCACACCTGAAAACTCTCCCGATCGACACTCATGAGTAATCCAAGACGAAGGGTCAATCTCCCCCGTCTCCATCTTATCTATTATAAATTTAAAATCCTTCGCAGTGGAATTCCGACTACCGATTATACTCAGTTCACGAGTATGGAAATCAGGATCATTAAAACAAATCATCTCACGACAAATCCCGACAAGAACAACTCTACCGCCATGAGCGGGAAGAGCGATAGAACGCTCCATCGACTGCTGATTTCCCGTACAGTCGAAGACACAATCAGGCCGCACTCGAAACCCTCTCTTAGCATCTTCATCAACTCCAATCTTCAAAGTTTCGACAGAAGGAAAGAGGCTTTTACAAGATTCCAGTCGATCTTCGGACATATCCATAACAGTCACCCGAACTCCACTAAGGACGGCAAACTGAACCACTGTTAATCCAATCGGACCAGCCCCCACAACCACAACTGATTCGCCCTCTTCCAATCGAGCGCGCTCCACAGCATGACATCCAATCCCCAAAGTCTCAACCAACGCCAATGAACGAGTATCCAATTTTTGAGACAAATGAAGAAGTTTCGCCGGCAAGACAATCCGCTCCCTCATCCCACCATCGACATGAACTCCAAGACATTGAGTCGAGGCAGAACAGTTCGTCTTACCTTTCTCATATGCCCGATCCCCTGGCTCCGCCAAATAAGGCTCAACAGCACAACGATCTCCGACAGCAAGCCCCGATACATCAGAACCAACTTCCTCGACAACAACGCCCAGTTCATGCCCAAGTATCCTAGGATACGTAAAAAATGGCTGTCGACCCGCGTACGCATGGATATCAGTACCACATAAACCAACGTGACACACTCGAACGACAACTTCTCCTGACTCTGGCGATCGAGGCTCATCAGTCTCAATCAATTCGATGACGCCTGGCACAACTAATCTTAGCGTATCCATAATCTAATCCTTAAAGATAACGACCATCCGATTCCCATAGATCTGGATTTGCTCCCAAAAGTACTTTTACCTCCGTGGTCACTTCATCCAAACGACTCAATACCGCATCATCAAGCACATGATCCATCGCCCCGACATTATCCACGAGCTGATAAGGCATTCGAGCCCCTACCACAACGCTCCCCACCCCACACTGCCTCAACAGCCAAGAGAGAGAGAGAGGTGAGTCATCGAAATCCCAAGTTCATCAGAAATCCCACGAATCGCCGCCAAGGCCGCAAATGTCTCCACTTCACACCCCTCTTCACCGTGCCGCGTCTCTTCACGACTCCCGCTAAAGTGACGCGAGCGACGGCGTCCAGTAGGGACTTCATCAACCGTCTCAAATTTTCCAGAAAGCAGCCCCTGCAATAAAGGACTATACGCCAAGACAGGCACTTTCAACTCACGACACTTTGGCAAAACATCAAATTCAATCCCTCGACTCAACAGGGAGTACGGCAGCTGATTTACGACAACCGAGTTCAACGCCTCAGCATATTCACTCAAGTCCTCAACTCCGCAATTACACACACCTGCATAGCGAATTTTACCATCCTTTTGAAGTCGCATCAACGCTTCCGCAGTTTCCAAAACGGCAACTTCCCGAGAAGGCCAGTGCACCTGCAACACATCCAAATGATCCGTCTTCAAGCGCTTCAAACTCTCCTCACAACTCGCAACCAAATCCGCGCCAGCCATTTGCTTGGTAGAAACTTTACTAAATATCAAGGCCTCATCACGCCGGCCCGACAACGCCGTTCCCAATACTTCTTCCGATAATCCATTCCCATAGGCCGGGGCGGTGTCGAATACATTGATCCCCAAATCCAAGGCCGCTAACACAGTCCCAACGGAATCATCCAAACTTTGCTCTCCCCACAAGTCTCCACCAGCAAAAGCCCAACACCCCAGAGTAAGTCGTGAAATCTTCAAATCAGAATCGGCTATATTATAATAATCCATCTCAACTTATAACTTTTAAATAGGGGAACAGGTAGTGGTCCTCGAGCGTGCAGGTGTCAGGGCAGACATCAAAGATCAAAAAAAAGAAAAATCTAGTTTACACTATAAAACAGATTAAATAAACCGCGAAATGCGTTTATTAAATGTGTTATTACGCAAAATCTCATCTTTTTGATGCTTCTACTAACATTTCTACGCACAAGATGCCCCAAACACGCTCCCTCCTTCTCCCCTTCCCCAAAGTCTTCAAATTTCAAAGCCGCAAAGCATTCGACAAAACGAATACATCCCTTTCAAATACCCACACCCCAACCGGCAGCCCACCTCATTGCCCGACTCAACGACTTAACCAAACCACCGGTGGTCCAGTCTTTTAAAGCCTCACTAAACGAGACAAGAATTTTCAGCCCCCAAACTCCCCCTATCATGCAAATAGTGTCAGACGGAACCGCCGATCACATCATCACCAAAGAAAAGCTTTACGCTCACCTAGATACCTTCATCGAGAAAAACAAAGGCATCAAGAGCCTACTACTCCTCCCCCCCGACATCACACGACTCTACTCACGAGCCGGAGAAATCACAGACTACCTCTACAAAGCATTCAAAGACAGTTGCCGCGTCCGCATCATGCCCGCACTCGGCACCCACTTCCCCATGACCGAGAAAGAATGTCTCAAAATGTTTGGTCCTGACATTCCATACGAAAGCTATCTGCCCCATCGATGGAAAGACGATTTGATCACACTCGGTGAGCTTTCGAGCGAATTCATTTCAGAAATCTCTGAAGGAAAACTCGATTTCCCAATTAAGATCGGAGTTAACAAGGAGTTAATCAAAGGCAATTATGACCTCATAGTATCCATCGGTCAGATCGTTCCTCACGAAGTAGTAGGAATGGCCAACTATACTAAGAACGTATTAATCGGTGTCGGCGGCGGTGACACCATTCACAAATCACACTTTCTAGGTGCGGTCTATGGCATGAAGAATATCATCGGAAAAACCGACACTCCCGTACGTCGAGCCCTCAACACGGGATACGACAAGTTTGTCCGCGACAAGGTCAACCTCCAGTTCATCCTAACGGTGATTGGAAAAGATCAAGACGACATAGTCATGCGCGGTTTATACATCGGCGACGACGACGATACATTCGTCCAAGCATGCGAACTCAGCCGAGAGGTAAACATTTACAACCTCACCAAACCAATCCGCAAGTGTATCGTCTATTTGGACCCAGAGAAGTTCAGCAGTACCTGGATAGGTAACAAGGCGATCTACCGCACGAGATTGGCAATCGAAAACGACGGAGAACTTATCATCCTAGCACCCGCACTACATACATTTGGAGAAGATAAAGAAATCGACCGCCTCATCCGCAAGTACGGCTACCGAGGTACCGAACAGACACTACAAGACGTCAAAGACAACGAGGAACTAGCGAACAACCTCTCAGCCGCGGCACACCTTATACACGGCACCAACAATGGCCGATTCACGATCACCTACTGCCCCGGGAATAAAATGACTCGAGAGGAAATAGAATCAGTCGGCTATGAATACGCTCCCTATCAGGAGACTGCCGATCGCTACCAATTAGATTCCCTCAAAGAAGGCTGGAACACAATTAACGGCGAAGAGATATACTACGTCAGCAACCCAGCACTAAGCTTCTGGAACGCGAATCTAGAATAGCGAACGGGTGCCTTAAACGTCGATATACAGCACAAAAAAGGCCTCCCAACAAGGGAGGCCTTTTGCTTAAAAACGATTTACGGCGTTCGAACTACATTTCGAGCTGAGGGCGATCTGCCTTAGGCCAGTCGATATGGAAGAACTTTCCGCGGGGCTGATCGGTACGCTCGTATGTGTGAGCACCAAAGAAGTCACGTTGTGCCTGTAGAAGATTCTGAGGAAGGCGTGCCGTACGATATCCATCATAGTAAGACAAAGCGGAACTGAAGGTCGGGATAGCAACCCCATGCTCTGCTGCAAGAGAGATCACCTTGCGCCAGCTCGCTTGCGCCTTGTTGATCGCTCCGGTGAAATAAGGATCAAGAAGCAAGTTAGCCAATTCCGGATCACGCGCAAATGCTTCAGTGATCTTCTGAAGGAAGGCAGCGCGAATGATACAACCCCCACGGAAAATCTGAGCGATCTCACCGAAATTGAGCGTCCAGTTGTATTCCTTCTGAGCTTCACGCATGAGCTGGAAGCCTTGTGCGTAGGAACAGATCTTAGAAGCGTAGAGGGCTTCACGAATCGCTTCAACCATCTCCGCCTTGTCTCCAGTGAATTCAACCTTCGCCGGACCACTGAGGATCTTGGAAGCTGCGACACGCTCGTCTTTGACAGCCGATAGACAACGCGCGAATACAGCTTCAGAAACAGTCGGAGCTGGTGTGCCCATGTCAAGTGCATTGACCGACGTCCATTTACCAGTTCCCTTTTGACCAGCTGTATCCAAAACGATATCAACGAATGGCTTCTTAGTTACCGGATCAACTTGCTTGAGAATGTCTGCAGTGATTTCGATGAGGAAAGAGTCAAGATCGCCCTTGTTCCAATCACTAAAGATATCGCCCATCTCTGCAGGTGTGAGACCCAGCACGTTCTGCATTAGATCGTAAGCCTCGCAGATCATCTGCATGTCACCGTACTCAATGCCGTTGTGTACCATCTTTACATAGTGACC
>CAWVWU010000156.1:0-8977 GCA_963933925.1 uncultured Puniceicoccaceae bacterium
CTGCAGAAGCGGGAAACCACCTTTTTATTTTAACAACTTATGGGACTCTTCCCACCCTAGCTCATAGTGATTGAAGCCGAACACATCTTTTTCCTTCTCAGCCAGAGGGACCTTACGTTTTCCATCGCGTAAAGCACGATGCTTCGAAGGCTCCAGCTGAGCGAATGCCGAAATGCCTATATTCTGAAACATTCCAAGGTAGAACGCTTCATTCCCCAATTCCTGAGATCGAAAATTCGCCCAATGTTCTGCGGTAGATCCCAGGGAAAAGTTCAACAGCCACAATTGAGCGACAAACTCTCTATCAAAGGACGATGAATTTGCACCGACCTCATTGGAATAAGCGATATAGAAAAAGATCAAACGCTTCACACGTTCAAAGCCTAATTTTGTTATCGCACTCGTTAACCCCTCATCCACTGAATACGTCGATTTAAGACCGGCTTGACGAAAAATAAACGCATATAACTCAGGGCTTATTTTAGAAATATCACGCTCGATAACCTCAGCCGAAACCCCATTCGGGTCGCTCAATTTTGAAAGAGCGTCCCTTGACTGACTCAAAGCAATCAAAGAAGTAGCCAAAGGCTTCTCTTTTAATCGTTCGATATAATCAGAAATGGAAGACATGAAGATCGTAATTGGCAGATAAAATGGATTTCTACATTCAGAAACCAACAGGAATCAAACATAGGTAAAAACACATACAAACTCGTAACGACACCTAGTCTTTTATATTTAACAAAATAGAAAAATAACCCTTAACTATATGAACTTATTCACAATATAGGATATTACACCAAAGGTGTATTACCCTTCAAAGAGCTGTTCAGCGAAATTGGCGGACCCGATAATTTAGAACCTAACTCCACCCCCTCAAAGGCTAAGACACCATAAAGCAAAGCTCGAATGCGACTTACACCGAATGACACGAAGTCAGCGAGGCCCGAGCAGCCAAGGAATCGGAAATCGATGAACGAGCCGGTAGCTTCACTCGATCAACGGCATCTACGTGTACCGAATTTTCAATCGCCTAAGCCGAATTCCTAGACTTTACTTGATTCTTTGAACGGTACTCCGCGACACGCTCCGCACCAATCTGTAGGATTGTCTTATCGAACTCAAAGTAAGGATCGAAACCAACGCGTTGCTGCCCACTTAAACTGTTCTGATTTTTACGCTCAAACTTGTATTTACTACAGTAGAGAAACAGCAGTAAATCTTCATGCGTCTCATCTTCCACTGACGGTGTCTCCTGCCCATGAGATTGCTCATAACGCAGCGCCATGAGATGAAAGGAAGGCAGCTTCCAATTCTCCACGATAGCACACCCTAAGTCGTAATGATCGAAACCAAACATCTCCTTCTCTTTCACAGACAAGGGAATCTTTCGTTTTCCCTCTCGCAAAGCACGGTGCTGGGAAGGCTCTAATTGAGCAAAGGCAGAAACTCCAATATTCTGAAACATCCCTAAATAGAATGCTTCGTTGCCCATATCATATGATTTGAAACTCGCCCAAAATTCAGCGGTAGACCCCACCGAATAATTCAGTAACCACAATTGAGCAAAAAACTCCTTATCGAAGCTGGAAGAGTTGCCATCCACATCGTTGGAATAGGCAATGTAGAAAAAGATCAAACGCTTTACACGCTCAAAGCCTAGCTTTGTAATCGCATTCGTTAAGCCCTCATCCACAGAATAAGTTACTTTCAATCCTGCCTGGCGAAATATGAACGAATACAGCTCCGGACTTATTTTCGAAATCTCACGTTCAATCACTTCTGATGATACCGCGTTCGGGTCGCACAATTTCGCAAGAGCCGTTCTTGACTGGGTCAAAGCAATCAAAGAGGTAGCCAATGGCTTCTCTTTTAATCGTTCAATATAGTCGCTAATCGAAGGCATGAAAAATCGTGATCCCTTGTATGAAATAGGTTTCCCAATCAAAGCCCCCCAACAAAAATTAGAGCCTCAAAGAGAAAGCCTATACTATTTCGTAACGACCACTAATTGCTTCTCGTTAACAAACATAATAATACCCTTAAATATATTAATTTATTCACAACATAGAGCATTACCCGCAGGACAGGATTTCCTTGCTCCGCCAATTCATAGAAAAGACAAGTAATCTACAATCGCCTCTTCCCTTCTTGCCGGTTCCCACCTACTTCCCAAATCAATGAACGAAACGCCTCAGTCACCTTGCATCGATATTTGTCAACTCGACGCCAATAGAGTCTGCACGGGATGCCTGCGAACGATCAGCGAAATCGTCGGTTGGAACAATAAATCAAATTCTGAGAAAACAGAAATCGTCCAGCGAACAAAGCAACGACTGAAGTACCGAGAAGAGCCCAAAAAAAATTAATAACAAAATTGGAATATTATCAGCCCTTGAAAGCTCTCAGCTAAGACCTCTATGAAAAAGCTCCTGATTCTCTCATTCACATCTCTACCTCTGCTCTTTGGTGCGTGTACGCACGTTCCGATCTACGAACAGCAACTCGTCTCTAAAACAGGCATGACATTCAGCGATTCCGCAGTTGAAAATACTCAAGTGAATCTCGCCTCCCAACTCGAACCCGGGAGTGCCATCTCCGGAGGAGCCCAAGCCGCAGGATGCACCGCATGTCGATAACTCATCCATTTACCAGCCGGGCAACCGCCTTTCTTATTGGCCTCTCGGCACTTGTTTGCACCCAAGCAGGGAGTATTGATCAATTGGAGTCTAGTTTCGAGCTCATCGACGACGACGACATTTCAATAACACAAGGAAGTCTACTCACGACCTTTACGACGGAAAATTGGAGGACATCTCTAAGTTTGGCTCACACGGCCTACGATATCGACTATCAACCTGTCGATTTTGATTTTCTCGGAAAAAAAACCCGACTTAAAGAACACAATACGAGCCTGCAAATTAACTCACGCCGTACCCTCAAGGAGGGCCTCTGGTTATTGCTCGGAGCTGGAACCTATGACGGATTCACGAGCTACCGTTCAATATGGCTCGACGAATATTTCAAACAGCAATACAGCGAACCACTCGACCCCGTCCCCGGAGAAAGCTACGTCTTTGCCGATCCCAAGGGCTACAACGCGACCGTGGGCGGACGCTGGGAATATAGCCCCGGTGTCGGCTACGCCCAACTTACTCTTTCGACCACCGAAGATGACGTGTCACCAGGCTATGAAATCGACTTCGAAGGACTTCAACGCGGAGATCTTACCCTGAATACACACTCAGCAAGTATATCTACGGAAAATATCCTCACTAAACGCATCCGCAGCCTATTCGAACTTCGAGCATCTGAAACCACTGGTCGCAGTACACGATATGGAGCACAATTATCTATCAACACAGCCTTGAGCGAAAAATTCATTTGGCAGCTTCGTATTGGAGGAGCGAGCGAAGACCCGTCCTTCACGGCACGCTACATTAATTCAAAAATCGAATATAACATAAACGAACAGCTAAGCATCTATATCGATGCCAGCTATTACGAAGATACAGGAGAAGTAGAAGATTCGTTTCTGTTCACCAACGCCTCACCTGAACTCGTCAGTCGACGAGTGGGTGCCGGACTGCGCTGGACCAACGAAAATTGGACGGGCCGCGTCTACATAGCTCCATTTTCATCACGCTTCGACAACAGCGGAGCCAACTCCGACTTCTTTAGTAATCTTTACAAAGACCGCGACTGGACTGTAGCCCAAATCGCATTCGGAAAAACATTCTAGAAAACACTTTCTCATGAAACCAACTCTTCTAAAAATCACCCTAGCCTTCGTTGCCCTTCAACTGGCTCATACCGCATCTGCTCAACTTTACAAAGCCGGCGACATTGTAGAAAACGTAAGCCTGATTGACCGATCAACCGGCCAACCCGTTAATCTATACGATCTCGAAGACAAAGTCATCTTTCTTGAGTGGTTTGCCTATTGGTGCCCGTTTTGCCAACAAGCGGCAAAAGACATAGAACCCGGCCTTGTAGAATACTATCGCAATCAAGGAGGAACAACCGAAGGCATTGAATTCGTTCATATCGGAATCAACCTTCAAGGCAGCGCCGAAAACAGCACCCAAGCCTTCATCGATAGATACGGTTTCGGACAAGTACTCAACGACTTTAATCGTTCGTTCGCCAATAAGTTCGCGTCTGGCGGCCAACCAATTTTTGCAATTATCAATGGTGTGAACAATTCCCCGAGCCACGAACAATGGGAGATCATATACTCCAATTCTGGATACGGAAACCTCAACACACCTATCGCTACGTTCCGCAACAACATCGACTCCGTGGGATCAATAACTGAGCTCGCCAACATCTCCACCCGTGGGCGAGTGGGTATCGGTGATGACGTCCTCATCGGTGGTTTCGTAATTGAAGGCAACGAAAATCAAAACGTACTCATACAAGGGGTCGGACCAGAGTTGATTGACGTTTTAGAAAACGACAACTTGACAGCTGAAACGACCTTATCAGATCCTATAATATTTCTCTACGGCTCCGACGGACTCATCGTTAGCAATGACAATTGGGAAACCATAGTTGACCCAGCAGCAGACTCAAACGCCTCCGCCAAATCAGACGCCATGCTCGTCGCCGGATCCTTCGAACTTGGTTCAGGCAGCAATTCAGCGGCAATTCTGAAATCTCTTTCACCGGGTTCCTACACCGTCATTGTTTCAGGCGTTGGGGGAACGGAAGGCATCGCCCTCGTCGAGGCCTACGAAGTAAAGCCCTCCACCCAAGCAAACGAGGCACAATTGATCAACATCTCCACTCGAGGAAGAGTAGGAATAAACGACAACGCCCTCATTGGAGGGTTTGTAGTCAAAGGTGCCCTACCAAAAACAATCCTTGTCCAAGGCGTAGGGCAAGAACTTGCCGCTATATCGGATGAAGATAGCCTAACCTCCGAGAAGACCCTCTCCGACCCGGCTCTGACTCTAATCGACCAAAACGGGAACATCATCGCCACCAACGACAACTGGGAATCAGAGGACCAATCCTCAAAAGCAAACGCTATGATCTCAACGGGCTCGTTCGGACTGAACACCGGCAGTACATCCTCTGCTATTTTGAAAGAACTCGCACCAGGTGCCTACACCGTTCTTCTACAAGGAACCAACGGAGAAGGAATCGCCCTCATCGAGGCCTACCAAGTAGAGGAATAGCGAAAAAACTCACAGCCTAAAACAGCTCCGACTGTTCAGCAGACTGACGACTCTTGCCACCTGTCTTACTCAAGATAGCCAACTGCTGCACAGTCGCCCGCCCCGAGTAGTGATCGGAACAATACAATATCAACAACAAAGCCGACGCCAGCGCATCATACAACGCACAGTGATAAGAACGGCGATTCTCCGGACAATACTCCTCCGCCAGTTCATCAAGTTCCTCCTGCAACCCCTCGCTTTCGATCAAAACCCTCAAGCTCAACGAGTCCCCTGTCTTAACCACGTCTCGAAACAAAGCCCCTGTATCGATCCATGGCCCCCATTCAGCGGAAACCCCTCCTTCTCGTATCCAATCCTTCGATTTTCTAGCATAAGGAAAGACGCTCTTGATCATACCATTTTCCGCAGACGCGAAATGTGCTCCCAAAGGGCCAGATTCGCGCAATCCTGCAAAGTGTTCCCACTCATCAGAAAAAGGAGCGAAGCCCTTCGCAGCCGCCTGCGTAATCCCATGGGTCTCTTCCTCGTTCGCCGGAATCACTCCCGTAGGTCGACACAAACGAGTCGAAACGGACTCAATTCCCATCCCACGCAATGACACTACTCCGAACTCAACGATGCCACTCTGGGCACTTCCTTCGAAATCAATAACATGAATTAACTGTTCATCCCAATGCGGAGACATGGGTTTTATTCATTTAGTCTTTAACCCATCGAGGCAACCCTTCACGTTCCTCATCCATGCAATTCGAGGAATTCGATCAATTTACCCGGAAGCTCTGCTCTGAAACTGAGAAGACCATCCTCCACTACTTCAACAGCTCAGATCTCGAGACTGAATCCAAGAGCGACGACACACCCGTCACCATAGCCGACCGCACCTCGGAACAAACCATCCGAGACGCAATCGAGGCCGCCTACCCCGATCACGGTATCGTCGGCGAAGAGTTCGCCGATAAGGCCTCCAAAAGTGAGTACAGCTGGGTCATCGACCCCATCGACGGTACCAAAACCTTCGTCGCCAGCTGCCCCCTTTTCGGCACCATGATCGCACTCCTAAAAGATGGAGAGCCCATCTACGGTTGCATCAACTACCCCGCGATCGGCAAACGCATCTGCGGCGATGGCCAAAACGCCTTCTGCAATGATTCTCCAATCAAAGCGCGCACGGGCGTCAGTATCGACGACTCAGTCGTGCTCGTTACAGACTTTCTATCCGTAGGCGACCATCAGAATGGAGCCACATTCGAAGCACTCGCTCGACGAGCCCGACTCGTCAGAACCTGGGGCGACTGCTACGGCTACCTCCTCCTCTGCGAAGGCAAAGCCGACATCATGCTCGATCCCGAAATGAGTCCTTGGGACATCATGGCATTGATACCCATCGTACGCGGAGCGGGAGCCACCATCACCGACTGGCAAGGCAACAATCCCACAAAAGGCGAGAGCATCATCGCCGCCAACTCCGACCTCCACGCCGAAGTGCAATCCTTTCTCAACCCATAGGAAAATTCCCATGAAAACCACCCTACTCATCTCATTCATCGCAACTCTCACTCTGCTATCTGGCTGTGGAGCCCCCGAAAAAGCAGACATCCACGACCAGCCCGCTCCCGCCTACACAACCGTAGACGTCTCGGCCATGGAACTCGAAGGACTCACCGCACACCTCAAAACCCTTAAAACCGAGATCGAGCGTAGTACCCAAACCCAAGCGTTTGGAGAAATGCATTACCAAGAGGTCGCACTAACAGCGACCCTCAACGCACTCAGCCCTCTTCTTCCCGAAAACTCAAAAACTCAAACGGAAACTCTAATCGCTGAAATAAAACCAATCGCCATAAAACTACACATAGCAGGCCATGACCAAACCGCGACGATTGCTAAAAAAATAGGCGAAAAGCTATCCAGTCAAATCGACCAATTACTTGGACTACTGCCTTAACCGGGGACGGACCATTTAAACTGATTCGACTTTAACATATCAGTTTCACGACTAGTTTCTGTATTGCTCGCAAACAGCTTCATCGCTTCTAAGCATCTGCGAAATGCTATGATAGATCTCCATTTTTCTTACTTCTTCAATCATGCGTTGGTTGAAGCCTGATGAGAATCGATGATCTTTTTTTACTCTATAATCACTTAGACTAGTAGAGATTCCTGAGTCATGGATCGCTTTGATCCATTCATCCTCCTCAACGATTCCAGAAAGTAGCAGATGACGATTTCCATTAACAATGGTCAAGCTAGCTTCGTTTCTTCCATTTATAAAATCTTCGTCCTCACCATAATCACACATCCAGATTCCAGGTGGTGGCGGAGGAGTAAGGTCGTCCGCATGGGATCTAAGAAAGACTGTAATAAAGAGTAGGAATATTCGTATCGGTTTTGTCATCAGCCACATTTTTTGGCTTTCTACAGTCTCCTCTATTCTTCCCTCTGGGAACACTTCACAGTGGTCACAATCACTCACCCAATAACGATCACTTATTTCGCCGTTTCCGTAAAACGTTGCTCGCGAATCACGGTAATGCGAATGGTGCTCGGGTATTCGAGTTCATCTTCGATGCGTTCGCGAAGTTCGCGGCTGAGATCACTCGCCGTTTCGTCCGTAATCACCTTGGGGTTGACCATCACGCGAATCTCACGGCCTGCCTGAATCGCAAACGCAGATTTTACACCGTCAAATTTCAATGCCAATTCCTCTAGACTGCGGAGGCGATCAATATAGGCAGAAATATTCTCCGCACGAGCACCAGGACGCACCGCAGATACCGTGTCAGCCAATATAACGATCCCGGCATAAATCGACTCCGGCTCCACTTCTTCATGGTGAGCCGCCACCGCGTTGACCACAATATCGTCTTCACCACGTGACTTCACAAAATCAGCACCTACCAAGGCATGGCTTCCCTCGTATTCTCCATCGATAGCTTTTCCGATATCATGGAGCAAGCCAGCTCGCTTCGCCACATTCGGATCTAATCCGAGCTCCGAAGCGATTAAACTACATAAGAAGCCAACCTCAACCGAATGCTCGAGGACGTTCTGCGAATACGATGTTCTAAAACGAAGCTTACCGAGCAAACTCACGATCTCCGGATGGAGTCGGGAGATTTTTAAAGTGCTCACGGCTGTATCACCGGCCTGCTCGACGATCTGGTCGATATCTGCTCGTGCCTCGCTTACAAATTCTTCGATAGTCGCAGGATGGATACGCCCATCAGCTACCAAGCGCTCCAACGCACTCTTTGCCACTTCGCGGCGAACAGGGTCGAACGATGAAACCAAAACCATCTGCGGAGACTCATCTATCAATAAAGTCGTGCCGGTCGCCGTCTCGAAACATTTTATGTTTCGTCCTTCGCGTCCAATGATCCGCCCCTTCATATCATCATTAGGCAATTGAACGATCGCCGCCGTAATCTCATTATTCGGCTTGCTGGCAATGCGCTGCATCGTCGTCACCAAAGTTCGAGTCGCCTCACGCTTGATATCAATTTCAGAACGCTCCAGCAAGTTGCGGCGCATTCGCTTAAACTCCTCCGCACACTCCTCACGGACCTCTTGCTCCAAGGCTATCTTAATCTCCGCGACATCCATCGAAGCGAGATTTGCCATCGTACGACGCACATTCGCAATCAACTCCTCCAAATGAATTTTGCGGGCCTTTACGTCTTCCAGCTCCTTCTCGATATTGCGCTCACGCAATTCGAGTTCGTGATCGAGTGCAGCGATCGACTCCTCGTGAGATCTAATCTCCTTCAGTGTCATCTCCATCTCCATTTCTG
>CAWVWU010000157.1:0-8819 GCA_963933925.1 uncultured Puniceicoccaceae bacterium
TATATGACTACGAATATATTGTGTTAGATGTTGGTTGGTTTTATGAAACTGGTGAATTTAGTGCGACTGTGTTCGATTGAGGAATGCTCGTTCTAGAGTTCTTTTACTTTGATATTTCGCCAGTGGACTGTGCCTTTGGGACCTGAATGAATTTGCAGACCAAAGAATCCTTCGCTGCGTAAATTGTCAATTGAGTGGGCGCAGGGGATTCCGTTGATCCACGTTTTGATGACTTCTCCTTGTGCTAGGATGGTGACACGGTTCCATGTGCGGTGATCTTGAATGGCAGCACGGGCCGCTTGGTGGCCTTCAATTTTGGAAAGAGGGTAGATCCAACCGTTCATTTTTTCGCCGTATATACCACCTGTCCAACGGCGTTCTTGATCGTCCATTTCGGATTGATATCCAAATACGTGTTCGTCGGTGCTATCAGGGGCGGGGCGGGTGTCTGCACGAAACATAAATCCGGAATTTCCGAGAACTTCCCATTTGAATTCGGCAGTGAAGATGAAGTCGGTATAGATTTTGTCGGTGCAGAGAAAACCATTGGGCTCGTCTAACACATTGGTACCCACTATCTCATCGCCCTGTGCTTCGAAAAGCATTTTTCCACCCTTTACAGACCAACCCGTGAGGTCCTTGCCGTTGTAGAGTGATGTGAAGTCAGAGGACGTTATTTCTGGTTCCGAGTCAGTGTTGACTAGGAGTGTGGCTGGGTTGATGCCCTTGGGCCAAGCCGCTTTTTCTTCGGCAGTTGGTGTGGCGGCAAAAGCGATGCTGGAAACCAGGGTCGTCAAGAGAGAGAATATTCGGATATAATTGGTCATAGGGAGGTAATGGATGAATTTTGAAATATGGTGGTTGGGTTTTGTTGGATTATTTAGTTGTGGATTCATTGATAAGGTCAATAGTTTAATAACTAAACAAACGTGGGGTTTCGATCTTTTTTCTAGAAATTTTGCCCATTTTTGAATGATTCAAATGTTGTAGAATTGAATTGTAATTTGGAAAAATCATAGGAGTTTCGTGGGATGTTTTTAAAAGGACTATTGATAGTGAATCTGGGTAAGATGACTGCACTAAGTATTGGTGTGGCAGGAGTATTGGTTTGTCTTGAAGCGGATGATTCAGAAGCAATTGAGTTGTCGCCGTTTTCGGTGGATAACGACTCTGCCAATGCAGGACATGTTCCGACGGTCGAAAGTTTCTTGAATGCCCCTACGGGAAGTTTGTCTTTTGAGTTTGGTGAATTGTTTGATTCGCCTGGCTTATTTGCATCGTCGTCGGATGCGGGGGCTTTTGGATCCGTGTTTTCTTCACGAGGCGTGGCGAATACTCCGTTTTTTGGAGCAGCATCTCTATCGACTTATGTCGACGGAGTACCTTCTTTGAGTCCGTATGCTTTTCCGGCGGAGTTGGTTGGGGTTGAAAGTAGTGTTTTTAGGAAAGGGACTCAGTCAGCCTACCAGGGACAGAATAGCCCAGCGGGTACGTTACGAATTCTGACCCGTTCTGCGGGGAGCGAGCCTGACAGTTCGTATTCGGTTTCGGTGGGAGAGTCGTCGTTGTTTAGTGATCAATTTCAGGTTCTGCGGCCTCTTGAGGTTTGGGATGGTGGACTTGCATTGACGGGATATCGTAAGACCCAGGATGGGTTTGTGGATGCGGCTGCTGATGGTAATACGAATAAAGGGGATATTGATCGTTCGGGAGTTCGCTTGAAGCTCAATGGAACCTTGCTTCCAGGGCTAGAGGGACAGTTTGTATTTGCTTTGGATGACGTAAAAGATGGAGAGCAGGCGTTTACCCCTCTTGGGGGTGACGCATTTGTCTCCCTAAATGATTTTTTGGGAGCGACGGAGTCGCAGCATGCGGTTGCGGGGGCTACCGTTAAAGGGCGATTGGGGGACAATGAGTGGACGTTGACGTCGAGTCGGACGAAGTGGGAGTTAGGCCCGTATTTGACGCAGTTTGATTTTGGTCTGCCCTTTATTTCAGATCTTAATCAGGTGCAAGAGCAGGAGACTCATGAGTTTGACTTTAGAAGCTCTTCCGAGGCTAGGATTGTATGGGAGTTCGGAGCGTATTCACAGGAGCGTGAATCTGAGGGTGGTGTTTCTCGAGAGATGGTTGGAATCGGTGTTATTGAGAATAGTACATTTGAATTAGAAGAATCGAACTATGCTCTATGGGGAAATGTTTCGAGTAGGGTTGGAGAGGCTTTGAACTTCGGGGGAGGTATACGTGGAGATCGCACTGCTTCAGCATTTAACAAAGTAAACGTACTATTACCTCCGGACGATGATGATCAGCTTAATCCTATGTCTCGTGAGGAGGAATCGCTACAGGGGGATCTGTTTGCGACCCTTGAACTTTCTGAGAGGCAGTTGTGGACAGTGCGTCTTAGTAGCGCTGAAAAGCCTGGTGGGTATTCGACGTATACTGATAGTGAGCAGTATTTAGAGCACTCTCGCGAGCGTATTGATGGGATTGAGCTGATGGGTGAGTGGAGTTCTGAGAACAATTTATGGGGCGGAGATGTTGCCTTCTTTCGCAATGAGATTGATGGCTATCACGTGGAGCGTTCGATTACTCAGACGGACTATGCGACATTTAATGCGGGAGATGTTGTGTCGAAGGGCGGAGAGTTTTCTTTGTGGGTACGCCCAAACGAACTTTTCGAAATAGATTTTAGATATGGATACACTGATGCGAGTTTTGTGGAATATTTCGATCCTGCGACCGGAGAGGATTTAGCGGAAAATCGTGTGCCCTTTATTCCTGAGGATCTTGCAAGTATTAGCCTCGTTTGGAATCTGAGTGAGCGATGGAGGCTGGTGGGGAATGGGCGCTATGTTGGAAGAGTCTTTTATGATGAAAAAGAGGATGTTTCGTTTCGTGCTGAAAGCTATGTAACGAGTGCGTTGTCGTTGGCCTATGAGAACGAGGGACTAACGGTCGAGCTTGGTGCTCGCAACCTCTTCGATGAGGAGTACGTGTCGTTTATAAACCCTGGGATTGGTCAGCAAATCAATGGGGATCCTCGGCAGTCTTATATCAAATTTAGCTTATCTCACTAATGCCTTCGAAAACGCGCTATGACCGGAGTGATATTCGGCGTCTGAATGCTGTAAACGTTATCGATCAATTGCGCCGCAACGGAGCGATGTCGCGGGCGACAATCGCATCGCGACTTGGGCTTACACGGGCTACGGTTTCGAATATTGTATCGGATCTGATGGATGCCTCCTTGGTCAGTGAAACTGAATACACTGAAGGGAAGGTTGGTCGGCCCGGTTTATTGCTCAATTTGAATCCGGATTGTGGTTGTATGATTGCTGTAGAGATCGACTTGGATCGAGTTACAGTTGTTGTGGCAAATGTAGGGCAGGATCTGTTGTGGAAGGACAGTGTGTTGGTGATTTCAGGAGCAACCGCTGAAGATACTTTGAAGAGTGCGGCTCTTTTAGTGGATCGTGCAATGAGTGAAGGCGGCGATCGTGGTTTGAAATGCCTGGGGATCGGCGTTGCTTGGGCAGGTTTGGTAAACCATGAAAGTGGCGAGCTTGTTTATGGTCCAACATCGGGCTGGTCTCATATTCCACTGAAGTCGGATTGGGAAGCTCGGTTTGGAGTTTCGGTTTTTGTCGAAAACCAAGCAAATGCAGGTGCTATTGCTGCCCAGCATTTAGGAGTTCGTCGTGGCGTAGGAAACCTAATCTATCTGAGTGTTGGGCTTGGTATGGCTGCTGGAATATTTGTGGATGGTGTGCTTTTACGAGGTTCCCAAGGCTTTGCTGGTCAGGTGGGTCATACGTGGTATGCAGATAATGGAGTGAATTGTAGTTGTGGTCATCAGGGGTGTTGGGTGACTGAAGTCGGTGTTTTGGCAGTTCACCGCAGGTTGTTGGCTCGTGGTGTCGAGTTGCCATTGGGGAGTGAATCGAATGTTGAGTGGCTGGATGATGTATGTGATCGAGCCAAAGCAGGGGATCGGATTATTCTGAGTGTGCTCGAAGAGGTGGGAGCCCAACTCGGTCGAGGGTTGTCTCGTCTCGTTCAGAGTTTTAACCCTTCAGTTGTTATTGTTGGAGGGCGTATGGGCGGAGTGATGCGTCTTTGTGAGGATTCTGTTTTGAGTAGTTTTAGGGCTTCTGCTTTGCCGTATATGCAGGAGGAAATGGAGTTATTGATCAGCGAAAACGATGCGGATCATCAAATGGGATGCTTGGCGACAGTGTTTGACGCAATTATGCAAAATCCATTGATGGGAGACGGAAAATAGGACGCTCTATTCCGAGGTTCTTGGTTTCTTCTTATTAGTTAAAAAGATTAGGCGAGCCGCCTACCCCTAAGCGACCCGCCATTCGTTTTCTTGGTTACCCCAAATGTCTCGCTAAGCGAGAACAAGTATACATTAGCTGGATTCGCGCCAGTTCTGAGTGTGTGGGGGAACGTTCTTTAAATGATTTTGAAGTGTAATAATTAGATCATTTTGAGTGTTTTTTTGAGATCTAAATTGAGCACAAAATTTGGGGTTAGATCAAAATTGGTCATATTTGGAACGTGCGTAGTTTTTGTGAGCTACGTGAAACTACGAGTGCTTGTTCTCTAGATGTATGATTATGATCCTTATTTTGGGTACGATATTTGGGGTGTTTATTGGGAGTGCGGAAGGGGAGAGCATTGTTTTTGCTATCAATTTATTCTATTTCGTGTGGATCACTGATTGGCACTATCAGATAGAGGGGGAGATTCATAAGGCGCCACTCTCAATCGGGTCACGGGGCTAGGGACTGGGATTTCACTAACATCATGAAATCTAAAAGAGTTGACTGATATGCGGAGTTGAGGACAAGAAATTGGGTAGATTATGCAAAATCCCCGTTTTTCCGTATTTTTATCGTTTTTTTGTCTCTTGACTCTTTCTGGGCTCTCTGAGCCCTCAAAGTTTGACCGCTCATTTTCTATTGTAAGCGATAATGATAGTATTGGAAATTTGGATGGTGATTATTCTGCGGGCATGGAGCTCTTTTGGACGGGGTCTAGCCGAACATCTATCGATGAGGTCAACGCATTGCCAGGTGTTCTAAAGCGATTGGTCGCGTTGACCCCGTTGGGAAATGGCGAGGTCGATCTTCTGGGGTCTCGGATTTCGATTGGTCAGAAAATTTATACCCCCCGGAATCTTCGTTCGAGGGAATTGCTATCGAATGATCGTCCTTACGCTGGTTGGACTTACTTGGATATGTCTCTCTTTGCTCGAAATAAAGATAGGATAGATGGAGTTGTACTTTCGTTGGGCATCGTGGGTCCAAGTTCCTTTGCGGATGAGGTTCAGGAAAATGTTCACAAGGTATTCGGTGCCGTGAAGGTTAGGGGATGGGAGAATCAGTTGGGGAATGAATTGGCTCTAAACCTTTCTTATCAACGAGAGCGTCGAATTTGGGAGCGTTCGATCGAGAGGGATTACTCGATGGAACTTGTTTCTCTAGGACGTTTGAGCTTAGGAAATGTTGATACGAGTCTTTCGTATGGTTTGCGTTGGCGTGGGGGAAGGGAGTTGGTAAGTGATTTTGATCGTGGACCTAGCGTTGCGAAAGGAGGGAAATCAAGATTCCGGTTTTCTCATCTCGTAGAGTTGAAGGGATTCCTTGTGGGGCGGAATATGTTTCTCGATGGAAACACATTCAGGGATAGTCACAGTGTGGATAAGAATCTAGCGGTTGTTGAGACTTCGATGGGCGTGGGCTATGGTAATGAAAAAGCACGTGTGCGTATGCTGATTTTCTTTCGGTCTAAAGAATTTGATCAACAAGAAAGCTATTCTCGTTTTGTACGGATCGCATTGGAGTTTGGTTATTAGGAATCATTGCTTGTTTGTCCTGTGGGCTTAAATATCTTGGATATTTATGTGATTTACTGAAAAACGAAGAAGCATCTTGCCAATAGAACTTGTGGATTCTTACTTTGGTACGCCTGTTACCCCAATCGTTTTAGGGCAGCTATTGTTTTCTCGCTATGCAAATTCGTCGATTAATATTCGTTTCCTCTCTCGTTTACCTCAGTCTAGCGTGTTCTTATTCCGAAGTCGTGGATGATGAGGTGTCACTCGAATTTGAGGACGTTGTAGAATCTAAGAAGGAGCGTTCGCTTCGGGGTGCGATCGAGGGCAATTTAAGATCATTAGGAATAGGTGCTGTGTATTATTGGGGCATTGCTGACTTTGAGGGAGATTATGATTATCCGGGTACATTTGATACCTTTTGGAAAAAGATGGATGGAGGGAGCTATATCGTTGATGATAATATAGCGTTGCTGAATTACGGCCATGCTTTGGCGGGGTCCGAGTATTATATTATCGGTCGAAATCACGGTCTTTCTATGAATGAATCGTTTTGGCTTTCGTTTGGTTCGTCCTTTGTGTGGGAATGGCTTATCGAATACAGAGAGTCATTTTCAATTAATGACCAAGTCTTAACTCCGATCGGAGGGCTTTCAATTGGGGAGTTTCGCTATCAAATGTATCAATATTTGATTCAGAGTCCTCGGGATAGCTCATTTGTTAAGAAGTCTTTAGCCGGACTAGTAAATCCGGATGAAGTTTTAAATGATATGAATTCCTATTTCTTTCACTGGGATGAGGGTGGTGGGGCTTTCGAAATGATACCGGATTTTCGTTATTCGCTCGTTCACGACGATCTTGATGAGAGTCATTTGGAGTTTCTTTTTTCGTTTCACCATAGCACTCTCAAAGAGAGCAAGCGTTTTAAGCATCTTGATATGCCCTATTATGCGAGTCTTTTGGCTGAAATGTCGGCGAGCGATAATGCGAAGGAAGATTTGAGGCTCTTGACTGAAGTAATCTTGTGGGGAATGTATCGCAAGTCCGTGAGTGGCTTTAATCGTGATCGGGTGAAATCTACGATACTTGGAATTGCGAGCTCCTTTGAGTATTCAAAAGTTAATTATGAGTTGAGGGAGCATTGGCATGCGACTACTCATATTCTAGGCCTCTTCGCTGAGCAAAATTTCGAAACAGGTGGTTGGAAAGTAAAAGGGAATGTCGTTGTTTATGGGAATATGAGTTTATTGGAGCCGTACGCCCTTGTGCCGTTTCAGGATCAGCGTACCCGTTGGTTTTGGCAGACTGAATCCTGGAAAGGGGGCTACGTGCATACTATTGGTTATTCAGTGCATCCGAGTTTACTGATTAGTAAAGGACCTTATGAATTCAAGGCTGAGTATGATTATCACAATTTTGATATTCTAAGGGGCTTGGATCGGGATCCTGATTTTGTTGTTAACCCTTTGGACGCGAATGAATGGATTCAAGAGTTTCGCTTTTCTCTTGGGCGTTCGTTCACGTTGAATGCGAAGAGCGATACTCTGTTTATTGGAGTCACCCATCGTATCAATGACGTATCCAGTAGTTTGAGTGACAAACAATGGGGCCGATCAAGTAACCGTTTAGGTGGATCGATTCGGGTTGATGGTCACAGGTCGACTTCTGGTGTAGAAGTTGAGTTGAGATTCTAACAAGGGAAAACCAAAACCAGTAGGGAAAATGTAGGGTCTTTCCTTAGTTGAGGCTTGTTCTTTATGAAGGGCACCGCGGCGTGCTCGGTGAGCACGCCCTACTATTTTATGGAAGCTGCTCTAGTGATGGCTGGCGTCGCCGGATCCGTTGGGGATGTGGATGTCTTCGACCATTTGCTGGACCTCTAGAGGTGGGGCTGGTGTGAAGGCACTTACTGTGAAGGCGACGGCGAAGTTGATGATCATGCCGACGAAGCCAATGCCTTCGGGGGTTATTCCAAAGAGGTATTGTTCTTTGTGTCCGCCGAGAAATTGGAAGTAGATAATGTAGCCGATGGTGAAGATAATACCGCAGGCCATTCCGGCGATGGCTCCTTCACGATTCATCCGCTTGGAGAAGATTCCAATGAGAAGAGTTGGGAAGAAGGATGAGGCGGCGAGGCCGAATGCAAAGGCGACGGTTTTGGCGATGAAGGCTGATGGCGGATTGATGCCGAAATAGGCTGCTACGACGAGAGCCATGAATGATGCAATGCGGGCGTAGTTGACCTCTTCCTTGTCGGTGAGATCGGGTTTAACGATCTTCTTCATGAGGTCGTGAGAGATCGATGTGGATAGAACGAGAAGGAGTCCTGCGGCCGTCGAGAGGGCCGCTGCTATACACCCTGACATGAGGAGAGCAATGACCCACTTGGGGAGACCCGCCATGTGTGGGTTGGCCATGACCATGATGTCGTTACCGAACCAAAGTTCGTTGGGGTTGGATGTGTCGGCCTTGTTGGCAAGGAGGCGTTCGCCTGAGGTCCCAATGAGTTGGTCTTCGGATACATCGTAGTCGGGATAGATTGGGCTCTTTCCTTGAAAGACTGAGCTGGTGCCAGTTTCGGATTTTCCTGGTCCGAAGTATTGGATTTGTCCGTCGTTGTTTTTGTCAATCCACGCCATCTGGCCAGTTGCTTCGAAGTCTTTAAACCATGCGGGTGCTTCTGAGTAAGATTGGTTGTGAAGTTTGCCAATCAGATTAACTCGGGCAAAGGCTCCGATGGTGGGAGCTGTAAGGTAGATGACAGCGATAAAGAGGAGAGTCCAGCATGCTGACTTTCGTACTGCACTCACGTTTTTAACGGTGAAGAAGCGAACGATGACGTGGGGGAGTCCGGCAGTGCCACACATGAGGGCGGCGGTGATGCAGAACATGTTGATGGTATCTAGCTTTCCGGCGGTGAATTCGCTGAAGCCGAGCTCTGTATTGATATTGTTAAGTTTTTCTAGGAAGGGAA
>CAWVWU010000158.1:0-8737 GCA_963933925.1 uncultured Puniceicoccaceae bacterium
TCTGCGAGACCGTTGATCATATCGACCAAGGCTCCTTCGTGGTTCGATTGGAAGAACTCGAGGTCGATTTCGGGGAAGGTTGCACGCAGGGACGTTTCGAGGTCAGCTAAGGTTTTTGTACCGTAGATTTCGGGTTCACGTTTTCCGAGTCGATCGAGATTGGGGCCGTTGAGTACTGCGATGCGTTTCATTGTTTAGGAGTTTTGGAGTGAAATAGCCAAAATGTACATGATGAAATTGGGCTTTGGGTAATGGGTATCTGGGTAATAGGTGATGGGATTTAACCACAAGAAGCACATAAGTCACAAAAGATGAGGGGCTTTGTGGTATGTGCAGCGGAATGGAACGTTGATTTCACGTCATTTCAGGTGAACGCATTGCGTCTTCTCTGTTACGGATTGGACAGATGGAGGGTCGTTTTTAAAGGGGGCAGTCTGTTGGGATGAATTCCCATTCGACTCCGAATTTTTCGGCGGCTTCGGCGGCGAGGGCTTTGACTCCGAAGGTTTCGGTGGCGTAGTGACCGCAGGCGTACAGGTTGAGCCCGAGCTCTTGGGCTTGATTGTAGTGGTGTTGGCGGAGTTCACCGGTGATCAGAGTGTCGGCTCCGGTGGACTTGACGAGCTCTATAACGCTGGCTCCGCTGCCGGTAAGGACGCAGACTTTTTCGGGAGTCTTTGACCCGAATTCCATTGCTGAGAGCTTGCTATCGAAGAGTTCGTTTAGACCGTTTTTGAGGTCGGCACGTGACTGAGTCCAAGATCCGACAAAACCGACGTCGGTGCCTTCGTAGTCGGCGAAGGTGCCGACTGGTTTTATTCCAAGAGCCTTGGCAAGAAGTGCGTTGTTGCCGATCTCGTAGTGTGCATCGAGGGGAAGGTGACTGGAGTAGACGGCAAGGTTTCCGTCGACGAGAGTTTTAATCTTTTGATACTCAGTGCCGACGAGGGGGCGGGTGCCCATCCAATACATACCGTGGTGGACGATGAGATAGTCGACCCCGGCTTCGATCGCTTTTTGAAAGGGTATGAGGCCAGCATCTACGGCAGCTCCGATTTTGGTCACTGTCCCGTTGTTTTCGAATTGGAGGCCATTAAAGGCTCCTTTGAAGTCTTTTACTTGATGGATACGAGTGCGGGTGTCGCAGAATGTTTTGAGGTCGTTTAGGGAGGCCATGGGAGAGAAAGTGTGAAATGGATGGGTGATCTTTGGTTGTGCTTTTTTACCGCTAATGGATGCGAATGAACGCGAATTTTGATTTTGTTGTAGGACCGGATGCGATCCGGTTGAGGTTTTGTCTGGATAGCATCCAGACCTACATGATTGGGTTGATTGCGAGGAGGCTTAGCCGCCGAAGAGGTCGAATTGGGCGTCGTCGGTTTTTACTTTGATTTTTTTGCGTGGTTTAGCGACGGGGGTGGGTGAGGATACGGTGACGGAGGCGTCTTCAGATTCGAGGCGTTCTAGGATTTCTTTGGCTCGGGTTATGACGGGAGCAGGTAGACCCGCGAGTCTGGCGACTTGAATACCGTAGCTTCGGTCGGCGGCGCCTTCGACCACTTGGCGCACAAATACGATGTCGTCGTTCCACTCTTTTACGGCTACAGAGAAGTTGTGTAGACGAGGGAGGTGTTTGTCGAGTTGGGTGAGTTCTTGGTAGTGGGTGGCGAAGAGTGTTTTGGGACCCGCTACGGGATTGGCGTGGAGGTGTTCCACGACTGACCAGGCAATACTAAGACCATCGTAGGTGCTGGTGCCACGTCCGATCTCGTCGAGAATGATGAGGCTCTTTTCGGTGGCGTTGTTTAGAATGTTGGCGGTCTCGTTCATCTCCACCATGAAGGTGGAGTTGCCTCGGGCTAGGTCGTCGCTGGCTCCGACACGGGAGAAAATGCGGTCAACGAGGCCGATGCGTGCTTCGCTTGCTGGGACGAAGGAACCGACTTGAGCGAGGAGAGTGATGAGTGCTATTTGACGAATAAAGGTACTCTTACCTGCCATATTGGGCCCGGTGAGCAAGTGGATCTGACTGTCTTGGGAGCTTAGATTGACGTCATTGGGGACGAAGGCGTGACTGCCTGCGAGGCCTGAACCTGCCTTTTTTAGCATTTGCTCCACGACCGGATGGCGGCCTTGGACGATGTCTAGGGTATCGTCTTCGCTGAGCTCTGGCTTGCAGTAGTCCCAGAGGCGAGCGAGTTCGGCCCAACCGCAGAATACGTCGATCTCGGCGAGGGCACTGGCGGTTTCGCGCAAGGCCTTGGTTTCTTCGAGAACGGCCTCGACCAGTCCAGCGAAGAGTTCTTCTTCGCGCCGTTTGCTGTTTTCTTCAGCGTGAAAAATTTCCTTTTCCTTTTGCTTGAGCCCTTCGGTAACGTAGCGCTCGCAATTGACCATGGTTTGCTTGCGTATGTAATCGTCGGGTACGTTACTCAGATTAGATTTAGTGATTTCGATGAAGTAGCCGAATGCACCGTTGTACTTGATCTTTAGATTTTTGATTCCCGTGCGTTCGCGTTCTTGGGATTCTAGGTCAGAGAGCCAAATCTTGTTGCCAGAGGTGAGTGATAGCATTCCGTCGAGCGTTTCGTCGTAACCTTCGGCAATGTAACCTCCATCTGTTAGGTTATTAGGGAGCTCTTCTCTGAGGGCTCGGTTGAGGAGCTCAGCGAGATGGGGGATGCTGTGTAGTTTCTCCGCGACTGAATCGAGATCTGTTCCGTCGAATTGCTTGAGCGTCTCGAGGATAGCTGGGAGCTGATTAAGAGTGTCCTTAATGCCTCCGACTTCGCGGGGATTGCGCAGGCGATTTTGCATGCGACCGAGGATTCGGGTGACGTCGCGAATGGTCTTGAGAAGGTCTTGGAGTTCGCTGCTTGCAAGGGGAGCTTCGATGAGGGCTCCGACGCTATTTTGGCGGCGTTGGAGTTCTGCAAGATTACGCTCTGGAGCGATGAGCCATTGTTCTAGGAGACGAGCTCCAGAGGCTGATACGGTGTGGTTGATCGCTTCGAGGAGGCTGCCTTGGCGGGTACCTCGAGTGGAACGGAACACTTCGAGGTTTCGAAGGGTGGCAGGGTCGACAAGGAGGGCTGCGGCGCTCCTGTATTCATTTATCCCTGAAAGGTTTTCAGGTTTGGCTCTCAGATTTTCGCTGACGTAATAAAGGAGAGCTCCGGCACAACCGAGGGCTGGATGGTCTTTTTCGAGACCGAAGCCTTCGAGGTTGATGACGCCGAGGGTGTCCATTACGGACTGAGCACCGGAATCGTTGTCGAAGCAATAACCAGGAAGTTCGGTTACGGCTCGTCCGTCTAAGAAGTGTACGATCTCGTCTGGGCCGGATCCATCGTGTGCGGCGGCTTGCCAGCGTTCTTTGTCACCCTCGATGATGAGCATTTCTGCGGGGTCGATGGAGCTGAGGGCTGGGAGGAGATTGTCGAGGCTCTTGTCAGAGGCGATTTGGAATTCTCCGGTGGAGAGATCGAGCCAGGCGAGGTGGGTGCCAGATTTGTCCGATTCGAATGCAGCGAGGTATTGGTTGCGGTTCGATTCGAGTTGATTGTCCTCGATAGTGGTTCCTGGGCTTAGGATTCGTGTGAGGGCACGTTTGACCAGTTCGCCTTTTTTGGGTGTTTCGACTTGGTCACAGATGGCTACCTTGACTCCCGCTTTTAGGGCTTTTCCAATGTACTGTTCGGCAGCGTGGAAGGGGATGCCCGCCATTTTGTAATTGCTGCGTTTTGTGAGCGTAATGCCAAGGAGTTGGGCACCGAGTTCGGCGTCCTCGTGAAACATTTCATAAAAATCCCCAAGCCTGAAGAGAAGCAGAGTGTTGGTGGGCAGGTTCTTCTTCACATCGAAGTACTGCTGCATCATGGGGGTTGTCGTGTTCTTGGCCATAGGGTCGATATAAGCGGTTTTGTGAAGGGGGTGAGGCAAGCTTCTGGCCTCTTGGGGATCAAGCAAAATGTGAGGTTAGTGACGGGAACTGTGGGGCATCTGTTGAAACCTTGAATTTTTACGGACAGCTTTGTTGGTGTGTGCTTCGTTCCGGCCTTGCAACTGAGCCTAAGGGTGCTTTTTGAATAGGAGACGCTGATTGGTATTATTGATTTTGAGCGATGGAATTATTTTGTAGGGAATATGGAGAGGCTGGAAAGCCTATGTTGATCGTGATTCATGGGCTATTGGGTTCGTCTCGAAATTGGCAGGCGGCGGCGAAGGATTTGGCGGTTGATTTCCAGGTGTTTTGCCTCGATATGCGCAATCATGGGCAATCTCCCCATGCGGAGCCTCATTCATTTGAGGCAATGGCGGAGGATGTGATCGCCTGGATGGAATCGCAGCAGATTACGATGGCATCGATAATGGGGCATTCGATGGGAGGAAAGTTGGCGATGAAGTTAGCCTGCGAAAACCCGGAGTTATTTGATCGATTGATCGTGGTGGATATTGCCCCTAAGCTTTACCCGAATTCCCATGTTGGCGAGTATGACGCGATGAGGAAGGTGGACCTGAAATCTCTGAAAACCCGTACCGATGCTGTGCAAGTTCTGGAGGATGCCGGGATTAAGGAATGGGCGATGAGGCAGTTTTTGATCACCAACCTTGAGCGTGACCCGACTTCAGGTGGGTATCGCTGGCAGATCAATATCGAAGCGATCGAAGCGGGGCAGTCTGAGATTGAAGATTCACCCTTGTTGGATGGGGATTATTTCGACGGACCCTGTTTGTTCGTGATTGGAGCAAAGTCTCCTTATTTCTCCGTCGGCGAGGACGAGCTATTAGTGGAACCTCACTTCCCAATGGCTGATTTCGAGCTTATTGATGAAAGTGGGCACAATCCACATTTCGAGTGCCGGTTGCACTTCGTCGAGGCTGTGCGAGATTTTTTGATCGGCTAGAGTTTGGTTTTCGTTTCCCCAATAAAGAGAGTGGACAGTCCGACCTACATATTGATTTTCACTAAGGCCGCCGTACTGCTGGTTGCTTATTTGCTTTCTATTGGGCTTGGGGTCTTGATTCATGAACTAGGGCACGCGGCGATGGCGTTGCTCCTGACGAAACAAACGGTGAGTTTGAGAGTGGGAAATTCCGAGACCGCCAAGAAAATTCGTTTTGGGAGACTCGAACTAACGCTTAGCCTTCGAGGGTTTCGCTACGGGTCGACCTCTTATGATCGTTCCCAGGAGAGTTTGTCGACACAGATTATCGTGGCTTTATCGGGTCCCCTTGGGTCATTGCTGGCGATCGTATTCGCCTTTATCTTCGTCAGTACGGTATCTAGAGAAGGTGTACTGTGGTTACTGCTCTTGTCGTTTTTCGTAGCAAATTTCAGAATTCTGCTTGTTGCCTTATGGCCGATTAAGTATCGACCAAATAAAGAAAGCGATGAGGTTTGGCTTAGCGACGGTCTCGATATTTGGAGAATGTTAAGACAAAACAAAGGGTAAGCTTCTCAAAGAAAGGGAATCGCTGAAAGAGGTATTCTAAAAATATAACCTTCTTCATTGGTAATCATCAGAGAGTCATCGGACTCCCAGCACAGAGCCTCGCATTGGCCTGCTTTGATACCAAGTTTTCGAAGTGGAGTGCTTAGAAAATGATCTGAATCCTTTGGTTTCTCGAATACCCAAATCGCCTTATTGGTTAATACGGCAAGGAGTTCTTCGTTCGAGTGTAAGTCAGCCGCAGTCACTTTTCCTCCGATATCGAATGCATCAATTAGCGTCAGCTCGTTCACGATGTCACTGCGTTGCTCGTCTAGGCGATACAGTTTCGTAAATGTGTCACTTCGGTGTTTCGTTAAAAAATATGGCGTGGTATTCCTAATAAATAAAGCTTCACAATCGAAGTTTCTCAATACGGGAGGAAACTCTGTTTGGTCCGGAAATTTGAAGGAGATCTTTTTGAGTGCAGGTGTCTTGTTGTGTATACGAGGGTTTGGCTCGGAAATAACATAAAGTGCAAGGTCCCGCCTCGAATTTGAATTATTCCCGCAATTTCCGATGTAGATCCGACCTTTCGAGTCCGTGGCAATGTCTTCCCAGTCTGTATTAATCGCATCCGTAATCCGTATACTCGGGTCGTTACCTTCAACCCAATCGGGATAAATTGAATAGCCTTCTTTGGTGATCGCAAAGATTCGGGCTTGATCGCCAGAATCGTTGTGCGTCCAATATATGTCCGGCCAATTGGGGCTCTTAACGATACCACTAGATTCGTTGATAAGACTTGATTGAATCCTTGAAAAGGGCACGAGCTCGATCCGCTTGGCAAACACAGTTGAGATTGTGCAGCTCAGCGCAATGAGTAGGTGTGGAATCACTTTTATCGCCAGTCGCATAAAAGAAGACGGATAGGCTGCAACGGGTAGAGTGTCGAGAACCTTGAAGGTTTACTCGGTAAGAAAGAAGCCGAATCGCCACACTCTTGATACTGAAACTATAGTGCTAAAAAACAGATCAAGTGAGAGTTTCCTCTCTGTGGGTCGTTCAAGGCACATTCGCCCGCAATTAAATATAATTGCGTTAACATATGAGTCTTCCCTACATCTGTTGTTAGTATTTTGAGAGATGGCAGGAGATAATAAGCATTACACAGTACTGATCGTAGATGACGACGACGAAATCCGTTATTCGCTTGGCCGCGTTTTGAGCAGCCAAGGGTATACCATCGAAGCGTCTCCCAGTGGGGAGGCAGCTATAGAACGTGTTAAAAAAGGACCGTCTCCAAACCTCATTTTCATGGATATTCGCATGGGGGGGATGACTGGGATAGAGACGCTTCAGCATTTGCGTTCCATCGATTCGAATCTTCAGATCATTTTGATGACTGCTTTTGGGACGGCTCAGACTGCGATCGAGGCGATGAAATTTGGGGCTCATGACTACATCATGAAGCCATTTGATGTAGAAAAAGTCATCGCATTAGCTCAGTCGGCGATCAATGCCACTCGAGATCTGGAGACTGCGGACTCCTATGAAACCAAGATCAATAGCGAGGATTATAAAGATGGAATCGTTGGAAACTCCGCAGCAATGCAGGAGGTTTTTAAGGTTATCGGCCAAGTTGCGGCGAGTGATGCTACGGTTTTGGTTACCGGTGACAGCGGTACCGGTAAGGAACTTATAGCGAATTGTATCTACAAACATAGTTTACGAGCTGGTGGACCGTTCACGGCGGTTAACTGTGCGGCCATCCCAGATAATTTGATAGAGAGCGAATTGTTTGGGCACGAGAAGGGATCCTTTACCGGGGCAACAACGCAACGAATTGGACGATTTGAACAGTGTGATCGCGGAACTATATTCCTCGATGAGATCGGGGATATGGCTTTAGCCACCCAAACGAAAATCTTACGTGTTCTTCAAAGCGGTGAGATGCAGCGCGTTGGCGGCGTGGAAACGATTCGAGTGAACGTTAGAGTGATCGCGGCCACTAACAAGGATCTTGAAACGATGGTCGCTGAAAAGACCTTTCGAGAGGATTTATACTATCGACTGAATGTTTTTCGAATTCGGGTCCCTTCGCTTTACGAGAGAAAGGAAGATATTCCATCGATCGTTGATTACATGATTCAAGACTTGGTTAAGAAGCGGAAAGCGAAGGCGAAAAAACTATCTTCTGATGCATTGCGTGCCCTGATAAACTACCCGTGGCCTGGTAATGTAAGAGAGCTTGGGAACGTGGTTTACCATAGTGCTGTAGTGGCACAGGGAGAAGTTATCCTTCTTAAGGATTTGCCGACGCCAATTGCAGCGGCCAAAGCTCTAGTGAGTGAAACGGCAGCACAGACTGCGGCTCCTGCCGTGACTGAACAAAATCATCTGCCACCGGTACCGGTTGCTCCTGCTGCGACTACGGAGATGGCAGTTGCTGCTGTAAGCCAACAAGTGCCAACAACTCCTGCGAGCACTCCCTTTAGCTTTGAGAAAACGAGCCCACAAACCTTGCCTGAGCTCTTTGACTCGCTCTACAAGGAAATTACGGAACGCCACCAAAAACGAATTTTGTCGGTAATCGAGAAAGAGATGATTAACCGAGCTATTGGCTCAACAAATGGCAACCAAGCACGGGCGGCAGAGATTCTAGGGATTACTCGAAATACCTTGAAGAAACGCCTCGACGAGTACGCGAGCGAGTAGAGCGATTTGCGGGGATACACCTTGGAGGTTGTGAAAACACAATAAGGCGTTCTTTCGTGAGTTCTTACCTTAAGGCTTGCACCAGTATTACATTTATCGAGTTTATACCGCATCATGAAGACTGCGTTATTATTCTCTGGGCAAGGTGCTCAAAAGGTAGGAATGGGGAAGGACCTCTATGAAAACAGCACGACAGCGCGAGCGTTGTACGACAAGGCTGATGAGATCCTAGGCTGGAAGCTAACCGATATTAGCTTCGAAGGTCCTGAGGAACCCCTTACCGAGACGAAGGTGTGCCAGCTTGCGTTGTTTGTGCACGGTTTCGCACTCTATACGTTACTGAGAGAACGTGGCTTGTACAAAGAGGTATCTGTTGCGATGGGACTAAGCTTGGGCGAAGTCACCTCATTGACGGTCGCTGGTGTGTTTGATTTTGAGACGGGCGTGAAGGTCGTTGCTGAACGTGCCCGCTTAATGCAGGAAGCGTGCGAGCAAACGAATGGCTCCATGGCCAGCATAATTGGCGTAGAGAGAGACGTCGTATCAGCATTTTGTGATGAGATGGATGTTGAGATGGCGAATTTGAA
>CAWVWU010000159.1:0-8714 GCA_963933925.1 uncultured Puniceicoccaceae bacterium
GGAGGACAAACACCAGCCCAGTCATTCACGCCGCCAGGAATCGCCGGATACACTCCACCAACTCCACTTGCATTTAACATAAAGCGAGCACGAGAACTACTCGCCGAAGCGGGCTACCCTGGAGGAGAAGGATTCCCCCCATTCACCCTAATTTTCAATACATCCGAAAGTCACCGAGCAATCGCCGAAGTCGTTCAACAAATGTGGAAAAAAGGACTCGGCATCGACATCGAACTTCGCAACCAAGAGTGGAAAGTATTCCTCAGCACGATGCACGAAATGGACTACCAAGTAGCCCGTTCCTCATGGATCGGCGACTACATGTATCCAGACAATTTTCTCACCATGTGGCGGACTGGAGAAGGAAACAACGAAACAGGTTGGAGCAACCCACAGTACGACCAACTCGTCACTGACTCACTCTCCGAAGCCAATAGCGATAAACGCCTCGAAATGCTCAATGAAGCTGAGGGCATATTTCTAGAAGAGATGCCCATCATTCCGATCTATTACTACACACGAACCTACCGCATCGACTCACGCGTTAAAGGCTGGAACCCAAAGCTCCTCGACAATCGAAACTTAAAATACATCTCCTTTTAGAAATTTCCAATATTCAATTAATAATTTTCAATCATTCTAGATGCTTCGCTTCATATCAATACGACTCCTCCAGTCGATCCCCGTACTTTTCGTCATCTATACCATAACATTTTTTATGGTAAAGATGGCTCCGGGTGGCCCCTTTAGCGACGAGCGTAAAGTTGCCCAGCATATCATTGATCAACAAAACGCTTACTATGGTTACGACGCCCCGACGAGCGTCCAGTTTTTCAAAATCCTCTATCAACACATCACCCTCGATCTCCCCCCACTAACGAGTTTCCCGGGGCTAACCGCCGCCGACATAATATCCGAGTCCCTTCCCGTTTCAATAGAGCTCGGACTACTCGCGATTATCTTCGCTCTCATTATTGGAATTCCTGCAGGCATTATCGCATCAGCAAAGCAAAACTCGATCCTCGACCATGGCCCCATGAGCGTATCCATGCTGGGGATATGCCTACCTACATTCGTTATTGGTCCGCTCCTTTCACTCGTCTTCGCTCTCTGGCTCGGTTGGTTCAACAGCTCAGGCTGGTTCAGCTGGAGCGACCGAATTCTCCCCGCACTGACTCTCGGCCTCTACTACGCCGCCTACATTGCACGAATGACTCGAGGAGGAATGTTAGAAGTTCTCAACGCCGACTATATTCGAACCGCACGGGCCAAGGGAAACTCAGAAACGACAATCGTCCTAAAACACGCCTTACGAGGAGGCATAATGCCAGTAGTTTCCTTTCTCGGTCCAGCCCTTGCTGGTCTAATATCAGGATCTTTCGTTGTAGAAACCCTCTACCAAATCCCCGGACTCGGTCGCCACTTCATTCAAGCCGCCGTCAATCGCGACCACTTTCTAATTCTCAGCACCGTCCTCCTCTACGCTACCCTAATCATTATCGCCAACCTTGTAGTTGACGTCGTTCAAGTCCTATTGAACCCAAAGTTAAAATACGACTAACCGATGCCAATTCGCCTTTCACCATCTATCGAATCATCGCCAAAGCTCGCTCCAAAATCACTCTGGAACGACGCATGGTACCGTCTTAAATCCAACGTCCTCGCAATGTTTGGATTGGCCTTCTTCGTATTCGTCACCCTCCTTTCTTACATTGCTCCCCCCTTCTACCCTTATTCCCCAGAAGAGCAAAACAACGAACTCGGGGCCACTCCCCCATTCGCCCAGGCCATCGAATTACGCTATGACCAAGAACAGGTCGAAGCCGACGAGACCATAAAAGTTAAAGAATTTCTAGAAGTCTACGCCTCTGCTCCAGACCAGGAACTAACGAAGATCCAACAAGGCGAACATCTCGATATCGACGGACTCTATTTCAAACTCTCAGACGAAACCCATGTACTCGGAACCGATACACGGGGCCGCGACCTCTTCGCTCGAATTCTCCAAGGAGGGCAAATATCCCTCGGCGTCGGATTCCTCGCGACCTTCGTCGCTCTCGTCATTGGGATCGCCTACGGTGCCATAGCAGGCTACGTTGGTGGACGTACCGACGCCTTTATGATGCGAGCTGTAGATATCCTCTACGCCCTTCCTTTTCTAATATTCGTCATCCTTCTTATGGTCGTATTCGAAGGATTTAAGTATGACATTCTTCTCATATTTATAGCTATCGGTGCCGTCGAGTGGCTCACGATGGCTCGTATAGTCAGAGGACAAGTCGTTCACCTACGCAGCCAGGATTTCGTCCTCGCCGCCAAATCCATGGGGGTCGGAACCTTTTCCATCCTCTGGCGTCACATAGCACCCAATATACTGGGTCCGGTCATCGTTTACGCGACGCTCCTGATTCCAGCAGTTATGCTACTCGAATCCACTCTCAGCTTCCTCGGTCTCGGCATTCGCCCTCCCAATGCCTCATGGGGCACACTCATCAAAGAAGGAGCCGAACTCATGCAAGTCTACCCCTGGCTGCTCATCGTCCCAGCCGCCTTTTTCTCCCTCACCCTCTTCTCCATGAATTTCCTAGGAGATGGACTTCGCGACGCTCTCGACGTAAAGAGCTCAAAAGATTGAATTTCTCAAAACTGACTGCAACCTAGCCAGCCCATGTTTAAAACTCTCAAACCCTATTGGGTCTTACTGCACCCCTACAAAAAGCAACTATCCATCGCGATCACTGCGGGTATGGTTGCAGGTGCCACCACCGGTACTGGAATAGCCTTAGGTGCTGAGAATCTATTCAATGTACTCATGGATACTGACGTCGTTCTAGAACGTCATGAAATGATCGGCATTTCACTCATGTTTCCCGCCATATTCGCTGGCCTCGGACTAGCTCTTTTTATCAACGCATACTACGTTAACTACTGTGCAGCCAAAGTCGTTCAGGGACTAAGACTAAACCTGTTTGAACTTATCCAAAACGTCCAACTGTCATTCTTTCAAAAGCACCAAAGTGGCGATCTAATCTCGAGGATCATGGCGGACTGCCAAATGCTACAGTTGATCCTGAGCCAGTGTTCTAAAAACATAATAACACAGCCAACAACCTGTGTATCTGCTCTGATTGCGCTCGGCGTTTTGGCGAACAGAAACCCAGGAATATTACCTGTTTTAGGAAGCATCCTAATTGTTCCCATCCTAATATTTCCGATCCGCTACTTTAGCTCGAAAATAAAGCGAAAGGTCACCCAACAACAAGAGGAAGTCGGCGACCTCACAGGCGACGTTTCACAAAACATATCTGGAGCCAAAGAAGTAAGAGCCTTCAATCTACAGAACAAGGAGCTCAACCAGTTCAAAACAAAGATAGAACTACTCTTCAGAGCCCAAATGAAGGTAGTAAAATACTCTGCCTCCTTGTCTCCAACCGTAGAATTCTTCACTTCGTTTGGACTCTCCATCGCATTCATTGTTGGAAAGCTGAACAATGTAGGAGCAGCCGAATTCATCGCTGTATTCTTAGCACTCTACTTCTTTTATTCTTCTATCAAAAAGATTGGGGCACTCAGTGGTGAGCTCAATAAAGGGATTGCCGTCTACAGTCGTATCCAAGAAACGATCGACGAAACAATAGAAATCAACGATCCCGAGACAGCTGTTCCCTTAGGAGATGCAAAAGGAACGGTCGACTTCAGAAACGTCGAATTTTCCTATGCCGACGATCCTATTCTCAAAAATATTTCTGTTTCAATAAAACAGGGAGACATCTGTGCTCTCGTAGGCCCAAGTGGTGCGGGTAAATCAACCTTTGCTCACCTTATCCCGCGTTTCTACGATGTTAATTCAGGCTCAGTTCTAATCGATGGCCTCGATGTCAGAAATGTCAGCCAACACGACCTTCGAAACAACATCGCCGTCGTATCCCAAGACCCCGTCCTCTTCGACGTCAGCATCACTGACAACATCCGACTCGGACGCCTAGATGCTACCGAAGAGGAAGTCCACGAAGCGGCTAAACTAGCCTTCGCCCACGATTTCATCACCGAACAAGACAATGGATACGACACCATCGTAGGCGAACGCGGCACCCGACTCTCGGGCGGCCAAAAACAACGTATCGCAATCGCCCGAGCCTTTTTGCGACAAGCCCCTATCCTCATACTGGATGAAGCAACGTCCGCACTCGATTCCGAAAGCGAAACAAAGATTCAAAAAGCTCTCGAGAAACTGGTAATCGGAAAAACAGTTTTCATTATCGCCCACCGATTCAGCACCATCCGAATCGCCAACCGAATCATCGTATTCGAAAAAGGCCACATCATCGACGAAGGCCCACACAACGACCTCTACGAACGATGCCCACTCTACAAATCACTCGCTGACAAGCAGAGTGCCTAAGAGAGTGTCCAATAAGTCGCTTTCGACTCAATAAAGGCTCATTGGAAATTCAAAATTTGGATTTCGAGATGAGGAATACCCAAGGGTATTTCGATTTGAGGAAACGCATTTTGAAATCAAATGAACCAAATGGAGGAAGGAATGGATTTATTGGGCATTCTCTAAGGCTTCACTAACCGAAACACACCGTACGGCCACGCATCCTTCACCTTTTCCCATTCTCCAGGGAATGCGGTACCGAGCTTTTCAGCAGTATCGTACTCGAAGAGATGCAAAAACGCATAGACCGAATAGCCTTCAGTCTCTGCGTTTGTCTGAATCAATTGCCAGCCATCTTCTGAAAGACGCTCGTAACGTACGATAGAACGGCCCGTATAATAATACAAACTACCGCTCGACCAGAAGCAGAGCAAAACATCGTTCTCCGAAGTATTCTCCTTCACCCACTCAACGCCCGATAATATCGGACGCTCGTGAAACAACATCTCATAAGCCTTGTTTTCCTTGGTCTGGTAAGCTCCATAACCAATGGAAGCGACAAAAACAAAAAGAGCGATTCCCCGTCCACCCCATCGTCCCACTCGCCCAAAATCAATTCGATTCACAACGTGAGACAGGACCAAACTACTCCCGTACAACAAAGCGGGCCATGCCGCCAAAGTATACCTCAGTATCCAATAGTTCTCATATGAGGCATAATAAAAGGCATGAAATCCAAAGATCATAATTACCCAGATCCACGCTACACTTACATCCCTCCGATGCGTCTTCCAAAAACAAAGGGAAAACGGGAACAGGATCAAAACACTAGGAAACAAAAGCATTAATAGAGTCTTCCCATAATAGAGCATACTCGGAACAAAATGCTCCGCTCCAAAAAGGTTTTCAACCTCCCCATATCCGTTTGATATCGGGGATCCATAGACACGATAGTTAAAGATCGCCCAGAACAATCCAACCGGTAATCCGGATAAGAGAATCAACCACCACCAACGTTGACTCCGAATATTGAACAACAACGTTACCACAACTGGCACAAAGAAGAACACGTTCGTCAAACGCACTAAAACCGCGTAGCCCAAGCCGAGTCCAAGCATGATCGCATACCGTTTCCCAAGGTGAGCACGACGAGCACAAAACCAACACCAAGACGCCATTATGCCCGTTATGATATCGGTCATTGGCAAAGAACCGATCTTAACGAGCAAAGGCGACAAGCCATAACTCGCTGCTGCTGCTAAGGCCCAATAGCCACCTATATCCATGCTCTTCAACAAAAGGAAGATGCAGAGAACTGCCGCCATATCGCAGAGAAAAACCGACCACCACACGGCACTCTCCTCCGGTAGAAAAACATCCAAGGCCGCCATAAACAGAGGATAGCCCGTAAAGGCAGTCGGACGTTGTTCGAAAGAATCAGGGTAGCCCTGAAGTCCAATCGACTCATAAACGCCCTTATCAAATGTATCCATGGGCAAGGTTCCAACCTGACGCATCTCAGTAGAAAAGCTTCCCTGTCCGAACATACGACTCAACTCCATATAGCTCGTAGGATCAGCACCTCCCGCGATATTTGAAATACGAGTAGACATGAACATCCCTAAACAAAGGAGATACGCCGCTAATAACCAATAGGCCAAAACCTCAGACTGCTTACTCACTCCTTTCATCAAACAGCCCCCTCTTTCTTACGACTGCTCAATGCCCATAATCCCAATGAAACGACCATTGGAATCCAGAAAAACATAAGTCTAAAAACAAGTAATCCTCCGAGAGTCGCTGCCTCACCTCCACTTTGAGACAACTCTAAAGCTGTCCACTCAAAGACTCCTAGGCCTCCTGGAATCTGACTCGCAATCGCTACGACATTTCCCGCCATAAACCGTGCTGTGGACTCAACAAGAGAACTTCCAGGTACCAATAGATGAAAGACTCCAACCGACGTCCCGATATCGAGCACGGCCACCAACAGATTCCCCATCGCTAAGCGAAACGGGGGAACCGGCAAAACAAAGGATCCTACACGAACCTCACGGTGATTCCAGCACCAGAAGAAGTAAGCGATCGAAACGACAACACTCCCCCAGCCGACAAACAAAAACAAGACAGGTGGCAACCCCAATTGCTCCCCGTAATAACGATTCAAAAACAAACAAGAAACCCCACCGACACTCGCCCACCCTGAAGCGAAGAAAAAAGCCATTTTAACATACGACAGCGATATATCTTTCAAACTTAATCCATAAAGGGGATACAAAGCCAAGCGCATCGCACTCCCGCTCAAAGCCGCAAACCCAACATTCATCGACACGCAGGTTGAGATAAAACTCACTTTTAGAATAGAACCGTAAGCAAGGTTCTTTCCCAGCCACCGTATCGCCAATACGTCATAAAACGCATAAATCAAAAAGCTCGATACGATAAATACGGAAGCGACTAACAAATTTTGAATTCGAACCGATTGTGCACTCTCGATAGCCTCGGACCAATTCACTCCAGAAAGCTTCCACAGGGCTACACTCAACAGAGTAAGCGATACCAATAGCGAAAAATACTTCCTAATGCTGTGAGTCCTCTCACTCATTTCTTCTTCAAAACAAACATGAAGCCATGATTCATCAAGGGAAGCTGCATGCGATAAAGCATTGGCCTAAGAATCGAAAAGGGTCCCGGCAAAGGATAAAACCGACGACACTCAATTTCTTCAAAATACTTTCCAAGATATTCGCGCATCTCATTGAGTTTAAAAAACCTCAAATGGGGATCAGTGATCCCACCCGGCCAAATAGAACCACGATTCAAACAGGAAATCACTGCGATTCCCTCTTTGGAAAGGCGTCGAGCGGCATGATCCAACAATCGATCCAAATCAGAAACCACCTGAGTGACTCCTATAGAAACAACTAAATCAGCTTGAATCGAGTCTGGGGTATCTTCCAACAAACATGCATGCAGAGAGGCATCAGGATAGCGTCCACGTGCTACTTTAATCTGAGACTCAGAATAGTCGACTCCCTCAATTGCGAGCCTCTTCTGTTCATAGAGATCAAAATAAGTCCCTGTCCCACAACCGACATCCAATACTGACGCCGCTGAATTCGGGAGGTATGTCCCCAATAACTCTTCAAAAACAACTCTCCGCTCCTCGTGACCAAACGTCCGTCCAATATTTCGAGCGGCATCATCATCCTCCAAAGCGGACTGCTCAAACTTAGGAAGCCAATAAGACTCTAATTCCTCCGATTCTATCTCCTTCTTTTTAGACATCGATTTCTTCCCAACCTATAATATTAAAACCCAATTTATGACCCTCCAGACTCAGAGCACCTTCCGAATCAAATGAGGGCCCAAACGATTAGCAATCCACAACGGCAGTCTTTTCCAGGCAGAACAGGACATACGCACAAACATCGTATCCAAATTGGGCAAAGACCGTTTCGAGTCTTTCATCCAATAACTATAATACAAAGGCACCGCCTTTGCTCCCCAAGAGAGTTTATAGCGGTAGGTTCCTTGATCTCTATGACTTCGCCCCAAATCAAAACAACTCAGTCCGCGTTCACACGCCCGCTTTATAATCTCCCAATAAAGAACATTATTGATGCTCGATCCCCGAATCGTTCGCAATGTCGCTGCATACGGATGGTATACAATTCCCTCAAGAGTAAGGCATAAAGCCGCAGAAACTGGAATCCCGTCACAATAGATCACCAACAGTTCGGCTCTATCCCCAAATCGATCCAAAATATTCCGATAGAATTCAATAGAATGCGTAGGCGAGCCGAGATCTCTCCAAGCTCGTGAAATAACCCGATAGAAATCCTCCAGTAATTCCCTACCACCCCACTCACACGAAAAAACCAGTTTCAAGCCTTTGCGGATCTGATTCCGAGTTTTTGAAGTAATTCGTTCATTCCAAACGGCTTCATGACCTCCAGAAAGATCTAACAAGAAGGTCGAAAACCCATAGTCCGTCTGAAATCGATCCGAAAATTGAGAAAGATCGCAGTGACGACTCTTCACCAAACAATACTCTGAATTTATGGATTCACAGAATTCAATGAATGACCCAACCCGATCCTCTGAAAAACAATCAAAGCTCGCACTATCAGTCAAAAACGGTGCCTGAGCGGAATAGCGTGCACCCGTAAGTTCTGATGACTGAAAAAACAAACTCCCTTCAAACTCGTCACAACGCAACGAATACGTATCAAGCATAACTGCTCGCCACGCCTCAGTATCACCAGGAAAGTTCACCACACCATCATTCACGAACTAAACAATTTTCGTACGGATTGAATAGATCGCGATG
>CAWVWU010000160.1:0-8659 GCA_963933925.1 uncultured Puniceicoccaceae bacterium
CGGCACGTATCGCGTTTAAGGAGCTGTCGGATAAGTCGATCGCAGTAATCGAAGAGGACGGATTGGTTCATGGGCAGGTTTATAAGATGTATTGCCCGATGGCGTTTGATAATACGGGAGCGGCTTGGATTCAGGATAATGAGAATTTACTGAATCCGTATTATGGGGCGTCGATGTTGCGTTGTGGAATGCAACAGGCTGCGATTGGTAAGCCGGTTGAGGGGCAAAATGATCAAGCTGAGGATCCTCACGCAGGGCATGGGCATTGAATTTGGGCTATTGTTTCGATTTGATTTTATGAAAAAGGTCGTCCTGTTGGGGACGACCTTTTTTGGTTTTGAAATTGGTTGTGCGGCGTGCCCGGCGTTCCCGCCCTACCTATTTGCCGGCGAGTTGCCAGCCGATGGTGAAGGTCCAGTCGGTGGCGAGTTGGATGCCGTTGAGATCTTGGTAGACTGGGGCACTGAGTTCTAGGGCGAGGTGGTTGTTTTGGAGGGAGAGGGAGGAGATTATTGGGGATGAAAAAGGCTCTGCCGCTTTTGAGCGAGAGAGCCTTTGGAAAGTGATGTTAATTTGAGCGTTTGATTTATTCGACGACTGTGGCGCGAATGATCTTTAGCTCTTCGATGGGCTTGTCCATTCCGTCAGTGGCGACGGCTTCCATTGCTTGTACGTTTTCGTAACCGGAAACGACTTCACCGAAGATGGTGTGGCGCATGTTCAACCAAGGCGTTTTTGCGATGGTGATGAAGAATTGACTTCCGTTGGTACCTGGTCCGGCGTTCGCCATAGCGAGGATACCAGTCTTATCGAAACGGAGATCAGAAGTGCACTCGTCGTCAAATGGTGCTCCCCAGATGGATTTACCCCCACGACCGCTACCCGTTGGGTCGCCGCCTTGGATCATAAATTCTGGAATGACGCGATGGAATATAAGGTTATCGTAATAACCGTTCTCCACGTGAGTTGTGAAGTTTTCGCAGGCTTTTGGCGCTATCTCAGGATAGAGCTTGAACTCGATTACACCTTGGGTTGTTTCGAATTTGACTCGTGTTTTGCTCATAGTCGTCAGGTACATGGAGTCGGCCTTGCTGGCTGGCAAGTCGAAAAAGCGATCTTTGGGCAGGGATGAAGAAAAGGTTGAGCTATGTCATAAATGATTCGTGTCGATCTTGCTACATTTGAGGATTGTCAAGGGGAGCAAAGCTTCCTTCACTTCCGCCCCTTATGGGTAAGGACTGGCTAGCAGGCGTAGAGGAAGAGTACGATGTCGTAGTAATCGGCAGCGGTCTTGGCGGGTTGACGAGTGCCAATGTGCTCGCGAAATGCGGTCACTCGGTACTCTTATTAGAGCACCATTATCAGTTTGGCGGCTTGGCAACGTGGTTTAAGCGTCCAGGTAAGCACATCTTTGACATCTCTTTGCACGGATTTCCGTATGGTATGGTGAAGTCCTGCCGCAAGTATTGGACGAAGGAAATCGCGGACTCGATTCACCAGTTGAAGGACGTGCGTTTTATCAATCCTGAGTTTGATGTGTGGACAACTTTTGATCGCAAGGATTTTACGAAGATCTTGATCGAGAAATTTGGTTTGGAGGAATCTCAGGTGATTGGATTCTATAGCCATCTCGCGAAGATGAACTTTTATGACAACGATCGCCGCACGACGCGCGAGTTGTTCGAGGAATTCTTTCCAGGGCGAAGCGATGTGCATCGTTTGTTGATGGAGCCGATCGCTTATGCGAATGGGTCGACGATGGACGACTTGGCGATCACTTATGGGATCGTATTTTCAAACTTCATGAATAAGGGCGTTTTCACATTCCAAGGCGGCACTGATGTCTTGGTAGGGAAGATGGTCGAGGAGTTGGAACGGAACGGGGCGGAGATTCGCAAGAACGTTTTGGTTGAGCAGGTATTGACTGAAGAGGTCGATGGAAAAGAAGTGATCACTGGAGTGGTCGTCGCGGGCCGCACGCGTGATAGCGAAGCCGATAATCGGCGTACGATTCGCTGCAAGTCCGTGGTTTCGAATGCGAATGTAGTTTCTACTATAAAGAAGCTCGTCGGCGTGGAGCATTTTTCCGAGGAGTACGTGAAAGAGGTCGAGGCCGTGCGTATCAACTCGAGCTCCTGCCAAGTCTATATGGGAATTAAGGAAGGGGAGAGCATTCCGAATATAGGTGATCTCGTCTTTACTTCTGCGGCACCGAAATTTTCTAGTGACGAGTTGACTGACCTTAATACGACCAGTCGCACGTTCTCTGTCTATTATCCCGAGACACGTCCAGGGACTGACCGCTATACGATCGTTGCGTCGTTGAATGGTCATTACAAGGATTGGGTTAGTTTGTCAGACGAGGAATACGAGGCAAACAAGCAACGTATGATCGAGGAGTCCTTGTCGTCTCTCGAGAAGTATATTCCCGACGTTCGGTCGAAGATTGACTATCTAGAGGCAGCGACGCCTCGCACTATCAACTATTATACGCGTCATCCCCAGGGGACCTCCTTTGGAACGAAGTTCGAAGGGCTGAAGTGTTCCATGGAATTGCCTGATCAGGTCGGTGGATTGTACCACGCGGGATCGGTCGGTATTATTATGTCCGGTTGGTTGGGGACAATGAACTACGGTGTTATTGTTTCAAATAAAGTAGATCGTTACGTGACTGAATGCAAATCCGCCGCCGACTCGTAATAGGGGATAGAGCGAATTTAATTTTTAATTTTTATGGCAAGCGAAGAAGTATTACAAACAATCCCTCACAGACCGCCGTTTCTGTTTATCGATGAAGTTGTTGAAAAGGATGATCAATCCATTTTAGCGAAGCGTTTCGTTCCAGAGACCGAAGCATTCTTTCAGGGACACTATCCCGGAAATCCTATTATGCCCGGTGTGTTGTTGTGTGAAGCCGTCTTTCAAGCCGGTGCAATTTATTTCGCGAGTGTTATGGGAGATTCGTTGAAAGGAGATTCTGATTTGGTGCCAGTCGTGACAAAAATAATGGATACGAAATTTAAGCACATCGTACGTCCAGGAGATACTCTCAATATTACCGCGACATTCAAAAAACGTATGGGTAACTTTATGTTTATGGATGGGGGAATCAAGAATCAGGACGATAAGCGCGTCATGTCGATTTCCTTTTGTATCGCCTTAGCGAAGGCACCTTGAATTTGAAGTAGTTATGAGTTTTCTCGGTTTAGAAGGAAAGAAGATCGTTGTGATGGGTGTTGCCAATCGCAAGAGCGTGGCGTGGCATACTGCCAAACTCTTAGAGGAAGAAGGGGCTACAGTCATTTATAGCGTACGATCGGAAGCCCGAAAGGAAACGACCGCGAAACTCCTCAAGGACAAGCCCGTTTACATCTGTGATGTTGAGCGTAAGGAGGAAATCGAGCAGCTTGCTGCTGATGTGTCTCGTGATTTCGGGAAGGTCGATGGCCTTGTGCATTCGATCGCCTTCGCTAATTATAGCGAAGGCTTTAAGCCCTTTCATGAAACGAAGCGTGAGGATTTCTTGCAGGCGATTGCGATTTCTAGTTTTTCGTTGGTTGAGGCCGCTAATGCGTTTAAGCCGCATTTCTCAGAAGATGCGTCTGTGGTGACAATTAGTATTTCATCACTTACGATCACTGCTGAGAATTACGGATACATGTCGCCCATTAAAGCGTCACTTGATTCGTCGATCCGTTATTTGGCGAAATCGTTTAGTAAGGATACGAATGTCCGCTTTAATACGGTTAACCCAGGAACGTTGAAGACCAGTGCGTCGGCGGGAATTCCGGGTTATCTGGAGAGCTATTTGTTTAGTGAGAAGATAACCTTTCGTAAGCGTGCTCTTGAGACCCAAGAAGTGGCGAATGCGGCGGTTTTTTTGGTGAGCTCACGCTCTAGTGGAATGAATGGAACTGGTCTCACTCTCGATGCAGGAATGGGGATTAACTATTTCGATGCTGAGGTGATTCGTCTCGCAATGAGACCTGAATAAACGATGCATATAAAATCTGCAGTTCTAGATTCTTTGGCGTACGTCTCGCCCCCAACGGCATGGAGTAGTGCCTTGGTTGAAGAGAAGCTTCGTCCTTTGTATGAACGTCTTAAGTTGCCGGAAGGCCGCTTGGAATTGATGACAGGGATCAAGGAACGTCGATTTTGGGATCACGATATTCGCCCTTCGGAAGCCAGTGCGGAAGCAGGGCGGAAGGCGATCGCTCAGTCCGGCTTGGATGCGTCTCAAATTGAGGTCTGTATTCATAGCTCTGTGAGTCGTGATATGTTGGAACCTGCGACTGCATCGTTTGCCCATCGTTTGATGGGACTCGGTGAGGATGTTCAGGTCTTCGATGTTTCCAATGCTTGCCTCGGCTTTTTGAATAGCGTGAACATGCTTTCGGCGATGATCGATTCGGGGCAGGTTAAGGCAGGGATCGTTGTTTCCGGTGAAAATGGAAAGCCGCTTTTGGAGCATACGATTAAGTTACTTTTGGAACGCGATCTGACGCGTAAGACGATCAAACCGTTTTTCGCTAATTTGACGATTGGTGCCGGGGCCGTTGCGGCCGTGGTTTGTCATGAGTCTTTGTCGCCAAATGGTCACCGACTTCTCGGTAGCGTATGCATGACAGATACGTCGAGTAATCATCTGTGCCAAGGGGATTCTAGCTCGGCTGCGGGAGGTTTGGAAATGCAGACTGATTCCGAGGAAATGCTTCATGCCGGAGTCGCTCTGGCTGGAAAGACCTGGGAGAAATTTAAGACAACTTTTGACTGGGATAACGAGACAGCGGATAAGGTGGTTTGCCACCAAGTGGGCAGTGCTCACCAACGTTTGTTGTTTGATAGCCTTGGCTTGGATCACGCTAAGGATTACTCCTCGTATCAAGAATTTGGAAATACGGGGTCGGCTGCGTTGCCGATTACTTTGGCTCGGGCGGATGAAGTAGGCTTTGTCAAAAAGGGCGACAAGGTGGCGATGCTTGGTATTGGTAGCGGTTTAAATTGCCTGATGATGGCAGCGGAGTGGTGATGGTGATTATTTTGCCCACAGATTGCTCAGATTATCACAGATTTGATTCAGTGATATTTAGAACCAGCGAATTTTGTGCTTAACGGACAATAAACTTTTTTATGAAAACTCTTCCTCCTGAATGGGCCTCCCTTTATCCGTTTCAAGCACGTAGCAAACAACTGTCCTGTGGACAGGGAATGAGTTATGTAGATGAAGGGTCCGGGCATCCGGTGATCATGGTACACGGTAATCCGACGTGGTCGTTCTATTACCGAAACGTGATTCTAAAGCTTAAGGAGACGAATCGTTGTATAGCGGTGGATCATATCGGCTGCGGTCTTTCTGATAAACCGAAGGCGAAGGAATATCCGTTTACGATTGATCAACGTATCAAAGATCTGGGGGAACTTGTGGATTCTTTGGAGTTAGAGAGCTTCGACTTGATCGTTCATGATTGGGGTGGGGTGATAGGTCTTGGTATGGCTTTGGAGCGTTTTAAGAAACTCCGGCGTGTGATCCTGCTTAATACGGCAGCCTTTATCGATTCACGTATTCCCGCGAGTATTGCTCTTTGTCGTGCTCCTTTGTTGGGCAAGTTGATTGTGAAGGGCTTTAATGGTTTCGCTGGACCAGCGGTGAAGATGTCGATGTCGAAGAATAAATTGAGTCCAGAAGCGAAGGCGGGGATGCTTTATCCTTATCGTACTTGGAATGATCGCGAGGCGGTTTATCAATTTGTGCAGGATATTCCCATGCATGTATCTCACCCGAGTTACGACAGCCTTGTTAAGATCGAGGATGCTTTGCTGAAGCTACGAGAACGCGATGTTACCATTTTGTGGGGCGGAAAGGATTTTTGCTTTAATGATCATTTCTTGGATCGTTGGAAGCGTTTCTTGCCTGAGGCAACCGCGATTCGTTATCCTGATTGTGGGCACTACATTCTTGAGGATGAGACGGAGCCGGTGTGCGAAGCGATCTATCAGGCTGTGAGTTACGAAGGACGTAACTTGGATCCGGAGACGTAGTCGGGACTTTTTTAACCGCTGAGAACGCTGAGGGCGGGGAGTTTTTTTTTTTTGATGCGGTTGGTGTATGGGGATCTTTTACCACTAAAGACGCGAAAATACGCGAAATTTGATTGTTATTCTTACTTCGTTGCGTTGAGGTGTTTCCCGCATGCGGGTTCGGTAGTCAGGATCCCGGGGTGGGATGTATGTCGTCCTTCGGACGATTAGGTTTTTAGAATTGTAGGCCCGTTTGTTAAGCGGGAAATGGGGTATCGCTTCTATGGGTGCCCGGATAGCATCCAGGCCTACATTATTTGGGGGAGTGAGGAGATGGCTGCTTGGGGGCTTATAGATTTTCGTATTCGAGGTAGTCTAAGTCGGCGGGGAGTTCTTGGGTGTGGAGGTCCTGGGCGAATAGGCCGACGAAGGAGCCGGTGAATTTTGGGGAGATGTATTCGTCGGAGAGGATGGTGGTGGCGGCTTGGTACGCAGATCGAATACGATGCGGTTAGGGCTTGGATCATCACCGTTGGATAGGAATCAACTAGGATTGACGAGGAGCACGGAGAATAGGTGTTGTTCGGATTTCCCCAGAATAGACTGAAGGAATTAATTCGTTTGTGAGGACTCTAGTGTTTGGATACTGTAGATCTTTGTATTCGAAATACAGGTTTTTCAGTAAATTATATTAGACTGGTTAGTGGAAGGAAGTATAGCTCCTAATGATTAGGGTTGTATAGTTCTTTTACCTAATTTGTCTTGCCCCCCCCCTGTTCGTTAGGTTGAGTGGATTTTGTTCAAATATGGGCACAATGAGGTGCCCCTAACTCTGAATAAATCAATAATATGAATCCAATTAAACATACATTATTTAGTGGGCTTTTAGCGTGTCTAGTGACCGGGCCAATTACTTTAGGAGAGACTTCGCTGCAGTCCAAGGAGCCGGAAGTTTGGGTACTGGACAATATCTTCAAATCTGAACCAGTACTAATAAAGCTTTCGCTTGATAACCGAAAGTCGTTAGCCTTTAAGGGAAATTATGGTAGGCTTATTAGCACTATCAATTCTTCAGGAGCTCGAATAGAGAGCAAGATGGTGGGGGAGGATGGTGTCTATTTTGTCGTCGATTTAGGTGAGTTAAAGGACTCCGTTGAGGTGGAATCATTCAACGTGGTTTTAAGTGAAATGGAGATGGTTGAGAGTGTTTTTCCTGTTGCTTCGTTCAATTTGAAATTGAAGGACCTTGACAAATTAAAAATGTATTCTCCAAAGGAAGCTGTACCAGATCGCAAGCTTTACGGACTTAAATCGAAAAAAAAGGATTTTAAGCCTGATTTGGATGCTTCTTACGTTGAAGGAGAAATTTTGATAAAATATCTTGAAGAGTTGCCAGGCCAAGAGAGTTATAAATCTAGTTCTCAGGGGGCAACTGATGTAAAGGCACGGTACGGAGCCAAAGCAAAACATCTCCCTGGACTGGGAAATTCACGAATGGAGCTTGTTCAAGTCGATACTAATCAAGGAGTTTCTATGAGTGACATCCTCAAGGAATTGAACCAAATCGAAGAAATCGAATACGCAGAACCAAATCATAATTATTATTTGGACTCAATTCCTAACGATTCTTCATACAATGCTTTGTGGGCTATGCCGAAGATTCAAGCACCTACTGCATGGAATGTTCGTACCTCTACTGCCAATGGTGTTGTCGTGGCTGTTACAGATTCTGGAATGCAGTACACTCACAATGATCTTCAGGCAAATCGTTGGGTGAACCCAAATGAAGTATTAAATGGGATAGACGACGACAATAATGGTTACATAGATGATATCTATGGAGTAAGTGCTATCGCTGGTAGTGGTGATCCGTGGGATGATATGGACCAAGTTTCTCCTGGATCGGAACACCACGGAACACACGTGTCTGGAACGATCGGTGCAGTTGGGAACAATAGCCAAGGAGTTGTTGGTGTTGCGTGGCAGACGAAGATCATGGCAGTAAAGATATTTAATCAAATGGGTGGAACTAATACGGCCGCGATTGTTGCTGGGCTTGAGTATGCACGTTCAAAAGGTGCAACGGTCGTCAACGCTAGTTGGGGTGGAGGAGGCTTTAGCCAATTGTTAAAAGACAAGTTGGAGGATTTGGATGCCAGTGGTATTGCATTTATTAATGCTGCTGGAAATGGCAATCCTTGGACAGGAATTGGCAGAGACCATGATACTAGCAACATTTATCCGTCTAGCTATAATCTCCCTAATATTATGAGCGTTCATTCTTCAAATCCGGTAGATGGAAAACCCGTTTATTCCGATTATGGGCGTTGGTCGGTTGATATAGGAGCTCCCGGTGATGGAATCACTTCAACTATAGGCAATGGTGCTTATGGTAATAAGACAGGTACTTCAATGGCGGCTCCGCATGTTGCGGGTGCTTACGCACTAGCTAAATCAGAATTTCCTTGGGAATCTCATATGGAAATATTGGATAGGCTTCGTTTTTCTGCTGATCGAGTCGCAGGATTGGACGGACTTTCAATGACGGGAGGGCGGTTGAATTTGTCCAAGGCCCTCAGCGAGCTGAAGTGGACCCCATTAGTGAGACAGGGGTAGCCGAGTTGTTAGTTGGTTTATT
>CAWVWU010000161.1:0-8637 GCA_963933925.1 uncultured Puniceicoccaceae bacterium
CTTGTTCAACCATGGGCGAATGCTCAGCAAGCTGAGAAGCGCCCTTTATTGATGGTTCCAATGGCAGCTATTGCGGTAAATGAAGTTCCGGCTATAATGAGAGAGGCGATTATGTATTCCATGTTTCTTCAGGTCTGTTTTCGAATCGTTTAGCGAAGGCAACGGTTGCGAGGAATGAAAGGACTCCAAGGCAGAGGGCTACATTTAGGTAGACACTCCGTTGGGTTTGGATGGATAGGAGGACGCTTGTCGCGAGTGCGAGACCGGCTATGAGGTCGAGAGCGATAATGCGGTCGAGGTTGGTCGGCCCTTTTAGGAGTCGAACAAGAGAGCAAAGCAGTGCGATGCCAAGAATGACGTATCCGATAGATACTGCGAGATCGATTAATGTGGAATTATGGAATTCAGAAGGCATTGCGGATTCTCCTTTCGTAGCTGTTGGATATTTGAGCCTGAAGTTCTTCAGGGTTTTGTGCGTAAAGGGTGTGAAGTGTGAGGGAGTGCTTTTCGGGGATGATATCGAGAGAAAGCGTTCCGGGCGTCATGGTAACCATATTGGCGAGAATGAAAGCTTGGAAGTCGGTAAGGTCTCCGACTTTGATATTCACTATGCCAGGTTGTATTCGTTTTTGGCTGCCGAGTACGTCTCGAGCAACCGCTAGGTTAGACGTGACGACTTCTAATAGGTAGAACGCCAGTAGATCAATTATTGCGAATAAGCGTTTCATTGGTTTGTAGCTGTTTTGGTAGAATGGGCAGCGATAGGTGTCTCGATGGAAATGTTGTCGAGGCTGCGTATGTGTTCGACGTATTCAGGCGGTAGGGCGAATTCGATGTAGGAATCAGGTGACATAATTTGGGCTGCCGCTTGGTTTGAAAAGTGGAAGAGCGGTTGGGAGTAGAGTCCGATTGCAGCTGTGATGATAGAGAAGGCGACGACAGGTGTGTATAGGCTCCACTTGTGTTTAAGACGCTTCATCGGTTTTGCGTTGTCTGGACTTTTCTTCCAAAAAGCTTCGCCCCAGATTTTGGTCATCGAGAACAAGGTCATTACGCCAACGACGAGGGCGATGACGATCGACCAGTAGTACTCCTGTTCAAGGCCTTCCTTTACGAGAGCAAACTTTGCCCAGAATCCTGATAGGGGAGGAATGCCTCCGAGTGAGAAGGCGGGTATGAAGAAGAGAAGTGCAAGCCATGGGGATGCTTTGTAGAGCCCCCCGATTTTGCCGAGTTGGTCGGTACCCGTTTTCTTGATTATAATTCCAGCGATCAGGAAGAGATTAGTTTTTACGATGATGTGGTGGATGGTATAGAATATGGCTGCGGCAATCGCTGTTTGGGTGAATAGGGCGAGTCCGAGGGTCATGTATCCGATTTGGCTGATAATATGAAAAGAAAGGATGCGTTTGATATCGTACTGTGCGGCTGCTCCGAGGACGCCGGTTATCATCGTAGCGAGAGAGAGCACGATTAGGGCTCCTCTGAGGAAATCCGCTTCCTGGGTGAATATGAGTGTATTCGTTCTGATGAGAGCGTAGACCCCGACTTTCGTTAAGAGGCCAGCGAAGAGAGCTGAGATTGATATCGGTGGCGTGTGGTACGAGGCGGGCAACCAAAAGAAAAAGGGAAAGAGTCCCGCTTTGATGGCGAAGGCAACGAGGAAGAATACGGCCGAACTATTTACCATCGGTCCACCCGGTGAGACCGAGAGTTTGAGAGCGACGTCTGCCATGTTGAGAGTGCCCATCTTCCCATAGAGAAGGCCGAGTCCGACGAGGAAGAAGGCCGAGGCAATGAGATTTATCGCAACATACTTGAAGCCGCCTTCGAACTGGCTCTTGCTTCCGCCTGCAGTCATGAGAGCGAAAGATGCGATGAGCATAATTTCGAACCACACATACAGGTTAAAGAGATCGGCAGTGAGGAAGGCTCCATTGACCGCTGCTACAAGGAAGAGAGTCAGCGGGTAGTACCATCGTTTGAGAAGGGTGCTCGTGAGGTCTCCGGTCGCATAGATCGAAATCGATAGCCCTAGAAAAGCGGATACCATGGTCATGATCGCTGCAAATCGGTCGGCCACGAATGAAATGCCAAATGGGCTTTGCCAGCCGCCGAGCTCTAGTTTTACGTATCCGTACTCGTTGGTCGTGATAAGCAAACTGAGTGCTGCCAAGCATGTCGCGATAAAGGTCGCGATCCCAATCGCTGCTTGGATCTTTGCCTTTTGCGGTAGGAGCAAGGCGATGGAGGCCCCCGCGATGGGAGTGATTACTGGAAGAATTATTTGCAGGGAATTCATGAATCTGTTTTACGAAAGGCTTCTAGATCATCGGTGCCTACTGCCTTTGTGGCACGTTGGGCGAGAGCTAGCGTGAAGACGAGGAGTCCAAAGCTGATGACGATGGCGGTGAGTACTAACGCCTGTGGTAGAGGATCGGCGTAGGAGCCGATGATGGTTTTAGCGTCTGCTGGAATGATCGGAGGAGCGCCTTGGTTAAGTCCTCCGACTGTGAATACAAGTAAGTTTACTGCTTGCCCTAGGAATGCGATGCCGATGACGAATTTGATTATGCTCCGTCTCAGGATGCAGTAAACGCTTGCAGCTACGAGAGCCCCGATGATGAGTGAACAGAGAAGTTCCATAATTATTTTCCGGAAGGTGCGAGCTTCGGTTCAATTGATTGAGGATTAGAGTCAGATGCCGGTTTGTTCGCCGGAACCACCGTGTCTAGAAAGGCGTATGCGGTTTGGGTTGCGAAGCCCAGTACCACGAAGAATACTCCGATGTCGAAAATGAGAGGAGTTCCGAGGTGGACTGCTCCCAGTACTGGGAGATTGAATGTCGGCAGCCAGAGGGCGGTCATAAACGATTTACCGACAAGAGGTCCGAGGAATGCGCTCGCGAGTGCGAGTAGCAGTCCTGATGCAATCCACTTGAGGGAGTCGAAACGCAGCTTCTTTCGTGCCTTGTTGGTCCCCATTGCAAAGGCGTAGAGAACGAATCCTGCGGCACAGATCAGTCCACCGATGAATCCTCCTCCAGGTTCGTTGTGTCCTCTATAGAGGGCGAGAAGGGAGAAGATGATGCAGACAGGGAGGAGGATTTTTGCTCCCATTGATAGAATCAAGCTACGGCCCAGTGTGGTGTTGCTTGGGTCGTATTCAGGATCGGAGACTGAGCGTGGCAAGCAGATGGAAATACCAATGGCTGCGATTCCCAGTACCGCGATTTCCCCGAACGTATCCAGTGCTCTGAAGTCTACGAGGATCACGTTGACGATGTTTTTTCCCTTTGCGAGGTGGTAGCTCCACTCTGCGAGTTGGCTCGATATGGTAGGAGCGAGTTGGATTTGTGTTGCATTAAGCGTCATCACGATCGCGATACCTCCACATCCGATGGCTAAGATCGCATCGAATACGCGACTTCGCTTTGATGAAAGACGTCTAAAGTCCGGTAGCTTAAGAGAGGCGAATAAGAGGAGAGCGACCGCGAGCGTCTCGACGATGACTTGTGTGATTGCGAGGTCGGGGGCTCCATTGATCGCGAAAATGAGAGCGACACCGTAGCCGACCAGTCCGATCCCAGCGAGTGCTTTGAAAAGTGAACCAGCGACCGCGGCGTAGTAGGTCGCGATCAGCATGGCCGCACCGAGGGCGAAGTGGAAGAAGTGGACATTGTCGAAGGTGTGTTCGAAGGAAACCGTGCCCAGGGCGAATATCTTGTAGGTGACGAGTGCACCCGCAGTGATAATGATAGTCCATAGGTAGGAGCGTAGGCTTCCGTTTTGGATCTTGTGAGTGAGGTCCTTCGACTGGGATACGAATTGGGAGAAGGCGTAGTTGTATACGTTCTCCGTATCCTTATTGGCGATGTCGGTCGCGACGCCTTCGCGTGCCCAGAGCCATTGACGCATGGCGTAGATTGTTAGTCCGATCGCTAGTGTGCAGGCACTTAATAGGAGAGGGACGTTGAATCCGTGCCATAAGTAGAGAGAGACAGTCGTGTCGACGCCAGTCGCTTCGGAAAGGGCGGGTGATATGATAACGTCTGACCACGATTGTGGAAAGAGACCGATTATCAGACTTGTGAATGCGAGAATGAGAGGCCCCGCGAGCATGGCTTTGTTTACCTCGTGAGGGCTGTGCGGTAAGAATCTAGAGTACGGTTTCCCCTTGGCGAGTTGGGGCGGCTTTGACCAGTAGGGGTGTATTCCAGCTTTGAATGCGAGTGCGAGGAGCATCGCATTTCCCGCGAGGGCGATTGCGGTGATAAAAGGAGCAGCGGCTTCGAGAGTTGAACTTGTCTTATAGACGTATTCTTTTCCGAGGAATCCGATCATAGGCGGAAATCCACCCTTGGAGAATGCAGCGAGGCCCGCAGCGATTGCAGTGAGAGGCATTATGGTTTTGAGCCCGCCTAGGATTCGGACGTCACGGGTGCCGGTCGCGTGGTCGATGTTTCCCGCAGTCATAAAGAGCGTCGCCTTATAGAGAGCGTGTCCGATCATGAAAAGCAGGGCAGACTTGAGGGCAAGTTCGCCGCCGAGGCCGATGAGCATGACGAGCATCCCCAGGACCGCCATTGTGGTAAACGCGAGGATACGTTTGAGGTCTCTTTGGAATAACCCTGTGATCGCACCGTAGAGGAGTGTGATCGCTCCACAGACCGGTAGGGCGACCATCCATAGAGTGGTCATCCCGAAAACCGGGTGTAGTTTAAAGAGGAGGAATATGCCGGCCTTGACCATCGTAGCCGAGTGAAGGTAGGCACTAACAGGAGTGGGGGCTGCCATGGCGTTTGGCAGCCAGAAGTGAAAGGGAAATTGGGCTGATTTTGTGAACGCCCCAAGAAGGATAAATGGCAGTGCTGCGACCGCTAGAGGATGAGAAGCGAGAGCGTGCCCTTGGTCGATTATTTCGGAAAGGATGTAAGTATCGGCTGCTGTTCCGAGGAGGATGAGTCCCGCGAGAAGAGAGACGCCCCCGGCGCCGGTTACGAGGAGAGCTTGTAGCGCTTTACGGCGGGCTTCTGCACTCTCATTGTTAAAGCCGATGAGCAGGTAGGAGGAAATACTGGTGAGTTCCCAAAATATGAAAAGTAGTATGATATTATTTGCAAGGACGAGGCCGAGCATGCCCGTCATGAAAAGGAGGATGTAAGTGTAGAATCGTCCCAGGGTGCGGGCGTCATTGGGGAGGTAGCCCCCAGCGTAAATCATGATGAGCGTGCCAATTCCGCAGATCATGAGGCCGTAGATTAGGCCGAGTCCGTCGAGTTGAAGGTCAATGTTGGTCTGTAGGGCAGGGATCCATTCAAAGGAAACGCTCTGTGTTTCGAGATAGGTTATGTTTCCGATTTGCGAAGCAAATGCGATGAAGAGTGCAGCTGGTGGAATGGCTAGAATATAGGACGCCCACCGTGTCCAATGTTTGGTCACGGTGAACGATACAATCGAACCTAGGATAGGTGCTAGAATAGCAGATATGAGTAGCATTAAAATAAGCTTCCAGTGGATTTAAGACCGAGCAGAGCTTGGAGAAAACTCAGCCCTGTTCCTTTTTCTTTTACAGCCAGTACGGCACATTTAGTGGATGATTGTATGGTGTCTTCGGCGTTGCTCCCGAGGAGACTTGCGGTAAGGGCATCCTTTCCTCGGCATCCGATTATTATCAAATCGCAGTTTTTGTCAGTTGCGTCCTTGTGTAGTTCTCCGCCGGGATAGTTACTTTCTTTCGTTGTTATGTTGGCGGTAACTCCTCTTAGGTTTTGCTTTGTGAGGAAGGCTTCCATCTTGGATTCGGAGTGTTTCTTGAGATCCTCTTCGAAGTGTTCGCGAGGTAAGGTTGCTTTGTGGTGACCGACTGGAATCTTAAAATAGTTGATGCATTCGACAGAATTCTTGCCCTTGGCGGATGCGAATGCCGTTCCGACGTCGAGAACGTATTCCGAAAATCGAGAGGTGTCGATGCCAAGACAGATGTTGGTGATCTCACCGCTTGCAGCTGTGGGAGCGATGAGAACTGAGCAAGGAGCTTTTCTAGCCAGTTTTATTGCGGTATGGCGTTCATCCTCATCGACGCCGACGAGAACGAGGTCGATGTCGGCCTCGATCACTTTTTCCAAAGAGGCGAGGGCCGGCTGTTTTTCGGCGATTTGGATGTCAATTTTACAGTGAGTGAGTTCGCTGAAGTGTTGATTTACGAGAGCTTCCACACGTTCTTGGGCCGCACTTGCGATCGGCTTTACCATCCAAGGGTACTGTTTCTTAAGGTTTGCCGGAATTTCGACTGGCTCTCTTGAATAGAGAAAATGAACGGATTCCGAGCGAGCAAGATGTGCGATTGAATGAGCGTAAGCAATGAGGCTTTGGTCGTTGTCGGTTAGCGATAGGACGACGAGTAATTTTTTGTAGCGATACATAGCGTTCTTTTAATTGTTGAAGTTTAATACACGAAAAATAATTCGTGAAAAGAACGGCGTTTTATGTTGACTGTCAATTTAAATGCGAAAATAGTTTCGTGAATTAAATAACACTAATAACACCTAATGATTAAAAAAATGAAAATTGAAGATAGCGAAGTGAACGGATCTAATAACATTACTATAGAAGCGCATGGAGTGACAGTGGGAGAGGCTTCTAAAGAACGTATTCGTCGAGGGGCACAGGCGATTTTTCGCCGTTATCCGAATTTGCTCGGTATAAGGGCAGGTTTGAAATTGGAGAGCGCAAAGAGGACTCTTCGGAATTATGCGTTACGCGTTCGGCTGGAATTGCCCGGTTATGATGAGATCGTCGAAAAGAAGGGTGCCGATAGAAATACTTTGATTTCGGAGGTGTTAGAGGTGGCAGAGCGTCAGTTGAGACGACGTGCTCGGGCACGTTTAACCGAACGTCGTAGTCGTCGATCCGAATTTGTTCCGGGGTTTATTAACGAAAGGATAGACATGAAATTGAATTCATGATAAGTCTATCTTCTTATGAAAACCGCTGCAGTCTCAAAAACGTCTACTAAGGAAGGTTCGCAGTCTTGGACCTTCTTCTCTAATCATGCCCATGTATTGCTGTGTATCCATAAAGATTGCGACACCGTATTGAGGGATGTAGCTGTAGAAGTAGGGATAACTGAACGGGCAGTTCAGAAAATCGTATCAGAGTTGGAAGCGGCTGATGTCATAGGTAAAGAGAAGATTGGTCGAAGGAACCGTTATACGATAAAGCGGCGTTCGAAATTGCGTCATCCCCTTGAGTCACATCGCTCGGTGGGTGATCTTTTGGATTTTGTATTGTAGACGATAGGAAGACGAATATCGAACATTTATAGTGGAATATGCTGGGTCTTTAGTTGCAGGGATAGGCCCACAAAAAGTCCTCACATCTTTGCGATGTGAGGACTTTTTGTTTGATTGCTCTGAGCTTCGGAGGGGCTGTTTAAGCGGGCCAGCCTTCTAGGACTAGTTTGCCGATTGAATTGCCTGACTCTATGATGGTGTGGGCTTTTATGATGTTGGCGGCGGTGATTTGTCCGAGGGTGCCGTTGGCCGTGGTGCGGAGTTTTCCGGAGTCGATGAGGGCGGCGATTTGTTTTAGGATCTCGTGTTGTTTGGCGATGTCCGATGTCTCGAATAGGGAGCGGGTGAACATGAGTTCCCAGGATATGCTGACGCTCTTGGTCTTGAATGGTCCTCCGATGTCGAGGTTACCTTGTTGCTCGACGATGAGTACGATGTGTCCTTGGGGGGCGATGACTTGACCCATGGTGTCCCAGTAGGCTTCGGTGTTGTTATAGTTGGCGATGTAGTCGACGGTTTCGAAGCCGAGGTTTTTAAGCTGAGGGGCGAGGTCTTCGCGGTGGTCGACGACGTGGTCGGCTCCGAGATCGCGGCACCAGTCTTCGCTTTCTTTTCGCGATGCAGTGGTGATGACTGTGAGACCTGCGAGTTTGGCGAGTTGAATTCCCATGGAGCCTACTCCACCTGCTCCCCCGATGATGAGGATGGACTTTCCTTTGTGGGAGCCGTTGGGATCTATGCAGAGGCGTTCGTGGAGAGATTCCCATGCGGTGAGGGACGTTAAGGGGAGGGCGGCACTAGCGGCTGCGTCGAGGGTTGAGGGGCGAACGGCGGCGATGCGTTCGTCTACGAGGTGGAATTGTGAGTTGCTGCCGGGGCGGGTTATACTGCCTGCGTAGTAGACCTTGTCCCCAACTTTTAAAGTTTTTGCTCTGTCTCCCACGGCGACAACTGTGCCCGAGGCGTCGTAGCCGAGTATGCTGGGTTCGCCCCCTGCTTTGGGACGCACTTTAGTGTCAACGGGGTTAAGGGCGACTGCTTCAACTGCTACCAGGATGTCGTGGCCGGTGGCTTCTGGTCGCGGTGCATTGATGTCGAGTGCGACTGTGGAATTGTCGATTGTGAGTCCTGGTTGGAATTGGATGGCTTTCATTGTGGATGGAAGCCTATTTGGATTAGATCAGAGTTTCAAGAAGGGACATTGGTATTCCGTTGTTGTTGGAGGGGCTTGGATGTCTTCGAGAGGGGTTGTATCTTGTGTTAGAGACTGTTTAATAAGTCCGTTTCGTTCGTCTTCTCGTTCTGTTTGATTTCTAAATTCATTTTCTCACTTCGCAATACCC
>CAWVWU010000162.1:0-8604 GCA_963933925.1 uncultured Puniceicoccaceae bacterium
TCCTCCATTGGCAAGTTCGGCTCGCCCTATTCTGCGTTGATTGGCTCCACTGAAGGCTCCTTTCTCATGTCCGAACATTTCGGACTCGAGAAGTTCACTCGGAAGCGAGGGACAGCTTACGCTGACGAAGGGGCCATTTGATCGACCGCTTTGGGAATGAAGTACACGTGCGAGTAAGGTTTTGCCCGTTCCGCTGTCTCCGGTAAGAAGTACTGCGTTTTCCGACGGTGCGATACGAGCACTGATTGTCTCAATCTGACGCATCGCTTTAGAATTCCCAAGGAGCTTTAGACTGGTTTTGGATTCGGTAAGACAGTTTTTGAGGTCGACGTTCTCCTTTTGCTTTCGACTCAGGAGCATCGCCTTTTTGATGACTCGAATAAGGCTGTTGGGGTCGAAGGGTTTTGTTATGTAGTCGAATGCCCCAGATCTAACAGCTTCGATTGCTTCGGCCGCTTGATTGACGTTTGTTAGAATAATAATTTCGACAGATGGGTGGTTGGCCTTGATACGCTTGAGACATTCGAGTCCATTGAGCCCGGGCATGTCCAAGTCGAGTAGGCAGGTCTGGGTTTCGTCGCTACATGCATCGAGGAGATCACTCCCGTTTTCAAAAATGTCGCAGTAGAGGCCTGCTTGATCAAAATGATATTGTATCAGTTTTCGTACGACGCCGTCATCGTCTGCGACAAGTAGAGAGGAGTTCTTGCGTTTAGTCTTCATTGGTATCCTTCCAGGTGACTTGAGAGAGCGTTTGCTCGAATCTATCTTGAGCTTCGGTTAGTCTACTAAGGGCTTCTTTAATGGCTTCAGTTGATTGAGGGGTTTCTCGCAAGAGGTTTTCAAGTGCACTCGCTTCTTTTCCCACCTCTAAGGCAAATATCGAATAACTGCTCCCACAGAGACGGTGCACGGGGGAGCGAGCATTTGTCCAATCATCGTTCTCCTTGGCAGTTGCCAGTGTTTCTCGTGTAGTCGTCTGTTGTTTTAGAAACACGGAGATCACTTCTTTTGCGATTTCAACGTTTCCTCCGAGTGTTTCGAGGAGTGCGGTTTGATCGAAGACTTTTTCTGCTGTAGGCGTTTTATCGGAGAATAGAGACATCAGAACTTCGATGAGTGCCTTTGGATCGAGGGGTTTACTCAAATAGTGATCCATGCCTGCTTCTAGAAAGCGTTCTTTGTCGCCTTTCATCGCATTGGCGGTAAGCGCGACTATGGGAATATCCATACCCATTTGGCGAATACGCATACAAGTCTCAATCCCATCTAACTCGGGCATGTTGATGTCCATGAGAATAACATCGTATGAGATCTGGTCTAACATTCTCAGTGCTTCTAGTCCATTGGCTGCTATATCGACTTGAGCTCCGAGCTTGGTGAGCGTGATGCTCGCCATTTGTTGGTTGATGATGTTGTCCTCGGCGAGAAGAATGCGAATGGGTTTGAGATTCAGGGATTTGAGTGCTTTCGCCGCAGATGCTTGTTGGGTATCGGAATCGATTCCTATTCCCAGTAATGAACATATCCTTCTGTAGAGTGTTTTTCTGCTAAGGGGAAGGTGAAGGGGGGAGAAGCTTGAAAGATCGATTTTTGTGCCTTCTTGCACGTTTCTTGATAAGAGTATTGGGATTATATTATCCTTAGCGAATTCTATGACCTTTAATAATTTCGATTGCTCGGAAGCGTTCATGCCATCGCTAGAAATAATCCATACGGTGGGGGTGTTCTGATCGACTTTTTCAATCACCTTTTGAGCGTCGTTTAGGTTCTCTGATAGAGTTGGAGAGACACCCTCTAACTTCATCATATATCGGAGAGATTCTCGCTGGGAGTCTTTGGAGGCCGTAATGAGACAGGTGAAATCGCTTGAATTAAAGATGCCTTTTTCTTGGGGCGAATTATCGACAATCGGAAAATCGACCTTTGCGGTGAAAGTGGATCCTTCGTTGACTGTGGCTCGTACACTTAGTTCGCCGCCCATTTCTTCGAGGAGGTCTTTGGTAATTGCGAGACCGAGTCCAGTGCCTCCGAAGCGGCGGGAGACGGAGGCATCGGCTTGTGAGAAGGGCGTGAACTGTTTTTCTATGTCGCTCTTGCTAATTCCAATTCCGGTGTCTCGAATTTCGAATTCAATTTTTGCGATTTTGTCTGATAGGTTAACGCAGCTCACCATAAAGGTGACAGAGCCTGAAGAAGTGAATTTGATGGCATTTCCAACGAGGTTTATCAAAATTTGGCGCAGTCGACTGGGATCTCCGCTTAACTTCTGTGGCAGGCTGGAGTCACAAATAATATTGAAATCCAGATCCTTGTTGGTGGCTCTGATCTGCAAGAGTTCAAAGACTGAATCGATAACTTTTTGTAATGAAAAATCGATTATTTCTAAATCAATGCGTCCTGCTTCTACTTTGGAAAAGTCCAAAATATCGTTGATTACTTGGAGCAGAGAGCTGGCACTTTCTTGGACTGATTGAGCGTACTGGAGTTGCTTCGCCTGTAGTCCATGTTCAATGAGAAGTCGGTTCATTCCGATAATTCCATTGAGAGGAGTGCGAATCTCATGGCTCATGTTCGCGAGGAAAATCGACTTCGCTTGGGTTCCGGCTTCGGCAGCTGCCTGTGATCGTTCCAGTTCCTTGCTGTAAGAAATATCAGAGTAGAGCCAGAAATGCCCTTGGTATTCGTTTTCGATATGAAGTGGAAGGTAGTCTCGGCTAATGAAGCGTCCGTTCTTTAGTTCCCACTCTTCATTTACGACTGATTGTTTTGATTCGAGACAGTTTGTCGTTTGATTAAGAAATATGTGAGGATCGACGAATTTATTGCCAATTGCAGTAGTGAATTGCATCGCACTCAGTTTCGATGCGTTGGTTGCGTCAAAATCGAGTTCTAGAAGGGTACATAGGTATTGGTTTACGAGTATGCCTTCCTGTTTAGGCGACTCGAAAAGTATACCCGCTTTTATGGATTCGAGAAGGGCACTTAATAGAGAGTTTTGGGTCGCGAGTTCAGCAGTTCGTTCATTGACCCGTACTTCTAGAGCACTGGCGAGTTGCGTTAGGCGTTCATTGGTTTTGTAAAGATCCTGAGATTTCGCTTCGAGGAGCTTTTCGGCTGTCTTTCGGGCCCTGCGCTCTCTTTCGAGGATGCGCTTGAGGGCTTCTGCCTCTGAGGAACTCATTTCAGAGTGTCATTTTTTACTAATGTGAAACGGGCACTCGATGCGTCTTGAGTTGGACCTGCTTCGCGGTGAACTGTGATTTCTTCCTTAAAGTATGCGATACATTCTTTAATCAACCCCTCTGCGAGATCCGCGAATGGGCGAGGCGAGGTATAATCCATTATTAGCGATCCATTACTGTCGACCTCGCATTCGAATTGTGGGAGTTGAGCCTCTGGATATAGTTTTCGAACTTCGCTGTGTATTACAGTTTCAATTCCAGAGAGAAATTCTTTGGAGGTGGTGATATCTTTGAAGAAACTCGTGTATTCTCGGGCAAAGGTACGAAAGAGATAACGACCAAAGGTGTACGTCAAATCTCGAGGTTCGAGTCCGACAGTTTCGCTGAGCTTACCGATCATCGCTAACATGTCTCCATGCGGATAGTTTCCGACTGCGGTATAAGCTCCTTGGTCGTGGAGTTGGGTGAGTGAGGTGATCTTGTCGACAACTTCGAACCCAAATTCGCCTTCGACCATCTCTAGAAATTCAGTGAATACGATTCCCTTCATAATTCGGTTTTTGATGTTGGACGGTACTGTAGAAATTACAGCCTGCAAGATTTATGGGCATATCCACGGCCTATTGCTGTAACTTTTACAGTGTATTTCAAAATACGGTTTTTCCCTTCTTTTAGGATTATTGTGTAAATTGCTGTTAGTTAGTCTCTTATGATGTGTTTTTCGAAGTTGGCACGATATCTGACAGAGTATTGGAATGATAGATAATATAGAAAACCGAATTTTTGGTAGGAGTGGGACTTTTTCAAAGCGATCCGTTTTGGAAACGAGAGACATTGAGGGAGCTTTTCATCCTAAGATGCTTATTGTGGATGACGATCCCGTAGTGACTTCCGTTTTGGCTCAAAACTTCAAAGTGATCTTTCCTGGGGCTGTCGTTTCTACTACTAACGAACCGATTATCGAACCAGGGTACGATGTTTACTTTTTGGATAATGACTTTGATGGGAGCTTGATGGCCAAGTCACTGATCAAGTCAGTTCGAGAGATCGAACCCGAGGCTTTGGTCGTCGCTCTTTCTGCGACGCTTGATTTCGATACATTGAGGATTTTGATCAATTGCGGATGTAATGCCGTATATGACAAGCGGTCTTTAGAGGCGTCTGTTGAGGCGAGACGAATAGTTCGGAACTATGTCGCTGCGTTGAAGGAGCGTCACGATTCGAAGTTGGATTCTGGATTCGGTGGAATTGTTCGTTCCATGCGTGGCTTGTTGTTTGAGTGGAATCGCCGGCTCGATGTTCAATTACAGGACGCTGGGAATTAGGCTCGATAAGTTTAATCTATAGAAATTGATTATGAATTATACTGGGTTTGTTTCTCCAATTCGTAGTGCTGGATTACCGACGGCTACAGAAGCGGGGTATCGTAAATGTGGGTTGATGTGGATGCTCGTCCAACGGACTATCGCTCTTCTGTCCATTTTGATGCTTTCGCCCTTGTTTGGGTTGATGTGGGTACTGGTCAAATTTTCCTCACCAGGTCCGTTTTTGTTTTCTCAAATGAGAACTGGTCTGGGGGGGCGGAAATTCTCGATTCGAAAAGTAAGAACCATGCGACTTGGGGCTGAAGTTAGAACGGCTTTGGGTGTGACTAATGGGAGTCCAGAGGTGACGCGGATCGGTAAGGTGTTACGTTCGCTAAAATTGGATGAACTCCCGCAGTTGCTCAATATAGTAATGGGAAATATGTCGATTGTTGGTCCACGTCCGATTCCGCTCGCTTTGGAATCTGAGTTAAGGGCGGCAATTCCTGGCTTTGGAAAGAGGTATGACGTGTTACCAGGTTTGACCAGTTTGGGTCAAGTTTGTGTGGACGACAATGCACTGGGAGACGCGTTGGTTACTGATTGGAAATACCGATTTCAAGGGGAACTACACTATATTCGAAAGCAAGGGTTTTGCTACGACCTCGTTATGATTTTGATGACCATGGCTTTTGTTGTGAGGAAAGCTCTGAAAAAGTAGGTAAATAGCTATTACAAAAACTGAATTGAGGAATATTTGAAATGAAATTAGAAAGATATAATAAGAGTGGAAGAACTGGTAATGTGTCTGAAAGTGAAATTCTGGGTGTGCCTATAGCCAACTTGGATTACAAGGGTACCGTTGATAAAATCGTAGAGTGGGGTGAGAATCGTGAGAATCGGTATGTGTGTGTGAGCAATGTACACTCATTGACATCTTCTATGTGGACACCTGATTTAAGAGATTCGCTGATGCACGGCGACTTGAATACGGCGGACGGAGTGCCTCTTGTTTGGATGCAAAGGATGTTGGGGGTGTCAAAGGCTTCTAGAGTCTACGGACCGACTTTGATGCTTCATTTGCTTGAACGCTGCTGTCGGGATGGACTAAAGGTGGCATTTTATGGAGGGCATTCTGATCGACTTCCGTTATTGCTTGAGAACATGAAGAAGCGTTTCCCTGGATTGGATATTGCGGAGGTGATTAGTCCTCCTTTTCGAGAATTAACTCCCTCTGAGGATCTCGAGTATACGCAGCGTCTCTCGAATTCTGGTGCACATGTCGTTCTTGTGGGGATCGGGTGCCCGAAGCAGGAAAATTGGATGCGTTCTCATACGCATCGTATCAAGGGAGTTCTCATCGGGGTTGGGGCAGCATTTGATTTTCATGCAGGAGTCGTCCCTCAGGCTCCACCTCGGTTACAGAAGGTCGGATTGGAATGGGCTTATAGGCTCTACTGTGAACCGCGCCGTTTGTTTAAGTGGTACATTACAACTAACCCTGTTTTTGTTGTTATGGCAGCATTACAAATAGTAAGTAAATTGTTGTTTCAACGAAATTACGTGAGGACACCTCAAACAGCCGATGTTCGATGAATTATTATAGGAATAAAATTGGTATTATGGATACAAGTCGTTTTTTAATCGTAGTTTGTCTTGCCACGTACAAACGTCAGGAACTTTTGAGGCGTCTTTTGGAAAGTTTCAATCATATTGATATTCCTGAGGGATCTCGGGTTGAATTTCGAGTGGTTGACAACGATGAGGATGGGTCTGCGAGAGATCTCGTCACGGCGTTTTCTGAAAAGAATGTGGTGTTTGGAGATGTCTCTTATAGCATACAACCCGTACAGAATATAGCACTCACACGTAATGCTGCGATTGATGCCGGTATTGCGGATGCTTTTGTGTTCATTGATGATGATGAGGAGGTGGGAGAAGGCTGGTTAACGGCCCTCGTGGGTACGTTTTGTGAAACGGGTGCTGATGCTGTATTTGGTCCTGTCATTGGGCGTGTTTCGGCAAATTTCCCAAAATGGCTTTCGCGAGGTGGATTCTATGATAAGCCGGTACCTGTAACGGGAACAGAGGTTGATTGGAAAGAGACTCGGACCAGTAATACATTGGTGGGAGGTTTGGCGTTTTATGGACCCGATTCAGTTCGCTTCGATCCTAAGATGGGCAGGAGTGGCGGATCTGATAGTCACCTTTTTTCGGTTCTTCAATTGAGAGGAGCACGGTTTGTCTCTTGTCGTGAAGCGGTGGTGTGGGAGGATGTACCCTTGGATCGAGCACGGTATCGTTGGTTGTGGAATCGCTGGTTTCGCAATGGTATGATATACGAGCGAATTGCTGCACAGTGCCCTGAAGAGCGGCACCCATTGAATCGAGCGATGCGACGTGGGGTCGCAGTGATCGCTTGTGGAATCAAGAGTTTACCCCGTTTGTTAGTGGGCCGCTCGGAAGATTTCCGAAAGGCTATGTTGCGTATCCCGCTTGCTCTAGGCGGTATTCGAGGATGGATGAAGCCGACGCAGGTGTTTAATCATGTAGCTTATGGTGTGGACGATGAAGAGACGAAGGAGGAAGTCTCAGATCGGCTGCGTGTTGCCTTTCTTACGAATATCGTGAGCCCTTATCGTGCCCCAGTTTTTAAGCGTTTAGCGTCAACGCCGAAGTGGGATTTTAAGTTGTTTGTGGATGCAGAGAAAGAGTTTGATCGCAAGTGGGATGTTTCTAACGAGGGGTTTGATTGTGTAAAAACAAAGACGTGGAGTATCCGGAGAATTGTTAGGAGCACGATACCCATTCGTTTTAATCAGGAAATTACCTTGCACATTCCGTATGGGCTTATTCGTGATTTGTATCGGTTTAAGCCAGAGGTTCTCATTAGTCATGAGCTCGGTTTTCGTACCATTATTGCGACGATTTACTCGATGATGACGGGTGTTCCTTTGGTAATTTGGGCGTATCAATCTCGGATAAGTGCGTCTCAAGGTCAGGGAAGGAATTGGCTCCGGAAATGGTTGTTGGGACGGGCACGATATGTGGTGGGAATGGGGACTCAAGCTCGTGAAGTATTGAGGTCTTGGGACGTTCCGAATCGAAAGATTTTGGATGCTCCTAACGCGGCGAATCACGAGGCGTTTGAGACCTGTTTACGTAAATCTACGATAGCAGAGGAAATACGGAGTATTCGTCTAGACAACGCTCCTGAACGCAAATTGGCCATTGTTGTTGGAAGACTCGTTCCTTTGAAGGGAGTGGATCAATTGCTTGAGTCATGGAAGCAGTTGAGTGATCAAGTGCGGTCGGAATGGAAACTCGTTTTTATAGGAGATGGTCCGTTGAAGCCAATGATCGAAGAAGCGGATGATCCTTCGATCGATGTCTTTGGGCATGTGGATACGGATTCAATGGCAGCCTGGTATATGGCGGCGGATTTGCATATCTTTCCAACCTGTGGGGACGTATGGGGCCTTGTTGTTAATGAATCGAGTCTCTGTGGGACGCCAACGTTGTGCTCCATTCATGCTGGGTGCAGTGACGACATGATTCGGGACGGGGAAAATGGTTTGGCGATTGATTTTACTGATGAAGAAAATCGGGTTGCTCATTTAGAGAATGCGCTTCGTCGGGAGGATTTGTCAGAGCTCGGGCGAGAAGCTCAGACTGATGCGGCAACGTATCGACTCAGTGGCTTGGCAGAAAGTTTTCGGAGTGCGGCCTTATTAGCTATGGAGGATTCATTTAATGGGGTTGGAGAGAGCCGGTCTCGTACGGTGAAATCGCTACTGTATTGAGTGTAAAATAAAGAGGGAGGTTGGGGCCTGGTCTGATTTTGTAACTTTTACAGTCTGCAAAATGTATAGGAATGAGGGTCAATTTGACTGTATAATTTACAGTGTTTATTGGGAGGATGGTTTTGTTATGATTTTTGCTTTTATGTTAAGTGTATGATTATCAGTGGTTAATGTTTGTTTTGAGCGGCTTGGCACGGAAAATGACAGTAGATGGTTAGTAATCTAAACATTGAACGTCTGCTGTGTATGAAATTTTTAAAGAAGTCTGTTATTCGAATTATAATCCCAATGTTATCAGTCTTGTGGCTCGTG